>JANWWH010000020.1 GCA_025056375.1 Aquificaceae bacterium
CTCCGCCCTTTCCAGAAGCTCTTTGAGTATGTCCGCCATCTCCAACCTGCTGGTAGTCTGCTCGAGCCTGTGAAAGCACTCGGAGAGCTCCTTAAAGAGCATACTAAAATTCTATCCTACAGACCGCCCAGAAGCATTAAACCCTCAAGGTCTTTTACAAACTGGCTTGCGCTCCTCCCTGAAAAGCCTTTTTGTAGAGCCCATTGAAGGGCTAATCTTTCTAACCTTTCTCCTTCCACCTTTAAGCCCCTCAGGGCTACCAGATGCCTTACTATGGAAAGATACTGTTCCTTTCCAAAGGCAAAAAAGCCCAGCCTTATGCCAAAACGTTCCACCAACGAGACCCTCTCCGAGTAACTTTCCTCAGGAAACCTCTCTTCTTCCTCTCTTTCACGCATCAGATGCCTCCGGTTTGAGGTGGCATAAATAAGCACATTTGGTGGTCTCTCTTCGATGTCGCCTTCCATCATAGACTTCAGCGTTCTTAGGCTCTCTTCTCCGGGCTCAAAGGAAAGGTCGTCAAAGAAGAGGATAAACTTCTCCTTCCTGCCTCTCAACAACCCATAGAGCTCTGAAAGGTGTTCTATGTCCATCCTGTAAACCTGCACTATCCGGAGACCTTCTGAGGCAAACAACCCAAGCAAAGACTTTACCAGAGATGACTTGCCCGTGCCCCTCTCCCCCCAAAGGAGGGCGTCGTTGGCAGGTAACCCTGCCACCAACTGATGGGTGTTTCTCTTGAGTATTTCCTTCTGAGCGTCTATGTGTAGGAGGCTGTGAAAGTCTGGTATGCTTGGGTTTTCCACGGGCTGGAGCTCCCCCTCTTTGAAACGGAAGGCTAAAAACCTCTCTACCACATCTAACCCCATCTTAGTTTTTCCCTAAGTATGTTGAAGAAGCTCCTTTTTGGGTTAGGATACATCAGGCAGTAATGCTCTGACCTTTTAACTCGCACCCCATCACCCTTTTTTAGGCTCATGCCCTCCTGCCCGTCAAGGGTCAGGTATGCCATGTGGTCCTCCGAGAGGTTCAGTAGCCTTACCTCAAAGTCAGGGGGCAGAAGTAGGGGTCTGTTGGAAAGGGTATGAGGACAGATGGGGACAAAGAGCAAGGCTTCTAAAAGGGGGTATAAGATAGGACCTCCTGCGGATAGGGCGTAGGCGGTAGAACCTGTGGGTGAAGAGAGTATGACACCATCTCCGTAAACCCTGAGCACCCGTTCTCCTTCCACCAGAACCTCCAATTCCACCATCCGCGCAAGGCTTTCTTTGGATATGACCACATCGTTAAGGTAATCGCCTAAGTGCTTTTCTTGAGCTCCCCTTAATATGGTTGCGGATAACATCATCCTTTTCTGGGGCTTTATGCTACCCTTTAAAAGGTTTTCTATTACCCACTTTACTTCTTCCCTTTCCACCTCCGTCAGGAAGCCGAACCTTCCCTGATTTACCCCCAGAAGGGGCACGCCTTCCTTCGAGGCAAGCCTTGCACCCGCCAGAAAGGTGCCGTCACCACCTACCACTACCATAAGACCAAAAGACCCAACCTCTGGCTTTTCCTTTCTCTCTCTATTGTTGATGAAAACCTCCACATTAAGCCCAAAACTTCTTAAGATTTCTCCAACATCCTCCGAGGTCTTAAGGGCGGGGGGCGAGTCCTTTACAAAGAGGAGCACCTTCATAACAGTCTGTCAACTATCTCACAAAGCACATGCCCGAGGGTTATGTGGCACTCTTGTATCCTTGCGGTGTCGTAAGAAGGCACTACAAAGCTGTAGTGGGCTACCTCAACCACTTTACCACCCCCCTTGCCAGTGAAAGCCACCGTGGTAGCGCCAAGGTCGTGAGCCTTCATAAGCCCTCTTAGCACGTTGGGCGAGCTTCCTGAGGTGGTTATGCCTATACTTACATCCCCAGGCATGCAGAGGGCTTCCATCTGCCTTTCAAAGATGGTTTCAAAGCCATAGTCGTTGCTAACTGCGGTGAGGATGGAAGTATCTGTGGTAAGAGCCAAAGCTGGCAAAGCTCTTCTCTCCTTTCTAAACCTGCCCACTATCTCCGCTGCTATGTGCTGAGCGTCTGCCGCACTCCCCCCGTTACCAAAAAGGAGCACCTTATTCCCATCCGCGAGAGCTCTCGCCATTATCTGTCCTACTTCCAGAATTCTCTCCGCATACAGCTCTATGAAGGCAAGCTTTATCTCCGCACTCTCTCTGAAGGAGTTTATAATCATGTCCAGCATTCCTATAGTATAGAGCAAAACCCTTTTATCAAGGTGATATACAATATTCCTATGCCCTTAATAAGGGATATGGAAGAAGTTAAAAGGTTCATAGGGGGGACATCAAAAAGGACTGCGGTTTACGTAGGATGTGATTCAAGGCAGGTAAAGAACCATACTCTCTTCGTCTCCGTCGTAGTGGTTCACATAGACTCTTCCAGGGGTGCCAAGATATTCTGGAAGATAGAAAGGGTTCCTCGCATAAGGTCTCTGAGGCATAGGCTATTGGAGGAAGTAAGCAGGGCGGTTTACCTCGCCCTTGAGATATCCGAGGTGGTAGGTGAAAGACCCTTTGAGGTCCACCTTGATATAAACCCAAACCCCGAGCATAACTCCAACATCATACTAAAGGAAGCCATAGGCTACGTGCTTGCTCAGGGTTTAAAACCCGTGGTAAAACCCCACTCCATAGCAGCGACCACCGTTGCGGACTACATCACGGGCAAGTATTAGAACACATACTCACCGGAAAGGAGCTTCTCGTAGAAGCTCTGGGGGAGGAAGGCATGCCGGTGCATGTCCTCGGAGTATAGCCTGGTATGAACCTTTACCTCTCTTGAGGGTTCTCTTACAGGATGCCTCTTTGAGGCTATAGACATGGTCCACCAGTAACCTGCATAACCCGGTATGACCGCAGTGTAAATGTCCACTATGGGGAAGACCTTTCTAAGCGCCCTCTGTATTCTACGGACTATCTCTATGTGGTAGTGTATGGACTCCGTCTGTCCTACGTAAATGCCCCCTTCTTTAAGAGCTCTGAACACGTATTTGAAAAACTCCTCTGTGGTGAGCACGTGGGCAAAGCCCACGGGGTCTGTTGAGTCTACTATAATCACATCAAACTCACCTTCGTAGTCCTGTATGTATTTGTATCCGTCCTCATTAAGGATGATAGCCCTCGGGTCCTCAAAAGCCACAGCCATGGTTGGTAGAAACCTCTTTGAAACCTCTATAACCTCTCTGTCTATGTCTACGAGCACAGCCCTCTTCACCTCGGGGTGTTTTAACACCTCTCTAAGCACGCCCCCATCACCACCACCCACTATGAGCACATTTTCAGGGTTGGGGTGGGCGTAGAGAGGCACGTGTGCCATGAACTCATGGTATATAAACTCATACCTTTCATCGCACTGAGCCACACCATCCAAGACCAGTATCCTTCCAAAGTGGGGCGATTCCACCACCATTATCTCCTGATACTCGCTCTTGCCGTGATAGAGGACATTGCTTATGGGGTAGCAGTGTCTTATGGGTGCGTAGGGGTCTCTTTCCATAAAAAAGGTATCCATCATCTCTGCTCACCTCTCTTCCTTTCGTTTTATGGCGAGAAAGATTATAACTAAAAACTCCTCAGACAGTTACACCACCCTTTTCAACCTTTCTTCTCTGTTTACTATGTCTATAATCCTCACGCCGAACTTGTCCTCCACTATCACTATCTCGCCCTTTGCCACTAGCTTACCGTTTACCTTTATGTCCACCGGCGTTTCCACCTTCTGCTCCAGCTCCACCACCGACCCTGGTGTGAGATGCAGGAGTTCGCCCAGCGTCAAAACCGTAGAGCCCACTACCACTTCCACCTTAAGGGGTATGTCCAGATACCTCTTGAGTTTGTCAGAGACCTCCATCCCCAACTCTTCCTCCCTCCTTTCCTGAGGTGATTGAACCTCTTTCATAGCCTCCTCCTGTTCTCTCAGCGCGGAGGTCCACATATCCCTCATATCCTCTCGCCTTTCCTCTTCCATTCTAATCCTCCTTCTTTAAATAGCCCTGTATCTTTAGAGCCTTCTTGCTGGCAAGCTGACCCAGAAAGGCGGAGAGCTTAGGTAAACCTTCTACCCTTATCTCCAGAGGCTCTCTGAGTGGCTTGTCAAGAGTTATGGTATCTCCCTCCTTCAGCTCCATAAGTCTACGAAGGCTTATGTAAGCCTCACCAAGAAGAACTTCTAATTTTATGGGCACTTTTTGAAAGCTCCTGAAGATAGCATCATCAAGCCCCTTGCTTCTCACCTCTGGAGAGCCCTTCAACATGTCCTTATAAGGAGTTATAGCGCCGTCGGGTATGGCAAGGTAAATGTATCCTTCACTGCCTTCAATTACCACCAACAGTTTAAGGAGGAGGAACTTTTCTTTTGACCGTGCTACCGTCAGGAGTGCTGGGTTTGTCTCCATACCCACAGGGCTTATTTTTACATTCATAACTGTGCCCCACGCGATTTCCAACTCTTGGTAGCACACGTTTAGAAGTTTCTGGATGAGCTTTATCTCTATCCGTGTAAAGTCCCTGTCCTCTACCTTGGATGGCTTGGCACTCCCACCAAACACGCTACTGACCATTATGTATACGAGCTTTGGCTCTATGATTAAAAGGCATACCCCCCTGAGGGGTTCAATATTGAAGAGCCCTATGGCACAGGGCATGGGGAGCTTCGTCACCAAGTCTCCGAACTTTACTATGTTTACACTTTCTTTAAAAATACTCGGTATGGTCACCACAAGAGAGGTCAAACCCCTTCTAAGACCGCTAATCCACTTCTCAAATATGAGCTCAAGCCCGGGCACTCTACCTGCGGATATGTGTTCAAAGAGGTTAAGGTCGAGGGGTTTTACCTTTTCCTCTTCAACCACCCTCTTTTTCTCTTCTTCCTTGCCCAAGCCCTTTAGGAGCAGGTTTATCTCTTCCTGACTGAGGAGCTCATCCGCCATTTTTAACCTTTACCTCTGAGCCAGCCCTTAAGTATCTTTGCTACCTTTTCGGGCTCTTCCCTTGCAGTCTTTACTATGGCTTCCACCGCTTTCACCTTCTCCGCCTTCATCCTTATCTCTTCCACGCCTTCTATAACCTCAAGGGTTGTAGGCACTGGCAGTGTAGGCGCTGGAACTTCCTCTCTCCTTTTCAAAGACCTTCTAAGAAGAATTATAGATACCGCAGTTATAACCAGCACCAGCAGAGCCAGTAGGGCAAGCCTTATGTATTGTTCGTAAGGAGGCGGTGGTTTTTCCACGGGTGGCTTTTGGAAGGGCAAGGCTTCCACGGTGATGAGGTCTCCCCTCTGGGGGTTTATGCCTGCAGAGGCTGTAGCTATCCTTTTGACCTTTTCTATGTCCAGATTTTTTATGTTAGCATCCACGATAACCCCCACGCTTAACCTTCTTACCTTTATGATTGGGTCCACCGTGTATACCTCTTTCTTGCTCACTTCGTAGTTGGTGATAGTCTCGCTCTTCTCTGAAAGGACCTGCCCCGTGCCTGCCATTGCACCTACGCCCGGCGGGACGTTAGCCTGCGCCCCGGGCACCCCTGCCACGCCACCGGTGGTAGACCTTTCCTTCCTTTTTTGCTGGCTAACCACTGCGGTCATATCTGGGTCGTATAACTCTTCCTTCTGTTCCCTTCTGGTAAAGTCCAGCTCTGCAGAGACCTTAACCTTAACCGAGCCGTATCCCAACACCTCCTCTAAAGCTCTCTGCACCTCCTTCTCCGTTCTCCTTTCAAACTCCAGCTTTAACTTCAGCTCCTTTTCCCTAACAAAATCCTCTGTCTCTTCTAACATGGCAGTTAGGTCTCTTCCCCTATCGTCAACAACCACCACATTTTTGGGCTTAAGCCTCGGAACGCTGGCGGAGACCAAGTTTCTTACCGCCTTAACTTGCTCTAAGGTAAGCTCCTGACCGGGTTTTAGTTTTATAAAGACGCTTGCTGTCGGTTCCTCTTCCTCGCGTAGGAAGATGGACTTCTGGGGCATGCCTATGCTGACCCTCACATCCTCCACGCCCCCCATCCTCATTATGGTTCTGGCAAGCTCACCCTCCACCGCCCTTTTAAAGTTTACTTGGTTCTGAAAGTCAGACACCCCAATACCCGTCTTGTCGAAGACCTCGTAACCTACTATGCCCTTGCTGGGCACTCCCTTTGCAGCCAGCTTGAGCCTGATGTCTCTTGCCTGTTCCTGGGGCACCAGTATGCTCCTCCCATCCTGACCCACTTTGTAGTTAACACCCTCTTTGTCAAGCTCTGCCATAACCGCAGACATATCCTCTTGAGAGAGACCGGAGTAAAGCAGGGTATAGTTTGGTCTTCCTGCAAGGGTGGCAACCGTCAGTATGACACCCAACGTGAGTATAGGGACAGCAATAATAAGAGCCTTTTGCAACGGGGGAAGTGCTAAAAACCTCTCCTTGAGGTTGTTAAGGGTCTCTCTTACATCCGCCATTCCTTATACCTGCATTCTATTTAGTTCCTGAAAAGCTTCCAGAAGTTTGTTCCTTACTTGAAGGAGGAGGTTCAACGCAAGGCTTGCTTTTTCAAGCTCTACGACCATCTGATGAAGGGGCACCTCCTCACCCTTCAGAACCGCCTCCCTTATAGCTTCAGACTTTTTCTGTTCTCTGTTTACCCAGTGGAGAAACTTACCCAGCTCCTGAAGAAAGTCTCCACCCTTTGGCTTTCTTGCCTTCTCCCCTTCTATTAAAAATCCCTCTATAGCCTTTATCTCCATAGCTCAAGCGTCCTTTGGGCGAGCTCTCTTGTGGTTTTGAAGGCGTTTAGGTTTGCCTCGTAGCTCCTCATGGCGGATATCATGTCTGCCATCTCCTTTACCAGCTCCACATTAGGATACCTCACAAAACCCTCTGCGTCCGCCCTTGGGTTTGTCGGGTCAAAGACCACTCTGAAAGGTTCCTCCGATTCTCTTATCTCCCTCACTCTTACGGGCACGTAACCCTTCTGGACACCCTCCGCCGTCTCCACTGCCTCAAAGAGAGGTTCTAGTTTTCTAAAAGGTTCACCAGTGACCCTGTAGGATTCAAAGTTGGCAAGGTTGCTGGCAACGGTGTTCATCCTTATCCTCTGAGCCCTCATACCGCTGGCGGAGATATCAAAGGTCCTAAAGAGGTCCATCATTGCCTACCCTCTCTTATTACATTGTTTAGCTTTTGAAGGCTTCCTGTGGCAAACCTCATGTATACCTCGTAAGCTATGCGGTTCTGGTTTAGTTTTGCCATCTCCTCCTCTAAGCTCACATCGTTCAGGTCGTTACCCAAAAGCCTTTTCCTCACTTCAAAGACCCTGAAGCTCTCGGAGCTCACAGGCTTAAGGTGTTCGGGGCGCGTGGTTTTTAACTGTCCACCCTCCTCGAGGCTGAAAGCTACCTCCTTAGTCCTGTAGTTAGGAGTGTCCGCATTGGCAAGGTTGCTCAGTATAACCTTGTGCCTTTTCCACGCGTAGTTGAGATAAGGCATAACCTTATCCACCCCCTTGAAGAGCTCCATTTTTCACCCCCACAATGCTACTATGACCCTGCTTATTATATTATCTTTCCCCTCCGCCTTTTTGACAACCCACTCCACAGTTTTCTGGTCTCCGGTAAAAAGTCCTGCCCTCGCAAGCCTGTAAGCAACCAGCCAGTAGAGGTCCCCATCCTGAGCTATCTCCAAGTATCTCCTGTAGTATTCTTTTGCCCTTCCATACTCTTTCCTTGAGTAGTAGTAGTCTCCCAGCTCCAAAAGGGCAGGTTCAAGGTAAGGTTCTAACCTTCGGGGAAGCTCTTCTTTTACCAGACCTTCCAAAAGCCTTACATCCTTCCCGTATATGCCTATCAGGAAGAGGGCTTCTTGTCTATCTTCGCCCGCGAGTTCCTTCCACACCCTTTCTATCAGCCTGAGCCCCTCTTCTTTACCCTCCAAGAGCATGAGCTGTCCCTCCGTAAAGCTTTTGAGAGGCTCTTTTAGTCTGGACGCCACTTCTCTCATTTCCAGCTTTCCCATATATAGGACAGCCCTTGACAACTTCTCATAACCGAAAAGAAGAGAATAGTTATGGGGGTTTACCCTATATAGTTCTATAAGGAACTCGCCGCTCTCACCGTAGGGGTCAAGGTTCTGAAAGGAGCTGTCAAGGCTTTCCAACATAGGTCTCCTATCCACCCTTATGTCCTGAAAGACTATCTCCTGTGGTAGGCTAAGCTCTTTGAGCCTGATAACCTCCCTATCCTGAAACCTTCTTTCTTTGACTGCGTAGTGGTATAAGCCCAGGATTGCAGGTATGGAATAAAGGCTGTTCAGGTCCCTCCAAGCTATCCTCAGGAGAAGTTCTTTATAGTTTTTGTAGTCCTCCTGGTATTTCTGGAGAAACTCCGGGAAAAGCCAAAGCTGTGAGAGTAGAAGCCTGTTTTTTAAACTTTCTATATTGGACATTTTGTCTATCCTTCTTTTTGCATCTGCGTAGTTTTTGCTTAGCAGGTATATGAGGGCTAAGTAGTAGTCGGTTGAACCTTGATATTTATCGTAGAGGTCTCTTCTGTCCAGCTGTTCAAAGTAAAAGGTGGCGTCTTTTAAGTTCCTTTCCATAAAACTGCTGACCGCGTACCTGTAGAGAAACTCGGGGTCTTCCTCAAGGTATCTGTTCATGCTACGGGCTACCCGTAGGTCTTCAAGAGCTTCTTTATACCTGCCACCGTTGAAGGCGTAGAAGGCTCTCACCAAGTGGTAGAGGTAAGCCTTCTTCACAAGTGAACCTGCGTCTATTTGGTTCAGGAGGGCGTAGTTATCTCCGAAGGAGAGGGCATCCGCATACAGAAAGTTGAGAAGGTAGTCCAGCCTATTCGTGTCTCTGTATAGTCCGAGGAAAAGGTCTCGGGCTTTGTCGTAGAGCCCCATCAGAAGGTAGGAGTCCGCTATGAACTCCCTTTGAAGGAAAAGGTAGGTAGGTTTTTTGTAGTAGTAGGGATACATGTTAAGATAGGCTATGGCGGACATGAGACCTTCCCTCTCACCAGTGCGGTGGAAGAGGCGAGCATAAGAGACACCCATGTAAAGGTAAGAGAGCTCACCGTAGTAACCTTCCTTATCCGCAAGGTAGGACCTTGCAAACTCTCTTATTGCATCCGGATAGTTCCCCTGCGTATACTCTATGTATCCTCTGTAGAAGTAGGTCTGGGCAAGCCTCAAACTGTCCCTTTCTCTTTCTGAAGAGAAGGAAAGCATAAGCAGGAGGAGAAAAAAAGAAAGCTTTCTCGACAAGAGATTAAGCCTGCAGTGTGTAGGCTTTGTGCCAGGAGCTTCTGAAATCCTCAAACCTACCCTCCTTTATTGCCTTCCTTATACTTTCCATAAGTCTGTGGTAAAAGCGTAGGTTGTGAAGGGTGTTGAGGACATAGGCGGATATCTCCTCTGCGTTGAAAAGGTGTCTAAGATAGGCTCTTGTGAAATTCTTACAGGTGTAGCAGTCGCATTCCTCGTCGGGTGGAGAAAAGTCTCTCTTATATCGCTCGTTCCTTATGTTTACCCTGCCCTTTGAGGTAAAAAGGGTGCCGGTCCTTGCCATCCTCGTGGGTGCCACGCAGTCAAACATGTCCACACCCATAGCAACCGCCTCCAGAATGTCCTCAGGCATACCCACGCCCATGAGATACCTGGGCTTATCCCAGGGCAGGTATTGGCAAACCAGCTCCGTCATAGCATACATAACCTCTTTTGGTTCACCCACTGATAGCCCACCTATGGCATAGCCGAAAAGGTTCCTCTCTACCGTCCTTAAAGCGGACTCTATCCTGAGCTCCTCGAAAAAGGCACCCTGCACTATACCGAAAAGCACTTGGTCTTCTCGCCTCTTTGCTGTCACACTCCTGTCCAGCCAGTTTAGCGTCCTTTCAAGGGCAACCCTTGCCTGAGCATAGGTGGTAGGATACTCTAAGCATTCGTCCAAGGGCATGATAATGTCAGAGCCAAAAACTTCCTGAAACTCCACTACCTTCTCCGGACTAAAAAAGTGGAGGTCGCCCGCCAAGTGGTCTCTAAACTCCACACCTTCCTCTCTGACCCTTACCCCCGACCTTCCCTCACCCCTGCCCCTTGAAAGAGAAAAGACCTGAAAGCCCCCACTGTCAGTAAGCAAAGGCTTATGCCACCCTACAAAGGCGTGAAGACCACCCGCCTCCCTTATCACTTCCAGACCGGGTCTCAGATAAAGGTGGTAGGTGTTCCCGAGGATTATCTGGGTGCCGAGGTCAAGAAGGTCTTTGTGAAGCATGGCTTTTACTGTCCCTTGCGTGCCGACGGGCATGAAAACGGGCGTCTCTATCCTTCCGTGGGGGGTTATGAGCTCGCCGAGCCTAGCCCTTCCCTCGGACTTCAACACTCTGAAGGAAAACATGCTTCAGAGATATTATATGTCCTTTGTTAAGATTTTATGCATGAAACCGCTCCTGAAGCTCTCAGACACCCACAGGATAAAGAGGTTGCTCAGAAGCCTTAAGCTGAACACTGTATGCGAGGAGTCTCGCTGTCCTAACATAGGGGAGTGCTTTGGCTCTGGCACTGCCACCTTTATGGTTTTGGGGGATACCTGCACCCGTGCTTGCACTTTCTGCAACCTAAAGAGGGGTAAGTCCAGCCTTCCTGACCCGCAGGAACCCTACCACCTTCTTCAGGCGGTAAAGGCGATGGGTCTCCGTTACGTAGTCCTTACCTCTCCCACAAGAGACGACCTGCACGAAGGTGGTGCGGAGCACATCCACCAGTGCGTAAGGGTGTTGAAGGAAAACCTTCCAGACTTAAAGGTTGAGGTGCTTGTGCCCGACTTTAAGGGTAGCTTTCAAGCCTTGAGAAGGGTCCTCATGGCGGAGCCCGATGTGCTCGCCCACAATTTGGAGACGGTTCCAAGGCTTTACAATCTCGTGAGGGTGGGTTCAAAGTATGGAAGGAGCCTCGAGCTCCTCCTCAGGGCAAAAGAGCTTGCTCCCCACATCCCCACCAAGTCTGCCCTCATACTGGGCTTTGGGGAGGAGTGGGAGGAGGTTCTTCAGGTTTTGAAAGACCTCAGAGAAGTAGGTTGCGACCTCCTTACCGTAGGGCAGTATTATCAACCCTCTAAGGAACACTATCCAGTGGTTAAGTATTACACGGAGGGGGAGTTTAGAAGGATAGAGGAAATAGCTTACTCTCTTGGTTTTAAGAGGGTGGCGAGCGGGGCTCACGTGAGAAGCTCCTACAGAGCTCTCGAATTATCTCTGTTCCTGCATTAGTTCTCTTTCAACCTCAAAGTATACATAGTAAGCGTTGACTGGGTTAACTTCAAAGAAGACGGAGAGCTGAGCATACTCTGGGTTTATCTTGAGCATTTCTTCGTTTGCTCTTTTCCTCACCTCTTCAACGCTGTAACCTTCCTCGTAGAGCCTCCTCACCACCGTCCTTATGTCCCTTATATAACTAGCTGTCCAGTTTACTTGTCTGAGGATGTTTTCTCTCCCGTAAAGGGGTTCTCCGTGCCCAGGGAGAAGGATATCCGGAGAGAGTTCATTTATTTTTTCAAGACAGAGAAGCCAAGTGCGTGAGTTGCCTGAGCCAAGAAAGGGCACCCGCCCTCCAAAAACCAAATCGCCTGCGAAAAGTATCTTTCTGCGCGGCATCCATAGCACCAAGTCTCCCTCTGTGTGGGCTTTGCAAAGGTGTTTTATCTCAAAGACCTCCCCACCCATTTTTATGCTCATCTCGCTGGAGGTAGTTATATGAGGTCCCAGAAGCTCCGTCCCCCTCATAAGGCTTTTCCCCAGGAGCTCGAGCCTTGCTTTATACATCTTCTCCGAAGCATCGCTGGCAAGATACTCCTCTGACCAGGGATGGGCTATGAGAAGGGT
Organism: Aquificaceae bacterium; assembly: GCA_025056375.1. GTDB lineage: Bacteria > Aquificota > Aquificia > Aquificales > Aquificaceae > Pampinifervens. Next base: position 11,916 of record JANWWH010000020.1, read on the forward strand.
GCCCGCTTCCTTGAAAGCTTTCACACCATAAAAATGGTCCGTGTGGTAGTGAGTGATAAGGGCATACCTTACGGGCAATTTCGTCTTAAGTCTTATGGTCTCCAGTAGTTCTCTCCCTAGCTTGTAGGTGCTCAGGGCATCTACCACAAAGACACCTTCCTTTGTTACTACAAAGTAGGCGTTGGATATAAAACCCCTGTTCTTCTTGCTTACCTGTTCGTATATGCCAAATACGCCAAAAACCCCGGGTGCGAGCTCTCTCAGGGTTTCCTTCACGTGCCTGGGGTAAGAAAGAGAGAGGAAGGGCAGGAATAGGAGAAGAAGAACCGCCTTACTCACCCTTTGCCTCTTTGAGTGCCTGCTTTATGTCCTTGTCCGCCTTCCTAAACACTTCCGCCTTGTCCTTACCTAAATGCTTCCTGTATAGCTTTAGGAGAAGGGGTATGTTTATGTAACCAGTGACTACTTTACCCTCTTTTTCGTAGAGGTATATCCTGCAAGGTGCAAGAGTGCCAAACTGGGGCACATCCTGTAGTATTGCCTCTCCGTAGCTAAGGTTGCATGCAAGGAATAGGGAAAACTTGGGGCTTTCCTTTCTTATGTCCATTATGTCAAGGATGTTCATGTTAACGCCATCCAGAGAGGTCTTGTAGAGGGTTTTGAAGGTGTCAAAGTCCAACCCCTCTACAACCTCTTCGTGCACCAGCTCCGCCCTCATGGGTGGAACTCTGGGTATTGGGGCTTTGGTGGTGCTTATATCAGAGAGGGCAAAGTGAAGCCGACGGTATATATGGGCTATGTTTCTCCTTTCTGTAGGTGTGAGTTTTTCTCCGTAACGGGTAAGGAAAAGCCTGTGGTTTACCACCGTCGCCTTTACACGACCCCCCTCCTCGTATACCGCCACGCTACAAGGGACGAGATTGCTAAGGGCGGGTGCCTTCAGAAGCACCCTGTCCATACCTTCAAACTCACATCCAAAAACCACATAGTAGTTCCTGAACGCCTGGTTCCCCCGTGCCCTTATGGCGTCGGATATGGTAAGTGTTCTGAGAACTTTGAGCCCCTGAGCTTCCATACCTTTCCTGACCGCTTCCACTCCGGATTTAAAGTCCCTCTCTCTGAGTTCGTAGGTTATATACATGAGCCTGAGTGGGTCCATGGCAAAAACAAGGAGGGGAAAGAGGAGCAAAAATACAAGCTTTAGCATGCTCTACCTCCAGTAGCAGTCTGTGTTGTAAGGGTGGTCCAGGACCTTAAGGTTAGGTCTTCTGTCCACCTTTATGTCCCCTTTCTTCTTTATGTAGTCTATCACAATTTCTCTTATGTTCTTCTTCTCGGGCTTAATACCCATAGGGGGTGGTCCTCCGTAAACTGCCACTACATATTCCTTGTCCATTTCTATGGGTTTGCCCTTTATTCTCACATTTCTTATACGCTCACCCTGTTTGGCGTTTATCTTTAGCTCGTATTCCACACCATATATTCTGGACATGTCTCCACCCTGCTGATAGAGAGGGTTGGGGTTAAACACATTGTCCGCCACATCCTCCCAAAGGGTGAGGAGCTCTCTACCCTTTCTTTTCATCACGAAGACCTCTGGATAGGTCATACCCAGCACATCGTAAACATGCTCCACCCTTATCTTCTGCCCAGGTAGGACGGTAGTGCCCCACCTGAAGCCAGGAGAAGTGCCCACATCCAAGGACATAACCGCATCCACCCCATGGTAATAGTCCGCAAGTGCCTCACCGATGAGCCTGTCCCATGTGCTGAAGACCGTATCTCTCTTGTAAAGAAGTGTTTTGGCGTTGCCTATGACCGTGTTTAGTTCTTTCTCGTGGGGTGCATACCACTTCTTTACCAACTCCTTTGCACCCTTGTCTTCGGGGACCACCTCCGAGAGCACGGGTATTAGCTTAAGCCTGTAGCCCTGAAGCTTGCCACCCCTTACGTCCAAGTCCATCCTTCCCACAAACTTACCGTGAGAGCCGGGCGAGACGATAAGGGTATCGCCCACCTTTACCGGCAGGGGTGTTATGTCGTGGGTATGACCAGATATCACTATGTCTATGCCCTTCACCAGCTTCATCAGAGCTATGTCCAAGGGCAGTCCGTCGTGAGAAAGAAGTATCACCAGGTCCACCTTATGCTTTTCTCTCAACTCCTTGACATACTTCTGAAGCTCGTCTGGTCTGACGCCAAAGCTCCATCCCTCCGTGTAAACCCTGGGGTTTGCCAAAGGAGTAAAGGGGAAGGAACTGCCTATGATACCTACCTTCACGCCACCTCTTTCTACCACATCGTAGGGTGGGAAAACCAAATCTCCAAAGGGCTCTTCAGTTATATTGTAGGAAAGGAATTTAGCTTTTAGTTTGTTCTTTACTATGTCCAGAAACTTATCCTTGCCTACCGTTATATCCCAGTGAGCCACCATGTAGTCAAAGCCCACATAATTGAGCCAGTCCACTATAGCCATACCATCTGTCTTAACCGCTATACCTGAGGTTGCCCATGTATCTCCACCATCAAGAACCAAACACTTATCCTTGCCTCTCTCTCTAACTATGGTCTTTATCACAGTAGCCACTTGGGGCCCGCCACCCGTCATGCCATAGAGCTTTGCCAGCTTTATGAAACTCAAACAAGAGCCAGTGTAAGCTTCCACAGAACCGGGCTTTATGTTGTAAAAGTTTAGGAAGTCCCTGCCAGCCAGATAACCGGGCGTTCCCTTCAGAGGTTCAGGAGCCAAAAGGTTCATGGGTTCTGCAAAATACATAGGCTTTAGGTGCCCATGAAAGTCAGATATGAACACAAGTGTAAGATTTCCATAGGGCTTAAACTCCATCAACCTTTCGAAGCTGAGGGGGTTTTTTGCGAAAGCTCCTGGACTAAGGGCAAGGGTGGAAAGGGTGAGAGCGGAGTATCCGAGAAATTCCCTCCTGCTTATGTTCATACCAAACCTCCTCTAAAAAAGTATAAGGGGGTCCATGACCCCCTTGGGTATTACTTGTTTACCGGTGAATCTGGATGCAGAAGGAAGGTGACTATGTTCATCACATCCTCAGGAGAGAAGGCACCGTTGTGCCCAAACCTTGGCATGGAAGAGCAGGGGAAGGCGGACCAAGCGTTATATATGATGTTGTAGACCGCTCTTACTCTTTCCAGAGCCTCTGGGCTGTTCATGTTTTCCTTTGTTATGTTCCACTTTTTGCCATACTGGTAGAGGTTTGGACCCATGGTGCCGCCCGGTGCACCCTTTTCTATGAGGTGACAGGCGTAGCAGTTACCCCCCCTATCGGTAGGGCTGTCAGAGAAGCCATAGCTGGCAAACCTTCCACCTCTGGGGTTGTCCACTATTTTCTTACCTTCCCTCCAGTCACCCCAGAAGATACCCCACTGGGGATACCTTATGCCTGACTGACTTAGTTGTATTACCTTCTGCACAGCCTGCGCAGGCATAGCTTCTCTGCTGGTATACTGAGAACATATCCTTTGAGCTTCGTCCTGCTGAACCTTCCAAACAAATCTTGGGTCCGTAGAAAGACCAGAGGTAAGCACTTTTATAACCTCTTCTTGGGTGACAGGGGCTTCTTTCTTCTGGGGCTGTGCCTTTTTCTGCTGAGACTGTGCCATACCGGAGAGGAAAAGAAGGGTCATAGCTGTTAAGGCAACCTTTTTCATCCTTTCACCTCCCTATGCCTGGTGCTTTTATCTCTGTGCCGTTGGCAGTGCCATAGAGGTAGGTAGACAGTGCCACCGCAAGGTCCGAGTGGGGCATAAACTCGGGCCACCTCATTTGCCTGATGCACTCCGCATACCTGTAATGCATTGTCATAGGCAGTCCCCACCTCACCAGATACTTGGGGAAGATGGACACCGCATTACCCGCTTCACCCGGTCTGTCCGCACTCCAGAGCCTGGTCGCCCTTATTCTAACCTCCTGCTTGCCTGCGTGGCAGGTGGCACAGTTAAAGTCCCAGGGTCCTATCCTTGCGTAGTAAACCTGCCTACCCACATCATACATTCTTTTTACTTTTGGGTCTTTCAGATTAACATTTATCTTTTGCCCGTTGGACTCCATAGTGAGATACATGATGATACCGTCGTATTCGCTTACGCAGTTGCCTGTCTTGCCCCAGCACTGGCGAACAAACTTGAGCACCTGGTCTTGCGTCATGCCCGCGTGTTTTTGAAGACACCAACCCACCCTCGTCTCCAAGTCCATCACCTTACCTGCGTCCGCAAAGTATCTGGGAAGTTGTGCCATAGCACCCTTGAAAACGCCAGGACCAAGACCGAGGTCGCACTTATCAAGGTTGTATTTCTTTATGGCTTCTTTGCCCACCTCATACCATACCTCGCCGGGGTTTATACCCTCCGCAAGAAACCTGTTGTATTCCTGAACCAGTTTCATCTCTTGTTCAGGCGTTAACTCTCCCTCAACCTGAGCTAATGCCTTGGTGGACAGAAGACCACCTGCAACCGCACCAGCTGTAAAGAGGACTAAAAGGGTCTTTTTCTTCATGTTAAACCTCCCTAAGTAACCTTTATTTCTGCAGTTCTGTCCCACTTACCACCCTTGTTGTCCTCGTATGCTATCCTTACTACCCCGCTCTCCTCCACCTTGAGGGCGATGGCCATGAAGGGGTTTGCACTTATGCCAGCACCCATATTAACCGTGCTCACAAGCCTGTTGTTATAGAAGAGCTCAAGTTTCGTGAGCGTATGGGGTGGAACCTCCTGACCAGTTGCGGGGTCTTTTCTTGGTGGACTCATGGGATGGGTTATCACCATCTGAACCCTGACGACCTCTCCTTTTTTTGCCTCCTTTGGCACACGAAGTATACCTGCGCCTACTGCCATATCGCACCTCCTGTATGAGATTTTCTATAGAAATTTTAGGAGATTATCCGCATCCGCCTGCGGTTACCTTGACTTCCTTTGTTGCCATGACATAGGAGCCGTCCTTTAGCTTGAGTATTGCCCTTACGTTGGAGGTTTCACCCATTTTTATCCTTGTGGAGAAGTAAACCTGACCGTTCATAGGGGTTAGCTTTACATCCGCTATCCAAGGCACAGGGTTCTTGTCTACGAATACCCACAGGTGCTCCACCCTGTCTATGGGTATGTCGGACTCAACTGTAATGGGCACGTTGGCGCCGGACTCTGCTATGGTTGGGGCGGTCAGTTTTACCTCTCCTACCTCCTTTATCTGTGCCAACCTGACACCAAGCCTTTTTTGGAGCTCTTCCTCAAGCCTCGGAGTGGAGCCAAAGGCTGGCTGAAGGGTTGGGGCGAGAGTTAGACCCATAACCGCCACCGCTGACAGTGCTATAAAAGTCCTCCTGTCCATGGTTTATACCTCCTTAAAGTTTTTAGCATGCTTTTATATTGTGCTTTTTGCATATACCGTTTATGTAGTTAAGTATCTCACCCCTAGGTCTGCTACCGAAGAGCACACCTACGGGTCTTTCCTGTCTTGGGTCGTAGAAAACTATGGTAGGGACACCGGGAACGCCCAGCTTCCTTGCCCACTTGCCTCCTTCCTCAGAAGATATGTTAAGAGCAACCACCACGAATTTTTCCAACTTCTTCTGAACATCCTCTTGGTTCAGAACAAACTCTTCCATCTGGGAGCAGTAAGGGCAGTAGTTGCTGTAGAAGTAGAAAGCTACGAGCCTGTTTTCCTTCAAAGCGGTCTCAAGAGCCTGTCTTGGGTTGTTTAACCAGCTAGCAAGACTAAAAGAGAGAAGAGCGAACATACAAAGGACTAACTTCCACATGCTGGGGATTTAATATAAAGCATGTGATGAGCTCTATCAATAGGGAGTGCTTATATTTTTTTAGGTGAAACTTATATAAGGCTATAAATATAAAATTAAGAAGGCTAAAAAAGACCTAAGGGGTAAAATATAAACACTATGGAAAGAGTTAGAAACTTCTCCATAATAGCCCATGTAGACCACGGAAAGTCTACCCTGGCGGATAGACTTCTTGAATTTACTGGAGCTGTTTCCAGAAGGGAGATGAAGGAACAGATATTGGACACCCTTGAGATAGAAAGAGAAAGGGGTATAACTATAAAACTGCAGGCAGTCAGGATGTTCTATGAGGCAAGGGATGGACATACCTACACCCTGCACCTCATAGACACTCCGGGGCACGTGGACTTTTCTTATGAAGTTTCCAGAGCACTTGCCGCCTGTGAAGGAGCTCTGCTTCTGGTGGATGCAACGCAAGGCATAGAAGCCCAGACGGTTGCCAACTTCTGGAAGGCAGTGGAGCAGGACTTGGTAATCATACCAGTCATAAACAAGATAGACCTGCCTGCGGCAGACCCAGAAAGGGTCAAGAAACAGATAGAGGAGGTGCTTGGGCTCTCTGCTGAGGAAGTCATATTAGCCTCCGCAAAGGAGGGTATAGGTGTAGAGGACATTCTGGAGGCTATTGTCAGAAAAATTCCTCCGCCTACGGGCGAGCCCACCAAACCTCTAAAGGCTCTAATCTTTGATTCATACTACGACCCTTACAGAGGAGCGGTTGCCTTTGTCAGGGTTTTTGATGGTGAAGTAAAACCCGGCATGCGCATAAGACTTTTTTCAACAGGTAAGGAGTTTGAAGTGACTGAGGTGGGTGCTCAAAGACCCAAATTGACTAAGTTCGATAGGCTTCTTGCGGGCGATGTGGGTTATTTAGCAGCCTCCATAAAGGATGTGAGAGACATAAGGGTGGGGGATACTATCACCGATGCCAGAAACCCAACGCCAGAGCCAGTGCCGGGCTTTAGACCTGCAAAACCCATGGTCTACGCAGGCATATACCCATCAGAGGGCTACACTTACGAAGAGCTGAGGGAAGCTTTGGAGAAGTATGTAATAAATGACGCAGCAGTGCAGTTTGAGCCAGAAACTTCGCCTGCACTAGGTCTGGGCTTCAGGGTAGGTTTCTTAGGTCTCCTGCATATGGAGATAGTTCAGGAAAGGCTTGAGAGAGAGTATGGCGTGAGCATAGTCACCACCGCACCCAGTGTTGTCTACAGGGCTAAGTTCAAGAACGGACAGATAAAGGAGATAAGAAACCCTTCGGAGCTACCAGAGAACTGGGGAATGATAGAGGCTTTGGAAGAGCCCTTCGTGCTTCTTACGGTCATAACGCCTCGGGACTATGTGGGGAGCATAATGAACCTGTGCCAAGAAAAGAGAGGGGAACAGAAAAAATTCCTTTACCTTGACCCTAACACGGTGCTCTTGGAATATGAAATGCCCCTGAGCGAGGTAATTATGGACTTTCATGACAAGATAAAGGGGGTATCAAAGGGCTATGCCTCCTACGATTACGAGTTTTTAGGTTTTAGAGAGCAGGACCTGGTAAGGCTCAACATTTTCATCAACAACGAGCCAGTGGACGCTCTGTCTTTTATAGTCCACAGAGACAAAGCCTACAGGAGGGCAAGACAGCTTGTAGAAAAGCTCAAAGAAGTTATACCCCGTCAGCTTTTTGAGGTAAAAGTGCAAGCTGGCATAGGAACTAAAATTATTGCCTCCGAGCGCATACCACCTTTGCGAGCAAATGTTACCGCCAAGTGTTATGGTGGTGATATAACTCGTAAGAAAAAGCTGTTAGAAAAACAGAAAGAGGGTAAAAAGAGGCTCAAACAGTTTGGTAAGGTGGAACTTCCGCAGGAAGCTTTCTTGACCGTTCTAAAGGTGGACTAACCCTAAATTGAACCTTTCTTGAGCTTTTATGAGTTTTACGATTGTCCAATTAGTAGGCAAGGCAAGCCCTTTCTGCCTACCTAGCTCTACCAGTGCACCATTAAGAGCGTCAATCTCAGTCTTACCCCTCCGCAGGTCTTCCAGCATAGAGGGGTGGTGCTCTGCGGTAGGAGGAACGAGCCTGCGGTAAAAGTGTTCTTTGTAAAGATGGGGGGCGTCCCAGAATGTAGGTATGGAATGAGCCTTGATTACTTCAAAGGCTTCTTCTATTACATAGTCCATAAGTTCTTTGGTGTATGGGTTTTCTACCAGCTCTCCGTACCTCTTCTGAAAGAGGGCTCCCAAAGGGTTCAGGGCACAGTTGTAAAGTATTTTGTCCCAAAGGTGCCTGTAAACCTCTCTGTCATACCGTGTGGGTATACCCGCTCTTTGGAAAGTCTTGGCAAGCTCTTGCAGTAGAGTTTCATCCACTTTGTGGATTGGGTCGCCTATAACTACATCATCACCGCACACGGTAACTTTTACATGCCCCCAGCCTAAGAGCTGGGCACCAAATATGACCCGGGCTAATATGACCCTACCCTCTCCGAAGAGTTCCACTGCCTTTTCGTAGTTGCCGTAGCCATTCTGAGCAACCAAGAGAAGGCTTTTGCCTTTTTGCAGAGGTTCTATAGTTTTCAGAGCCTGCTCTGTGTCGTAGCTTTTTACCGTTAGGATAACAAGGTCAGGCTCAAAGTCTAAGAGGCTTAAGTCGTCTATGACCTTCACTCTCTGCTCAAATGTCCCCCATATACCCTCTACACTAATATTCTGCAAAACCCTCCCTTTCTTGAGAAGTCCTACCGCTCTGTGTCCCGCTCTGCTAAGAAAGGCGAGGTAAACGCTCCCGAGAGCACCCACGCCCACCACTAAAAACTTCATTTCCCTTCCTCCAGCTAAAAAAACCCTAAAGTGCCCTACAGACTACTTCATTCCTGGATATACCATATACGGACGCCCACAGAAACATGAGAGTTTCTTTCCCAAAGAGTTTCCACGCCCAATATACGGGGTTTGTTAAGCTTAATCCACTCGTTAACCTGTTCCTGCAAAAGCTGTTCCATACTCTCGTCCCTGAAAGGGGCAAGCTTGCGGTAGAAGTCCTTAAAACGGAGCTCCGTCAAGTTATTTCCTCTTCTGCGTAGGAGACCACTACACGGGCAGGTCTTAAAACTCTGTCGTGCAGGAGGTAACCCTTTCTTTCTATTCTCAGCACTGTATTGGATGGAACATCTCCATTATATTCTCTGTCCACTGCCTCAGCAAAGTGAGGGTCAAACTCACTACCAAGCAGTTCCATTTCTCTTATGCCGTGCTTTTCCAGTATCCTGAGGAGCTCTCTGTATATAATTTCAAAGCCTTTTTTAAAGCCCTCCGTATCCATACCTTCGTAGCTAAAGGCTCTCTCAAAGTTATCCACTATCTCAAGAAGGTCAAAGGCAAACTTCTCATGCCCGTATCTTTTCACTTCCTCCAAATCCTTTCTGTACCTTTCTCTGAGATATTCCAGCTCTCTTTGCAGGTCCACGTATCTTTGGTTTACTATCCTTGCGGTCTGTTCAAGCCTTGAAACTTTCTCTTCCAGCTCCTTTATTCTCTGCTCTCTTGGGTCTATCTCTTGACCCTTTTCTTCCAGTTGACCCTTTTCCTCCATCATAAGGATAGATTATAGTATACATCGGGTGAAAAATTCGGAGAGTAGAGGAGCCTAAAGTCCTCTTATGGTCTTACACTGCCAAAGCCCAAGGCGTGTATGCTATAATGTTACACGGATGGGTGGGGTAGTGAGGGTTCGCATAAAGGCTCTCTCGGAAGAAGTGCCTTCGGCGTTCATATGTAACATGGTCTTTGCGGTTCTGGGTATAGTGCCACAGGACTGCGAAAGGAAGGTTGAAGAAACTGGTTTCCTTGAGCTCGAGCTTGAACCGCAACAGTTGGAAAGTTTAAGGCAGGTGGTCAAAAGATACTCCTTTCTTGCCCTTGAGGAGGTGGACAAGGTTTTGGTGTTGGTAAAGCTTAGAGGTAAGGAAACCTCCGTAGCCTTAGCCTGCAACATACTCTCCGGTCTTGTAGGTTCCAGGCTGGAAAACTGCGAGAAAGACCTCAAAGAAAGGGGGGAAATGTTCATAAGCGTAGACAAGTTAAAGTTGAAGGACTTCTTAAACTCTGCAAAAGCCTACCCTTTTCTAAGCGTTAAACTCTTACAGGAGGACAACCTCTGGAACACCTCTACAGGTGACAGTAGCCTCTTCTCTGACAGCTGGCGATTGCTAAGCGCTAACGTGGGTTTTTTTGCCGCCTACGGCTTTCTGTGGCTTATCCTTATGGTGCTCTCCATGGTGCCCCTGTTGGGCTTTTTGGTGAGTTTCTTTACGGGCTTTTATTCCTATCTGGGCATACTTTACTTGGCGACTCACCGCTGGGGTGAGAGTAGTAGCCCCCTTCAGTTTTCTCGCCTGTGGCACTACCTTGGACCTGCTGTGGGCATATATTTGGGGAGCTTATTGCTCATGTTTTTGATGTTCGTGGGCTTTTTCTTCCTTTTTCTCATATTTGGTGGTCTTGGGATGCTGAGTGACCTCTCCCACTCCTTGGAATTAGAGGAATACACCGGAGGTCCAGGGCTAATATCCGCTCTAATTGCTTACGCCCTGCTCTTCCTTTTATGGTTGCTCTACTACCTGTATACCCTACCGTTGGTATATTCCAGAACCATTTTGGGTGGGCTGAAATTTGAGACTGGCTTTCTATCTGTCTTCTACCCCTTCACAGCGAAGGGTCTTCGGGAAGCCTTCAGCAATACCTATTTCAAGCTTATGGTCTATCTGGCAGTGGTTCTTACCCTGGGGATGGTGCTGGCTATTCTATGCGTGGTTACCATCCTGCTTATACCAGTAGGGGTCATACTCTTTCTGTGGATGTTGAGCTACTTTGCCCTGACTGTTGGGGAATACCTGCGCAGAGAATATAAGCCAAGTTTATAAACGCCATAAGCTTTATTTATAAACTTATAACAAAATTGAAACAACGGTTTAAAGGATAAGTTCTATCTTATATGGTTGCAGGAGGTCTAACATGGAGATAGGTGGCAGTTTTTACGACCGCAAAGCTTACAGCACCTGTTATATGTGTGCCTGTAGGTGTGGTATTGAGGTCTATGTGAGAAACAACAAAGTCACTTACATAAAGGGCAACGACGCGCATCCTACCAACAAGGGTGTTTTGTGTGCCAAGGGTTCTTCTGGAAT
>JANWWH010000021.1 GCA_025056375.1 Aquificaceae bacterium
TTCCTGAGGCTCAGGCTCTTGCTCTCATAATATCTTACTGGGATAAAAACCTTTTGATGAGGCTTGCAGAGAACCTTCTTAGGTTGGTAGAGGGCGAGTTGGAGGATACGCTTGTCATTTCCAGCGTGGACCTTAGCCATGTGGGCAGGAAGTTTGGTGATAAAGGTAGTTATGACCCTTCCCCCACAGATAGAACATATTTAGAGTTGCTCCAAAACCTTCAGGTGGAAGAAGCCTTTGACTTTCTGGAGAGGGAGAAAAACCCTACGCGCATAGATGGTATCTACACCAATCTGGTCTTTTCTCACCTACTCAGAACCGCTGGTATTAAAAAGGGAGAGAGCTTTGATTACAGCAGTTTCTACGAAGAAGCGACAGACTCTTTAGTTTCTTACGCCAGCCTTGGTTTTTAAAGCTTCAAAAACTCCACTTTTAATTCCAGCAGGCAGTCAGGATAATATCTTTCGAGGAGCTTCCTTACGCAGTTCAGCGTATCCTCCGCAATGTTTTTTTCGCCAGCTACGCAGGCAAAGGCAAGGCTTGACCTCTGCCAGAGTTCCTGATAGTCCACCTCTGCCACAGACACGTTTGCGGAGGACCTTACTTTGTCCTTTATAGACCTCAGATAGTGCCTTTTTTCTTTGAGAGAACCGTTCTCCGGAAAGAAAAGCTCAACTCTGAGTATACCCAGCACCATAGAAGTCCGTAGATATTATAATCTTCTTTTGTGTTTTGGCTACTGCTCTTCTTTCTCTCCACAGGCACCCAAGCCTTGGACTGTCCCTTTTTGAAGGTTAGGCACATAGCTCTCAAAGAAGATATGGTTTACGAGGACCTTATGAAAGAGGCGGAGCTTCTCATAAACCTCGCCTGTGAAAAGGGAGAGCGGAAAGCCATGAAGTCTGCGGACAAGGTCTTGCAGGCTCTTGAAAACATAAAGTTTCCTGAAAGCTTCGGAAAGGATAGGGTGGTTGCCAGCAAGAGGCTTAGGAGGGCTTCTATCCTCCTTAACGACACCCAAAAGTATTCAAAGAAGTACCCCCAGCTTTTTGCCTATCAACTCCTCTTCTATCACGTTGCAAGAGAAAACTACAGAGTAAAAGATTACGAGTATGCCCTCAAATACTCCATAGCTTCCTACAACCTAGGAAGGGCTATAATGGAACTAAGATGAGCTTTCAAGAAGGGGACCTGGTCCTTCTGGTGACAGGGGAGAGAAAATACCTGAAACGTCTCGGCAGAGACTTTAGCCTTAACCTTAGAGATAGGCTTCTCAAGTTTGAGGATGTGGTGGGCAGGAAGCCCGGTGAAGTGGTGAAGGGTTTCTGCCTTCTTGAACCCACCCTTGAGGAGGTTATACTTCTGGGTTTTGAGAGGAAAACCCAGATAGTCTATCCTAAGGACAGTTTTTACATAGCCTTCAAGCTGGGGTTGTCGGTAGGAAAGAGGCTTCTTGAGTTTGGTGTGGGGAGCGGTGCCTCCACCGCAGTCTTCTCACAGCTGGCGGGAGAGGTGTGGGCTTACGAGGTTAGGGAGGAGTTCTACAGGCTTGCCAGAAAAAACTGGGAGAGGTTTGGTCTTTGCAAGAACGTAAGGCTGGAAAATGTGGACTTTTCTATTGTGGAGCTGGAGGAGGGTTTGTTTGATGCGGTCTTCGTGGATGTAAAGGACCCACTACCCTTCTTGGAGAAGGTCTGGAAAGTTCTTAAGGCGGGTGCAAGCTTTGCCAGCATCCTCCCCACAACCAATCAGGTGAGCTCTCTCATAAAGAGCATGGAGGGTCTCTTTTGCGATGTAGAAGTTCTTGAAATCCTTCACAGACCCTACAAGGTAAACCCAGATAGGCTCAGGCCTCGGGACCTTATGACCGCCCACACGGGCTATCTGGTTTTTGCCAGAAAAAGTATGTAACCCCTTGCGTCTGGGAGCTCTATCCTGCAGTGTTGGTATCCTTCCTCTGGTTCGCTCCCTTTCATCACGAGGACATACCTTTCTGAAAGACCTAACAAAAGGGGTAGGATGTTCTCCAGCTTCCCTAGAGCTCTTGATACCACTAAGTCAAACCTTTCCTTCACACTTTGGGCTTCTTTGCATAAGACCCTGTAGGATAGTCCCAGCCTCGTTTTTAGGTATTCGAGGAAAGAACACTTCTTCGCAACTGCCTCTATAAGGGTCAGCTCGATGAGGTCTCCATAGTATATCTTCAGTGGCACGCCGGGAAAACCCGCCCCGCTACCCACATCACACAGCTTAAGTCCGCCAACCTCTACGCCCTTCTCTTTTAGGCATAGGCTAACAGTCAGCGAATCCAAAAAGTGACGGACTACTATATCTCTGTCTTCTTTCAGAGCGGTGAGATTATGAACCCTGTTCCACCTCTTCAGCTCCTGAAGGTAAAGGCTAAAATGCTTGACCTGTTCCTGCGAAAGTTCAAAACCGTTTCTACTAAAGGTTTCCCAGATCAGCTCTTCAGCAGGAATTTTATGTCCTCCGCCATCTTTTGCGGGTCCTGTTTGGATGGTGTATAGAGTATCTTTATCCTGTTGTCGGGCGTCACGAGGTATATGGTGGCGGTATGGTCAACCAGATACCCACCAGCGGACTGACCTTCCACTTTTCTGTAGTAGGCTTTGTATTCCTGTGCGGTTTTCCTCGTTTCCTCCTCTGAACCCCTAAGACCTACAAAGGAGGGATGGAAGTAGGGCACATAGCCCTTCAGAACCTCAAGGGTGTCTCTTTCTGGGTCTACGCTTATGAAGAGCACCTGAACCCTTTGGCTTTCCTCTGGCTTTAGATTTTTCATAACCTTTGCCATGGTTTCGAGGGCAAGGGGACAAACATCAGGGCAGTGGGTATATCCAAAGAAAAGAAGCACTATCTTACCCTTGGAGGTGTAATCGGAAAGCTTTACTCGGTTTCCGTTTTGGTCTGTTAGCTCAAAGTTGTAGGCGGGCTGGTCAAAGAAATGACCGTAAAACTCATGCCCCTTTTTGCAAGAAGCGACCAAGAAGAGGAATACCATAAGTAATGTTAATTTTCTCATAATTTCAAATTATAGCATAAACCCACCCTTGTGCCCAGTCCCTTTTTACTCTCCACCCTCATGCTCATACCGCTCTTCTGTGCCACCAGTTTTACTATGTAAAGACCAAGCCCAGAACCCTCTTTGTGGGTTGCCTCTCTGTAGAAGAGCTCTCCAGCCCTCTCAGGATGTTCCATACCTATGCCCTTGTCTTCAACCCATATACAGCCTTCTTTGAAGTAAAGCCTTAGGTATGCACCCTCCTGAGTGTATTTGTAGGAGTTCTCTATGAGGTTCCTGAGAGCCATTTTGAAGTATTCTTTGTCCACCTCTATATCTAGGTCTTCTTCCAGATATTCCACCACAAACCTCCTCTCCACCTTTATAAACTCATATTCCTCTTCCAGCTCCGCAAAGAGCTGGTTCAGGCTTACCCTTTCCACCTTCAGGGGCATCTGGGATTCAAGCCTCATGATAGTAGTGAGCTGGGATATAAGCCTTTCCATCTTCTCTGATTGGTGCTGGATGCCTGAATAAATTTCTCTGAGCCTTTCCTCGCTGTAAGTCCCCATCTGCAGGAGCTCCGCCTGTCCTCTTATGTAAGTCAGAGGTGTTTTGAGGGCATGGGTTATGTTCCTTATGAACTCTCTCTGCCAGAGGATTATACCCTTAAGCTTTTCCACCATGTTGGAGTAAGCCTCCTCCAAGAGACCGAACTCGTCCCCGCGACCGCTCCTCTTTATCTCAATGTCCAGCTCACCCCTTGATATAGCCTCCGATATCTCTCTAAGGTAAGAGAGGGGTTTTAAAAGCCTGCTTAGTAGAAGAAAGGCAAGGGTAGAAGCGGGTGCGGATATGAGAAGGACAAGAAGAAGGGAAAAGAAGAGTATGCGTCTTTCTACTCTCTTTATGCTTTCAAGCTTTCCAAGAAGGATGAGGTTGTAGTCGCCCACCTTTTTAACCATGTAAGCATACTTTTCACCTATACCCTTCCTCGTGCGGAGCATGTTCCTTATCTCTCTTTCCCCCATCTGCGGAACCTCACCCTCGAGAAAACCTTCCACGCTTACCACCTTCCCTCTTTTGTCCAGAAGTAAGCTGGCAATCTCTCTTGAGACTACATCCTCCGCAAGGGACCTGGCGTAGTAATCGGGGTTTCTGTAGTAATTCCTGTAAAACTCCATCAAGGGTTCCACCTGATACTCCATGTAGTTAAGCACATGCTGATGAAGGGTTGTCCTTACCACCAGAAGGCTGAAGAGGGACAAGAGCAAAACGCTACCTATGTAGAGGCTAAAAAACAGAAGAATTGCCTTAACTCTGACCGACATCCTCGGAACTCAGCATGTATCCGTAGCCCCTTATGGTCCTTATAAGCCTGTGTTCCCTGTCCTCCAGCTTGTTCCTTAGGTTCTTTATGTAGACGTCCACCACGTTAGAGCCTTCTCCGTAGCATTGACCCCAAACCTTTGAATATATCTCTTCTCTGCTGACCGCTGAGCCCGCCCTTTCCATGAGTAGTTTAAGGAGGTTAAACTCCTTCTGGGTGGTCTGAACCCTTTTACCTCTGTAGTATACCTCCAGAGATTTAAGCCTTAGCTCTAATTCACCCACCTTTAAAACCTCCTGTCCTTCCCTTTTGTATCTCCTCAGGACAGCCCCTATCCTTGCCATAAGCTCTTTAAAGGAAAAAGGTTTTGTTATGTAGTCGTCCGCACCTGCGGATAACCCTTCTACTTTGTCCTCTATCTGGTCCTTTGCGGTGAGTATTATCACGGGTAGGTCTTTGGATTCCCTTATTCTTCTACAAACCTTCAACCCATCCACCTTAGGAAGCATCAGGTCCAGGACTATCAGATCGTAATCCTCGTTCATTACCCTGTTGAGGGCGGCGTATCCATCCCTTACGCAGTCCACGCTGAAACCTTCACCGCTCAACCATTCCTTTAACATCTGACCCAGATGGGGGTCATCCTCTACAAGTAGCACCCTCATTTTTCAGGAAGGGTAAAATAGCTGTCCACTTCCAATATTTTCAGGACCTCCTTGTAGGGTTCAAGAACAATTTCCAGCTCTCTTTCCAACCTTTCCTTTCCAAGCACACTATAGCTCAGGTCAAGAAGAAATTGTAAAAAGCCAAAGGCTTCCTCCTCATCCAAGGGCATCTTTCTGTATAGGATACTCCCTTCCTGATACTTTAAGGTTTCAGACAGAGACAACTGGGCGAATACAAGATGATTTATCTGTCCACCGTGCCTAAGGAGTATACCGTAGACCAGGTTAAAAAGATACTGATAGACCACGTATTTTATGTTTTCCATGGGCTGATAGAAAACCAGGTCAGCCCATCCTGCTCCCTCGTAATGTATCCTTCTTACGACCTTTAGCTCCTCTCCCTCTTCCCTTACCACGCACAGCAAGACGCCTTCTTTGAAAAGCAAATAGGACTTTGAACCGCCTGAGTAGAGGGTTAACATGCAGGTTTTACGCTCCAGAGCTATCCCCATAAGGGTTTTCCCTACCTCAAGAAAAGAAGTAGGCAAGCCACTTATTGATTTCTCCTGAGCATGCCTAAGCATAAGGATTTCGAGAACCCCATAGCTTATACTTAACACGCTCATGCGCATGTTGCCCCTTGGATTGAGCAGAAAGTTAAACACCTCCCAGTTATAAGGATATACCGCAAAGAGCCTGCCCTTTTTGTAGTAGAGGTTAAACTCAAAATTATCTCCTGTTATTTCCACAAGACCATCAAACTTGCTTAGGTGAAGGCTTTCCAGGAGGTTTATAAGGTTAATCTTGCTTACTTCAACCTTTTTCATTATGTATTCGACGCTTGCCCTTCTGTCTATGTTATCTGGGCTGTAAAACTGGTTTATATCAAGGTATCCTCCTGCAAAGAGGGTGTTGAGCTTTCTTATTTCTTCCACAAGACTGCCTTTTGAAGATAGAAGTATATGATAAACGCTTTTACCCTCGTAAAAATCCGCTTCCTGAAAAGGTTTTAACACCTTTACCACAGCCATGGGTGTTATAACCCTTTCTATGAGCAACTTCAGCTCTCCACGAACCACTTGGAGTTGTAGGACCAGCT
The DNA here is from genome assembly GCA_025056375.1 of Aquificaceae bacterium. GTDB lineage: Bacteria > Aquificota > Aquificia > Aquificales > Aquificaceae > Pampinifervens. The sequence continues at coordinate 6,117 of JANWWH010000021.1, forward strand.
CTTCCACCGACAGAGGTTCTTCAAGCTCTACCATACCCTCTCTCTCCTTCTCTCTGAAAGTAAAGAAGGCTTCAGGGCTTTCCATAAACTCTGAGAGATGGTAGAGAAGGATAGATTTTTTGTTACCTTCTGGAGGGCTTTCTTCTCCACCCAGCTTGAAACCCCATATGAGACCCCTCTCTATACGCAGAGAAACCGTGTCCACCCCAAGAAAGAGGTCCAGAGTGCCTACCTTGCCAAAGAGACAACCGTTCAGCAGGTCTACTAACTCCTGTTGTGAGCCCACATAGCCCGATATCATAATAGCATCCTTCTCACCTTTGATGTAAGTTGGTCCTCAATAGCCTTGAAGGTTTCCAAAACGCCTTCTCCCCTTATGGCGCTGGCACATAGAGAAGGATACCTGTCAATGTTTATACTTTTCTCTAACTCTTCGTAGCTAAGTGAGTTTGAGAGGTCTCTTTTGTTGTATTGGAAGACTAAAGAAACCTCTTCAAGGCTTTTACCAATGCGGAGAAGGTCAGCCTTTAGCAGTTTATAAAAATCTATGTTTTCCTTCAGCCTTTCTCTCTGAGAGTCCACTACAAAGACGAGGGCGTCAACACCTCTAAGAACCGTCAGCCTTACATCCTTGTATATGTCCTGACCTGGGATGGTGTATAGGGCAAAGGATAGGGTCAGGTCGTCTACCTTTACCCTCCTATTGGCAAAGTCAAAGACGAGGGTTTTTTCCCCCTTTGTGTCCAATTTCAAAAGGTTAAGACCTTCCATCTCCGAGAGCTTTTCAAGGTTTGTGGTCTTCCCTGACTGTGCTACACCGTAATACACTACCTTCATCTTGATGAGCTTCCTTTCAACGTCTACCAGCATTTAAACCCCTCCTAAGCTTTAACTCACCCCATTTTAAACATCCTCCGCATAGGGGCGTATAAGTATTATAAGCCTTACCACAGGAGCATAGGAAGGGTTCTAAGAGCTCCTTGATGGCTTCCATGCAATGTTTGTCTTGTTCTCTGTGTGAGAGGGCACTTTGCAAAAGAACCTTTGTAATCCGAGACAGCCTGTCCTCCAGCTCTCTGGCTTTTGTAAGCAGGTTCAGCTTTATGTATACCATGGCAAGCGTATCTGGGGAAAAGGCTTCCACTTTGGCTTCTATAAAGTTCAGAAGTTTGCTAAGCACTTCCTGGTCCTCTATAAGATGCCAAAGAACCTCTTCTTGATAACCGAGAGAAAAAATCTTATCCCATTGCTTTTTAGCCTCCTTAGTCCTCTCTTGAGACAGGAGGTGCTTTACGTAGAGTGCCTGGAGGAAGGGGGTGGTGTAGAGGTCCAACGCCTTTTCTATAAACCTCTCTCCTCCACCCTTTCTGTAGACCTCCCCCATTATCTCCGCCTTAACCCTCTTCTGCTCTTCTCTTTCCCACCTCTCACACAGCTCAAAAACCCTTTCCTGATACTCAAGGGCTTTTTCCCAATCTTCTTTCAAAGCGTAAAAGTCTCTCAGTCCCTTTAGTGCCCTTAGGTTCTCCGGGTCCTTTGACAGGGCTTCCTCGAAGTTCTCCTCCGCCCCCTCCTTACCCTCTCTGAGCAGTATCTCGCCCACAACCGCTGGAACTCCCATCTCTGAAACCCTTTCCCCTTCTCCCTTTTTCCAGAGGAGCTCCGCTGACATAGACCTCACGCCCTCAAGAGGTCTTGCGGAGGAAAGAAGCTTCTCCGCCTTACCCATATAACCCCTCGACCACTCTTTGAGCCCTTCTTCAAGATGATGAAGGTGTCTCTTTAACACCGCCTCTCTTAAAAGGAAGTAGAGAGAGGGTAGGAAAAAGCCAAGGGCGAAGGTGAAAAGCAGGAGCAGAAAGAGGGGCATCCGGTAGGTGGTGTAGAAAAAGCCTACATCTACATAACCCGCGTTTTGAGCTATGAAGAGGAGGAAAAAGAGTAGGAGAGACAGAGCTAAGATTAACTTTATCGGGCTCATAGGCTTACCCTCTCTGCGCTGGAGTAGAGCCACTCGAGGTCATAGTATTCCCTCCACTCCCTTAAGAACACATGGACTATTATATCAATAAAGTCGAGGAGTATCCATCCGCTCTCTTCTCCCCCTTCCACATGGTCTGGTCTTATGTTCCTCTTTTGGAGCTCTTCAAGGAGGTGTTTCAGTATGGCTTTTGCGTGCACCGGTGAGTTGGCGGTGGCTATGAGAAAGTAATCCGCTATGTTGGTGTGTCTTGATACATCTAACACCACCACATCCTCCGCCTTTTTATCTTCAAGGAGTTCCTTAAGGGTCTTTAGCAGTTCTTTACTGTTTTGCATACCTGAGGAGTTCTCTGTAGTAGGGGTTTTCCCCGTAGACTTCTTTGTAAGTCTCCATGTGTTTCAGAGCGGTTTTGTAGCTTTCCTCCGCAAGGCTTCTCCATCGCTCTATCTCCCCTTGAAAGAATTCTATCCTCTTCTGAACTGCACTTCTGTCCTCCTCCTTCCTTATCTTCTTGAGCTCTTCCTTTGCGGAGTTTATCCACCGGTTGAACTTCGCCTCCTGTTTCTTTGCCTGCTCGCGCACCAGAAGGAGAGACTTTATGTATCTGTAGAGCACTTCAACTTCAGAAATCTGCCCCGGGTAGTTTACCAAAAGGTTCTTATACCTCAAAGATGCGGAGTAGTGGTAGCCAAAGTCCTCGTAGAACCTCCCTATAAGATACTCGTGTTTTGCCAACTTTGTTTGGGCACCTTCAATAGACTCCAAAACCCTGTCACCGTAAGGACTGTTAGGATACTTACTCAGGAACTCCTTAGCCTTGTCTATTGCCTTAAGGGTGTAGCTCTGGTCTCTGTAGGCGTCCGGTGCTACCCTCATGTAGCTGTCCACCACCATAAAGTAGACCCTCTCCGCCTCCGGGCTGTCGGGGTAGTAGAAGAGAAAGTCCTCCAGGTAAACTATGGCGTTTATGTAGTCCTTCCTGAGGTAGTAGCTTTCGCCCAGCGTATACTTTGCGGACTTTATCTCTTCAGGTGTAAGGTTTTCTAAGTATTTGAGAGCTTCCCTCAGCTTGCTTATGGCTTCTCGGTAATCCTTTCTGGTGTAGGCGGACATACCCTGAGCGTAGGTTTCTCTTGCCAGCTTTGCCCTTTTTTCCTCCGTCATCTTGGCACATCCGGAGAGAAGGATAAGGAGTAGAAGGATAAGCTTACGCATGGCTCACGCTGTATTGGTTTATACCCACTTCCTGATTTTCCTTGACCCGTAGGTTTGTATGCCCCATGGAGTTTAGAACCCTCCTAACCCTTTCGTATCTCAAGGGATGCACCTGCACCTCCACAGACCTGTGACCGTAGCTCACGAGCTCTTTTTCCAGCTCCAGAAGAAGAAGGGAAGAACCTTTTATGTAACCTTTACCGGAGCAGGTGGGACACTGTTCAGAGAGCATCCTCGTTATGCTCCTGCCCGTCTTTTTCCTCGCCATTTCCAGTATACCAAGCCTGGTAAAACCGTATATGGTAACACTGCAGGCGTCTTCTCCAAAGGCGGACTGCATGCTGCTGATTATGAGGTTTTTGTTCTCCTGTTTTTTCATGTCGATAAAGTCCACAAGAATTACACCACCTATGTTTCTAAGCAGTATCTGCCTTGCTATTTCTCCAACCGCCTCTAGGTTCGTGCTCAGAGCGTTTTCTTCATGGCAAGAACCTGCGGGGTCACCACTGTTCACATCTATTACGGTGAAAGCCTCCGTTTCCTCTATAACTATGTAGCCACCCCCCTTGAGCCAGACCACCTTGTTAAAAAGACTTCTCAGGCTATCCTGAAGCCTGTATCTCTGGAGGTAGGAGGTAGGGTCTTTTATGTAGAGGTTCTTTCTGAGCATCTCAGGCTCAAACTCTTCAAGAAAGGAAGTTATCTGGTTCCAAACTATGGGGTCGTCGGAGACGATTTCTTCAAGGTCTTGCCAGTAGTCTCTTATAAGCCTTATGTAGGAAGGATACTCTTCAAGGATAAGCTGGGGCTTTTTAAGGAGTTTTGCCCTCCTTTGGACCCACTGCCAGAGCTCTCTGAGCTTCTGGAGTTCCTCCTTTATCTTCTCCTGCTCCGCTCTAGCGGAGGAACTCCTCAGTATGACACCCTCCTCTTTTAGCTCACCCTCGAGGATAGCGCAGAGCCTTTCTCTTTCTTCCATGCTCACCTTGCTGGAACATTTTATTTCTTTACCCTTTGGAAAGTATACGAGGTATTTTCCTACGAGCTTTATACTGGTGCTTAGCTTCGCTCCCTTTTCTTCTTCTGGCTCTCTGACCAGCTGGACTATCAAACTCTCGCCTACCCTAAACTCCTCACCCTTGAGGGGAAGGAAAGCGTCCTTCCCTAGTCCTACATCCACAAAGACGCCCTCCATACCTTTGGCAATTCTCTTTACCTTTCCCTTATAGATGCTGTCTACGAGCCTTTTTTCTCCTCTTTCCTCCGCACATATCCTGTAGGGTCTATCACCTTGTAGGAGGAAGGAAAGGATAAGCTCACCAGAGGACAAAACCACCAGCCTCTTTACCATCCAATTCTATTATACCCTTTCTATGATGCTCTTGAGTATCTCCTTCTCGAGGGGTGAGCTTACCTTGGGCAGTATGTTATCCAGAAGGAGCTCCTTTACGCTGGCATACCTGTGGAGCCTCCTTGCGCACCTTATGGTGTCTCTAACGGAGAATACAAAGTCCACAGGTTCTTCTGAACGCTGGGTCTGGTAGGCTCTGTAGCTTTTCCTCACCTCGTTGGCTATTTTAAGAAGTTCAAAAAGCTTCCAGAGGGTCCCCTCCAACCTTTCCTTTCCTTCGAGCTCTCCTACGCCGAGCCCGTTAACCACCCGGTGCCATAGATATAGGAACTCCTCTGCGGTAAGGGAAGAAAGCTCTTCCACATAGTCCTTGAGTATAAGAGCTTCGTCTGGGCTGTATAGACCACCTTCCTCCTCGAAGGGTGGATAGTCTATGTAGAGGATGTCCGCCCTTGACTTTATGTCCTGTGGTAGCTCGGACACACCCAGATAGTTCTGAGGGTTCATACCACCCACCAGCACCACGTCTCTATGGGCTTTAATCACTTCACCCGTTGGAAGGCTTAGGTATCTTCTGTAGTCGAAAAGGGGGTTGAAGAGCTTTACCATCCCTGGGGGTAGTGTGTTTATCTCGTCGAAGTATACCACTGCACCCGGTGTTTGGAGTGCCTTTACCAGGTCCGAGTAAACCCTTCTTGTGCCCCTTTTGGGGTCAAACTCGTAGAGGAAGGTTATGTCTTCTTTTTCCATCTTGGAGTTGCAAGGGACTATGTAAAGGGGTCTGTTGGTCAAGGCGGAGAATACTTCCACGAGGAAGTTCTTTCCAACGCCCGCATCACCCTCCAAGATGAGGACACCCTCCCCATAAAGGAGCTGTTCCTTTATGAGAGAGACAAACCTCTGAAGGTTTTTTACGAACCAAGGGGTTTCCTCGTAAGAAAGGAAGAGAGGCGTTCTTCTGGGCTCCTGGGCGAAGAGACCGTTCAGGTGCTTAAGGTAGCGTTTTATCCAAAGGGGTAGAGAGCGTAGCTGTTCTTGGGGGATGAGGTTTGTGTATCTTTTTGGCTCGAGGAGAACTCCGTCCTCTCTTTCAAAGGCTATCCTTGCGTAAACACCTTCCTTCAGGAAAAGCCTGTCTTCTACCTTCAACCGCCACCTAAACCTCCTTCCTTCTCCCGAGAAGCGGGGAAATTCCTCAGAGCCGAAGAATACCCTACCGTCCTCTACCCTTATCCTGTATTTGTTCAGCCGGTTATGGATCAACCTTTCCTGAAGAAGCTTTGAAATTTCAGCCCTGGCGCTTTCCCCAAGTTCTTTCGGCAGTCTGAGGAAGAACTCTCTTGCTCTTTTTACCTCCTCGAGGGCTTCAAGGTCTCTAAGGTCCTCCACCTCCAGAGGTTCTACCGCTTCTTTTACCCTACGCAGGTGCTCCTCCACCCTCTTGCGGAAGTGCTCTTCAATGGAGACCTTAAGAGCCTGAAGCCTGGAGAGCCTTTCACCCCTTTCAATTCTGAGACGGTTTTCTACCTCTTTGAGGTCTTCTCCGCTCAGCGTATCTCCCTCTATTTTGGATTCCATGTCCCTCAGGAAAAGCTCAAACTTTGCCCCTTCTACCGCATCCTTTGCCTTCTCTATTACCTCTCTCAACCCTCTTATGGGTGCGTCTAAGGAAAGGAGCCTTCTGTATTCTTCCAGCTCCGAAGGGTCAACGCCTGGGGTAAGCTTTTTGAGCCTGCGGGTAAGCTTGCTAAGCTCCTCCTCCGCCCTCCTTACCATCTGTGTCTGTCTATCTCTGTCGTAGAGGAAGTCGGTCAGGTTTGTGCTTATAGCTCTCAGGACGTAAAGTCTCCTTTCCTCTTCATCTTCGTAGGTGCAAGTGTAGACCGTGCCATCTGGGGAGACCTTCACCACTGAGTAACCCACACCCTCTAGAACCTGCAGAAGCTGGAAGTCTGAAAGGTGCACTATACCCATCTTGTTTTCCTCTCCATCCGCAAGAAAAAGGAAGTCCTCGTCGGGGGAGAGGTCCATATGGGCTATTTTTAGGGGTGTGCGTAGGCTGTGGAGGGGTTCTTTAAGCTGCAAGTCGTAGAGGAAAAGCTGGTCTCCCTCTGAGAGCAAAAGCCCCCTTTTTAGCGCCAGAACCGCCCTCCCCGAGGGATGTGGAAGCCTCTTTATGAGGTTTCCACCAAGGTCGTAGAGGGCAACACCGCCCGTGCCCGACAGTAGAAGCCTGTTTGAGGCTAAAAATCTTATACATCTGAGCTCTCCTATGTCCGCACCCGAGTAGGAGAAAAGGGACTTAAAGTCAAGTCCTTCAGAGCCAAAACCCCCTGATATGTCTATAACGTAAACCCTCTCCCCTACTACGCCGTAGGCGAGCAAGTTACCGCTTATGTCAAGTCCCACAGAAGCCCTAACACCTTCCTGCGTGGTCCTAAAGCTTTTCCATGTCTGGGGGTTTTTTTTGTCTTCAAGGAGGTAGACCACCAGATAGGGGGGTGTGATGAGAGCAAGGTAGGGACCTTTAAAAAGAACCTCGGTCACCACCTGTGCGGGCGGTCTTGAAGGGAGCCTGTGAAGCTTACCTCTCCAGTCGTAGAGTTGAAAGACCCCGTGCCTCCTCCCTATTAGTAGCCAGTAACCATCCTCGGAGACATCCAGAGCTTCTACCCAGAACTCCTCTATCCGGGCGTCTGGGTCCTTATCGAGGAAATCCTCAAAGGAGAGCCTTAGTTCACCTTTAGGGGTCTTTATCTGAACTTCCTTAGACTTTTCCCTTTCTTTTTTACCAAAGACTTTCTCCAAAAAACGCATAACTTTAAAATATTAATCCGTGCAAGAACATAAAACCTATGATTTTGCTTATGTGGAGACCCTTGAGGGTTGGGAGAACATGAAAAGAGACCTGGAAAACCTTATAGCGGCTGAGGAGTGGGGTAGGGCGAGCTTTAGGCTATATCGGTGGAAAGAAAACACGTTGAGTATAGGATACTCTCAGGAAAGCCCACACTTTGCCATACCTGTGGTGAAAAGGCCCACAGGGGGTGGTGCACTTCTTCACGGTCAAGACCTTTCCTTTTCCTACGCAGGGAGGAAGGGGGACTGGGGCGGCAGCTTTGTCAGAATATACAGAAACTTCATGGGGCGAGTGCTCCACTCTCTCAGAGAGCTCCTGCCAGACCTTGAGATGAGCAGTTACAGGGGTGGATACGAGGACTACTTCTGCTACTTTTATCCTACGCTGGGCGAGATAACCTACAGAGGGAAAAAGGTGCTTGCCTGTGCCATGAGGGTTCTAAAGGAAGCTTTCCTCATACACGGAAGCCTATTTATAGATATGGACTACGACTATTTTGAAAAGCTGACAGGAATTGAAAAAGACAGACTTAAGGAGAGGATGGTTACCCTTCGGGAGCTGGGGGTTGAAGTGGAAGGGGTTCTGGGGGCTATGACGAGGCTAAAGACGGAGCTTGAAGTGTCTTAAAATAGACGCCATGCCCGTAGCCATAACTCTCTTCAGGCTCTTCCTTACCTTACCCACCCTCTACCTCCTTTTGGAAGGCAGGACAACCCTGGCAGGCTTTCTTATCCTCCTTGCGGGTGTGTCTGACTGGCTGGACGGCGAGCTTGCGAGGAGAAACAACAAGGTGAGCCAGTTTGGGCTTCTTTTGGACCCTCTCGTGGATAAGATTTTTGTTCTTTCTGTGCTTTCCTTCTTTCTCTACAGGCAAGAGATAGGTCTTTTACCCTTTGTGCTCCTCCTTCTTCGCGAGCTCTCGGTATCCTTCCTTCGGAGCCTGTCGGTGGAAAAGGGCTACGCCATGCCTGCATCTTACTTAGGCAAGGCAAAAGCCTTCTTTGAGTTTCTTACCCTTCTTGCCCTATCCTTTGAGCGGGGTCCTGCGGAGCTCCTTCTCTGGCTCTCCATTCTGCTTGCTTACGTGTCTCTGTATGATTACCTTCTAAAGTATCTTTCCTATGGGGGTGGTCGCTGAAAGGGCTATATAGTTTATAAAAACCCCTCAAGGCTTATCAGACAGTTAGATACACAACATATTCTAAGGACTGTTCTATACTATATAAACATGTTTCTCCATAAGCCCATTAAGAGACTGTTGTCTCCCGCCAAGCTAAACTTGGGGCTCTGGTTGTTGGGTAAAAGACCAGACAGCTATCACGAGGTTTTTACCATCTATCACACCATAAACCTCTTTGACGAAGTGTTTATTGAAGAGGGCCCTCTGAAGGTGGAAACAAGCACGGATATACCCATGGAGGAGAACCTCGTATACAAGGCTATAAGCTCTTTAGAAAGAAGACTTGGTAAAAGTGTCAACCTTCGCATATACATCCGGAAGAACATACCGGAGGGCGCAGGATTGGGTGGTGGCTCATCAAACGCAGCGGTGGTGTTGAAGGCGGTGAACGAACTTCTTGGAAGCCCTCTAAGTTTGGAGGAGCTCTCAGAGGTGGTAGGTGAAGTTTCTTCCGACGCACCCTTTTTCCTTCTCGGCGGCTCTGCGATAGGTAGGGGTAGAGGTGAATTACTTCAGAAGGTAGATTTGCCCTCCATGGTTTTTACCCTCTTACATCCGGGGGTTAAGTGTTCCACTGCCCATGTATACCGCCACGTATCCCAGGAAATGTTGACAGGAGAGATAGAAGGTGATAAAATAATAGATTGCCTGAAGGCTGGAGACTTTAGCCTACTGGAAAACAGGCTTGGTGAGCTTGCTGGAGAGCTATATCCGGAAGTAGGTGAGGTGTTGAGATTTTTGAGGAGCCTCGGTTTACAGGCTCTTGTGAGCGGTAGTGGTTCAAGCGTTTTCTATATGGGTGAGCCACTGCCAGAGGTGGAGCTCACCTGTAGGCTCAGGGGCTGGCGGCTTTACAGGGTAGAAAGTTATGGGGTGTAGCTCAACTGGCAGAGCACCGGACTTTGGATCCGGGGGCTCCTGGTTCGAATCCAGGCACCCCAGCTTTCTACATGGAGAAGAGGTGCAAAATGTACGGCTCTATAAAACTCTTAACGGGCACCAGCAACACAAAATTGGCGCAGGAAATCTCTGAGTATCTGGGTATAAACCTCTCAGACCTGGTGGTGGGAAGGTTTAGCGACGGAGAGGTGAGGGTAAAGATAAACGAGTCCATGAGGGGAGAGGATGTTTTCGTTATACAGTCTCTTGGTCATCCTGTGAACGAGAACATAATGGAGCTCCTCCTTATACTGGATGCCTTAAAGAGGGCCTCCGCAGGCAGGATTACTGCGGTAATACCCTACTACGCCTACTCAAGGCAAGATAGAAAGGATAAACCCAGAGTGCCCATAAGTGCCAGACTTTTGGCAGACCTTATCACCGTGGCAGGTGCCCAGCGGCTTATCATAGTGGACCTGCACTCTCCACAGATCCAAGGCTTTTTCAACATACCGGTGGATAACCTCTACGCTCTTAATATACTCTACGAATACATAAAGGAAAGGGTGGAGGGTGAAAGGGTGGTGGTTTCGCCGGATGCAGGTGGCGTGGAAAGAGCTAGGCTTTTAGCCAACAAGCTGGGCTGTAGTATAGCAATTATCTACAAAAGGAGACCGGAGCCAAATGTGGCGGAGGTCCTTGACCTCATAGGTGATGTGAAGGGGAAGAAAGCCATAATAGTGGACGATATCATCGATACCGCAGGCACGGTGGTAGCTGCCACCAACATGCTCCTTTCAAAGGGGGCAAGAGGCGTCTTTGTTTCTGCGACCCATGGCATATTCTCCGGTCCTGCCATAGAGAGGCTGAGAGAGTCGGCGGTGGAGGAGGTCATAGTCACCAACACCCTCCCAGTGGAAGATAAAAGTTTTGAAAAGTTAAGGGTGGTATCCATTGCACCCCTTATAGGCGAAGCTATAAAACGTGCCCATGAAGGTGAATCCATAAGTTCACTCTTTGTATAGAGGAGGTTAGTTTATGAAAAGGGTTCAGGTAAGACTGATGCGGAGAGAACTCGGTAGGAAAAGCGAGATAAAAAGGTTGAGGAAAGAAGGCTATGTGCCAGTGGAGGTTTACGGTAAGGGTGTGGAGAACAGGCACGCCTACATTTCTCTCAAGGACCTCAAATCCTTCCCTCAGGGGGAGACCTTCTTGGTAGAGGCGGATATTGATGGAGAGAGGGTAGTGTGTCTTCTTAAAGAGGTGCAGATGGGTTGGCTGGGCGACAACCCCATACATGTGGACCTTCAGGATATCAGCCAGGTGAAGGAGATAGACATAGAAGTGCCCATAGAGTTTGTAGGAGCGCCTGCGGGTGTTAGTCTTGGCGGCACTTTTGAACCCCTCCTCCATAGCCTTACGGTGAGGGCAAGGATTGACAGCCTGCCCGAGAAAATAAGGGTGGATGTGAGCGGCCTCGGTTTGGGTGATGCCCTCCACGTAAGAGATATAGTGCCACCGGAGGGTTGCGTGATAATGGACTCACCGGAGGAGACGGTGGCAGTTGTCCTCGAACCGGAAGTGGAGGAAACCGCGGTCGCTGAATGATAAGACTGCTCGTAGGACTTGGAAACCCGGGTAAAAAATACGAAAAAACCCGCCACAATGCGGGTTTTATGGTGATAGAGGAGGTTCTGAGAAGGCTAAAAGCTCAGAAGCCGTCGGAGGAATGCCTTTCTCTCCTCTACAAGGTTAACTTTAGAGGAAGGGAGCTCCTGCTTGCCAAGCCCCAGACCTACATGAACAACTCGGGTCTCGCGGTGATAAACCTGCTTGAGGAATACCGCATAGAGCCAGAAGAGATGTTGGTGGTCTACGACGACCTTGACCTCCCCCTCGGTAAGCTAAGGCTCAGGCTGGAGGGTAGCAGTGGAGGACATCAGGGCGTGGAGTCCATCATAAGGGAGACGAGAACGGAGAAGTTTCCTAGGCTGAAGGTAGGTATAGGTAGACCCAGAGACAGGAGTAAGGTGGCGGACTATGTGCTCTCTCCTTTCAGTGAAGAAGAGCTTGTGGTCATCGGAAGAGTTCTTTGGAAGGCTGGGGATTGTCTTCTAAGGTGTGTGGAATTTGGACCTGAGGAAAGTATGAACCTTTGCAATGTGCAGGTGTAGAATAAAAGAGGAGGTGGACGAATGGAGCTGAACAAGTTAGCCCCTGGGAAAAACCCACCAGAGGATATCTACGTGGTAGTGGAAATACCACAAGACAGCCCTATAAAGTATGAACTGGACAAGGAAAGCGGTGCGGTATTTGTGGACAGGTTCCTCTTCACCGCTATGCACTACCCTTTTAACTACGGCTTTATCCCCAAGACCCTTGCGGAGGACGGAGACCCAGTGGATGTGCTTGTCATATCCAGATATCCCGTGATGCCGGGATGTGTTATGAGATGCAGACCCATAGGCGCCCTTGAGATGAAAGATGAGGAGGGTCTGGACACCAAACTTCTTGCAGTGCCCCACAGCAAGCTGGATCCTACCTACGAAGGAGTAAAGTCTTACGAAGACCTGCCAGAGGTGCTCCTTCGGAAGATAAAACACTTCTTTGAACATTACAAGGAGTTGGAACCGGGTAAGTGGGTAAAGGTGGAGGGCTTCAAGGGCGTGGACTTTGCCTACGAGGAAATAAGAAAGGGCATAAATAACTACAAGGAGTGATGGAGGATATACTTCGGAAGGCAAGGCGGGTCTTTGACTTGGAGATAGAAGCCCTTGAAAGACTAAAAAATAGCCTTGACGAGCACTTTGTCAGGGCAGTGGAGCTCATAAGAGATTGTGAGGGTAAGGTTATAACCACAGGGGTAGGAAAGTCCGGTCACATAGCCCGAAAGGTGGCTTCCACGCTCTCCAGCACGGGCACACCCGCCCACTTTCTCCACCCTGCGGAGGCACTACACGGAGACCTGGGGGTCATTGAGGAAGGGGATGTTATGATTGCCTTTTCCACCAGCGGTGAGTCTCCAGAAGTGAAGGCTCTCATACCCTACCTAAAACTCTTAAATGTTCCCCTAATATCTGTAACCAACAACCCTCGTTCCACTCTGGCAAAGCACTCGGAGGTGCATATATTCCTGTGTGTGGAAAGAGAAGCCTGTCCACTACAGCTCGCACCCACAAGCTCCTCCACCGCCTCCTTAGTGTTGGGTGATGCCCTTGCTATGGTGCTTCTTGAGCTTAAGGGCTTTACGGAGAGGGACTTTGCTCTGAGGCATCCCGCAGGTGCTCTGGGGAGAAAATTGAAAAGGGTGGCGGACCTGTGTCACAGAGGGGAAGAAGTGCCCATTGTAGGAGAGGATACGCCTATGAAAGAGGTTATCATAGAGATGACCGGAAAGGGGTTTGGTGCTACTGCGGTGGTAGATAGCGATGGTAGGTTGGTAGGTATAATAACGGACGGAGACCTCCGCAGGTTTGCCAACAGGGGTGGTAGGTTCGACCACAGTCTTGCGAGAGATGTTATGACCACAAGACCAAAAACCGCCCACATGGAGGAGCTCGCTGCGGAGGCTCTCAGGAGGATGGAAGACCACAAGATAACCGTCCTGCTGGTGGTGGACGAAGAGCGTAGACCTGTGGGCATCATCCACATGCACGACATACTTAAGGCGGGCGTAGTATGAAAAAGCTTGTGGTGCTCGGTTCTACTGGCTCAGTAGGAAGCCAGACCCTCGATGTGGTCAGGGCATACAAAGAAGAGTTTGAGCTCGTAGGTCTTATGGCAAAGAGGGCTTCTGAAAGGCTCCTCCTTCAGGCAAAGGAGTTCAGACCTAAGTATGTGTCCTGCTACGAGGAGCCCTCTAAGGAGTGGCTCTCTCAGCTTCCTGAGGGCACTCTTTTTCTTAAGGGTGAAGAGGGTCTCCACGCTCTGGTGGAGGGCTCGGATGTCTTGATGAACGCCATATCTGGAGTGGACGGCATAATGCCTACCTATCTTATATTAAGCAAAGGGAAAAGGCTTCTGGCTTCTAACAAGGAATCGCTCATATGTTTGAGGAAGTTGGTTCAGGAAAAGAGAGAGCTCATCGTGCCTGTGGACAGCGAGCATAACGCCCTTTTCCAACTGCTCTCTACGCTGGAAAAGAAGGACTTAAGGAAAGTTTATCTGACCGCCTCTGGTGGTCCCTTCAGAAACAAAAGCCTTGAGGAGCTGAAGCATGTAAGAGTGGAGGATGCCCTCAAGCATCCTACCTGGAGGATGGGTGCGAAGATTACGGTGGATTCTGCCACTTTAATGAACAAGGGTATGGAGCTCATAGAAGCCATAAACCTCTTTGACCTACATCCTGAGAGCTTGGAGGTGATAGTCCATCCTCAAAGTGTGGTCCATGGTGTGGTGGAGCTTCTGGACGGAAACTTTCTCTTCCTCGCTTCTCAAACGGACATGCGACTACCCATCCTATACAGCCTCTTTTATCCCGAGAGAAAAGCCTTCCCCTTTGAGAGGAAAAGCCTTCTTGAACTATCTCCAATGGAATTTGAAAGGGTCGATACGGAGAAATTCAGAAGCCTTGCCCTTTGTAGATGGGTTGCCCTTATGGGTGGACCCTACCCTGCGGTGCTCGTGGGTGCGGACCAGGTGGCCGTTGAGCTCTTCCTTCAAGGAAGGCTCGGCTTTCTGGAGGTGGTGAACCTGGTAGAAGAGGTGCTAAGTCTTGTGAACTTTGGAGAACCGGAGAGCTTTGAAGAGGTGCTCTCCGCCATAGATTGGGCTTACAAGAAGGGTCAGGAACTGATGGGGGTAGGAAGATGAAGTCCTTCCTTGGGGCTCTTCTCTTCTGTTTTTTTTCCTTTCTACCCTTCCACCTTACCTCTTCTCCCTATGGTGGAGAGGTTTCCTTCTTGAGGTTAAAGCCTGAGGAATTCCAACCCAAAGAGGGGCAAGAAGGTGGACAGCTCCGCTTCGTGCTCTCCTCAGACCCAAAAACGTTAAACCCCGCCCTCGCTCAAGAGACCTCTTCCACTGCGGTGCTTTCGGACATATTTACTGGGCTTACAAAGGTTGACCTAAAGAGTATGGAAGTGCTCGCCGACCTTGCGGAGAGCTGGGAGGAAAGAGAGGGGGGCAGGGTCTACCTTTTCCAACTTAGGAAAGGCGTAAGATGGAGTGATGGCACGCCTTTCAGTGCGGAGGATGTGGTCTTTACCTACAGAGACATATATCTGAACCCAAAGATACCAAATTCCACCGGTGATATCTTCAGGGGTGTGTTGAAGAGTGAAGAGGACCTTAAAAACTTCGTGAGAAAGCTGGACGCCCACAGGGTAGAGTTTAGACTTCCTAAGCCCTTTGCACCCTTCTTGAACGCCCTCTCCGCACCCATCCTGCCCAAACACAAGCTCGAGAAGCACGTAAAAGAAGAGACCTTTATGACCGCCTGGAACGTAAACACGGACCCGAAGGAGATAGTGGGCACGGGACCATACAGACTTAAAAGATACCTAAAAGGGGTGCTGGTAGAGTATGAGGCAAACCCCTACTACTACGAGAGAGACGCCAGTGGAAGACCTCTCCCTTACATAAAGAGGAGGATAGGCTACATACTTCAGGACCCGGATACTGCACTCTTGAAGTTTTCTCTGGGAGAGGTGGATTACATGAGCGTTAGACCTCAGGATGTGCTCTTCGTAAGCAGGATAAAAGAGAGTAGGCTCTTTGACCTTGGTCCCACTCCTTCCACTACCTTTCTAGCTTTCAACATGAACCCAAGGGCGGACATTCCCAAACATAAGCTCCGCTGGTTTCAAAACAAGGAGTTCAGAAAAGCCATATCCCACGCTATAGACAGAGAGGGCATATGCTATCTGGTATACAACGGGCTCGCGGAACCCCTGCACGGTCCTATAACGCCCGCCAACAGACCCTACTACAAGGAAGGTCTGTTTCCTCCCTACGAATACGACCTCAGGAAGGTGAGGAGACTTCTGGAAGGTCTGGGTTTTAGAGACAGGGATGGCGACGGATGGCTGGAGGACGGAGAGGGGCACAGGCTGGAGCTGGTGCTCCTGACGAACGCAGGCAACAAAGAAAGAGAAGCTATAGGCAACATAATAAAGGAAGACCTTGAAAGGATAGGCGTTAAGGTCCTCTTCAGACCCATAGACTTTAACACCTTGGTAAGTAAACTAACCTCACCACCTTACAGCTGGGAGATGATAATCATAGGTCTTACGGGCTCGATGGACCCACACTTCGGAAGAAATGTCTGGCATTCCTCTGGCACTCTCCACATGTGGAACCCAAGACAGACAAAACCACAAACCCACTGGGAACAGAAAGTGGACGAGCTCCTCGATAAGGGTGCAGTGGAGATAAACCCAGAGGAGAGGATAAAACTTTACCGCCAAGTCTACAGCATAATAGCGGAGGAACAACCTCTTGTTTTTCTGGTTACACCTAAGAGCATGCTCTCTGCCACAGACAAACTCCAAAACCTTTTCCCCACTGTTTGGGGCTGGTATAGAGAGGAAGCTCTTTTCCTCAGGTGATAAGCTCTTTTAACCTTTCCTTTAGCACTTTGTAAGCTTCCTCTCGAACTATCTGGGCGATGTCAATCTTTGACAGAGCCTCCTGAACCTGCTCTCTCAAAGAGCTTTCCAACTTTTCGCTCAGGGCTTTCGAAATCCCCTCACTGAACTCCTCCCCCTTTATAATCTGGGAGAAGGTTGCGTATAGCATCTCTTGCGACAGCTGACTCTTTATAGTTTCCTTTATGGCAAGCGATATGCTCTCCGCAAGGCTCTCCAACCCCGGCTGTTGCTGAACATATTCCAGCTTTTCTGGATACAACTCTTCCTTTTTTTCTTCTACAGGGGGTAGAACCTCCCT
>JANWWH010000022.1 GCA_025056375.1 Aquificaceae bacterium
CCTTTGCGGTGGAAAGACCGCCACTTATCCTGCTTATGAGCCTCTCCAGGTCTGGCACTCCCTTTAGGCGCTCTCTTAACTCTTTTAAGGTGCTATCTTCCTTCAAGAGCTCTTCTACAGCCTCCTGAACTCTCTCCACCATAGCCTTTTCTCTAAAGGGGTGGAGTATGTGAAACCTTAGCCTTCTCCTACCCATTGGGGTAAGCGTTCTGTTCATTACGCCGAAGAGGGTAAAACTTTCAGAGCCTTCGTAAGACTCCAGAAGTTCAAGACCACGGCGCGTCCTGTAGTCTATACCTACATAGCCTTCGTTCCTGTAAGGTTTTGGCTTTTCCAAAAAGGGCAAGAAGGACTTCTGGGTTTGCTTGAGGTATAGGTAGAGACCACCGAAGGGCAGGAGCTCCTCCTCCTTTTCAAAGCCAAGCCCTCTGTGGCTGAAGAGCTTCATGTCTTCAAGAAGCACCCTCAAACCCTCTTGGAAAAATGCCTCCTCAACCCTGCAGAGAAAAATCTCCTGCTCCTTTAGCTCAAGCTGGAGGGTCGTTGGTAGGACCAGCTCTTTCGGAGAAAACTTTAAAAGAAACTCCTTGGTGCCCTTTAGGTCAAAGGGAGCTCCTACAAACTCACCCGTTGAGGGGTTGAGGTAGGCACAGAGGTATTGACCGCCCCTCTTTAACACCCCTGCAAGCCCACAGCTCTCCTTCTCAAAGTAGGTGCCCGGGGTTATGACCCTTATAACCTCCCTTCTAACGAGACCCTTTGCCTGCGTTGCATCTTCAAGCTGTTCACATATGGCAATCTTGTAGCCCCTTAAAATGAGCTTTGATATGTAGGAACTTGCGGAGTGGTAGGGAACGCCACACATAGGAACCCTTTCTCTACCCTTAGCCGCAGGTCTGGAGGTCAAGGCAAGACCCAGCTCCTTGGAACCTACCTGAGCATCCTCATAGAAAAGCTCGTAAAAGTCCCCAAGACGGAAGAATAGAAGGCAGTCAGAATACTGCCTCTTAAAGTGGTGATACTGAGAAAGCATGGGGGTGAGGTCTTCACTTTGCGTATTCCACATGCCTTACTTCCCTTATGACCACCACTTTTATCTGCCCTGGGAACTGCATCTCTTCCTCTATCTTTCTGGCGATGTTCTTGGAGAGCATGTAGGCTTCTTCATCCCCTATCTCCTCGGGGCTTACGATGACCCTGACCTCCCTACCCGCCTGCACCGCGTAAGCGTTCTGCACGCCCTTAAAGGACTTCACGATTTCCTCTAACTTTTCCAACCTCTTGAGGTAAGCTTCGAGCGTTTCTCTTCTTGCCCCAGGTCTTGCGGCAGAGAGGGCGTCCGCAGCGCATACCAACGCAACCTCAGGATACCTCACCGGCTCTTCGTTATGGTGTGCCCTTATGGCATTAAGCACCGGGTCTGGCTCGCCGTAACGCTTGCAGAGCTCTATGCCTATATCCGTGTGAGACCCACCCAGTTCGTGAGAGACCGCCTTTCCTACATCGTGCAGTAGTCCTGCCCTCCTTGCGGTCTTGGCATCCAGCCCCAGTTCCTCCGCCATGAGACCCGCTATGTAAGCCACCTCCTTGGAGTGAAGAAGCACATTCTGAGAGTAGCTGGTTCTGTAGTAGAGTTTTCCTATGTAGTAGTAAAGACCCGGGTTTATGTCATAAAGACCGAGCTCCATGCAGGTCTCCTCACCCATCTTCCTTATGTTTTCGTCCATACCCTTCTTAACCTCCGCCACCACCTCCTCTATGCGGGCTGGATGTATCCTACCGTCCTGTATGAGCCTTTCAAGAGCTTCTTTTGCCAGCTCCCTCCTCATTGGGTCAAAGGAGGATATGGTGACTACATCTGGGGTGTCGTCGATGATAAGGTCCACGCCGGTAAGGAGTTCAAAGGTCCTGATGTTCCTGCCCTCTCTCCCTATTATCCTGCCCTTGAACTCGTTGCTGGGGAGCTCTATGGTGGTGGTAGTGTAGTTTATGGCTATCTCAGAGGACAACCTCTGAACCGAAGTGGTTATTATCTTCTTTGCTTCAAACTCCGCCCTTTCTCTTGCCTCCTCTTCTATTCTTTTCATAAGCCTGAGGCTCTCCAACCTTGCCTCTTCCTCCACTCTTCTAAGAAGTTCGCTCCTCGCTTCCTCAAGGGTCATACTTGCTATCCTCTGAAGCTCAAGCATCTCTCTGTGTCTAAGGGATTCAAGCTCTTTTGCCCTGTCCTCCAACTCTTTTAACCTTGCCTGAAGGCTTCGCTGAGCCTGGTCTATCTGTTTTTCCATGTCTCTTATCTCTCTTTCTCTCCTGTAGAGTTCTTCCTCTCTCCTTTCGATAGCCTGAACTCTTCTCTCCAGATTGGATTCCTTGTGATGCAAGGTCTGCTCGAGCCTCTGAACCTCCTGCCTTCTCTCCGCAAGATACTCCTCCATTTCTTTCGTCTTCTTCTCTAAGTCCTGTCTTATCTTCTCCGTCTCTTCCTTAAGGGTGGACCTGAGCCTGTCCGCCTCCTCCTGAGCCAACCTTACTATCTTCTCCGCCTCTCTCTCCGCACTTAGCCTCAGCTCTCTCGCCTCTTCCTGAGCTTTCCTGATAAGCTCCTGAGCCTCCTCTCTTGCCTTGGAGACCACTTCAAGGGCTTCTCTTCTTTTTTCTTCAAGGTCTGGTATGGTCTCCATCTGTGGAGCGGTGTTGCCCTTTCTTGAGAGGAAAAAACCCATACCTACGCCCACCGTTAGGGCAAGGAAACCTACGATAACAAAGAGCACTTCTAAGCCCATCTTACCTTACCTCCTTGATAAGTCTTTTCTTCAGTAACTACCAAATCCACTGGCACATCCCAGCTATCCTTAGGCACCTCCTCCACGAGCTGAAACTGGTAGCATACCCCCACCTTCAGACCACCCAGCCTCTTCAAGAGCCTGTCATAATAGCCTTTCCCGTAACCTATGCGGTAGCCCTCCGCATCAAAGAGCACACCGGGGACAAGAGAAAAGTCCACCCCCTCCGGTTCTACCTCCTCGCCCCCCGTAGGCTCAAGGATGCAATAGGCTCCCGGACTGAGCTCCCCTTGACCCCTTACCCTTATGAGCCTTAGCCCCTCCCCTTCCACTTTGGGCAGTAAGAGTTCCTTGCCTTCCTTTAGGGTCCAGGAAAAGAGAGAGCTTATGTCTGGTTCGCCCCTGTGGGGGCAGAAGAGAAGCACAGACCCAGCTTTACCTATCTGGGGAAGGCTCAGAACCCTTTCAACTATCCGGGCGGATAGTCTTTTTCTCTCTTCCTCGGGCAGTCCTTCCCTCCTCTTTAGAAAATACCTTCTCAGCTCTCTCTTTACCGCTATGCTCATCTTCCGCCTCCTTTTTAAGGAGGGGAAGGCAAGGTTTATACCCGCCCCTGCCGTGGGCACAGGAGCCTTCGGTGGGCCCCAAAAAGGATAGGTGGGTGCCCTCCCGGAAAGCCAACCCGGCTGTTCCGGAGACCGGGCTCCCTATTGGCTCACCATGTGGACCCCAATATAAGCTCCTTTACCACGCACAGGGCAGGCTCTATCTTAGTTTTGCCCCATACTCTTCTTCCAGCTCCCTTAACAACCCATCAACCAGCTCCTTCACCTGCTGGTCCGAAAGGGTTCCTTCTTTGCTTCTAAAGGTAAGTCGGAAGCTAACACTCTTCTTGCCTTCCCCAAACCTTGGGTCTGTATAAACGCTAAAAACCTTCACATCCTCCATAAGTTCCTTGCTCCTGATGTGAGATATTAATTTATCCACACCCACCCCTTTGTCTACCAGTAGGGTTATGTCCCTCACCGCAGGCGGAAAGTGGGCAAGGGGTTTGTAAACCCTCCTGACCTTCCTGAGTTTTTTCAAACTAAGCTCGCCCAGTATGACCCTATGTTTTAACTCCAGCCTTTCCTGAAGTTCAGGGTTTAGAACTCCCAGCAGGGCTATGGGCTCCTCGCCCAAGAAGAAACATCTCTGAAGGTTTGGGTGGAAGAGGGGTAAGTGAGAGGTCTCCGAGCGGTAGCCCTCCGCGTAGAGGTTGAGAAGGTCCTGAAGGAGACTGAGAGCTTCGTAGTGTGAGTGCTCCTCCTCGGGGAAGAGCCTCCTGTAACCGGTCATAAGGAAGCCGAGCCTTGTCTCCTCCTCTTCTTCAAAGACCTTGCCGAGTTCAAATATAGCCATGTTGTAGTTGTAGTTTCTCGTGTTTTCAAGACAGACCCTGAGTAGAGAGGGTATGAGGGAGTTCCTCAAAAACCTCTGGGATTTGTTCAGAGGGTTAAGTATCTCAAGGGTAGGTAGGGGCAGAGAGAGCTCTCTGTAGAGCTCGGGGTCTTCAAAGGAGAAGGTCAGGACCTCAGAGAAGCCTCTACCTACCATAAAATTCCTAAGGGTTTCCTCAAGATGCTCCACCTCTGAGGGCTTTGAAAGGACTCTTAAGGGCTGTGTCCTCAGCTCTCCGTATCCCTTAACCCTGAGGAGCTCTTCAAGCAGGTCCACGTCCCTATGCATGTCAAAACTTCTGTGGGATGGTATATAAGCCTCCACACCGCACCTCTGAAGCCTGTGGGGCACCTCGAGGCTCGTAAGGGTTTTGGAGATAAACTCCCTGTCAAAGTCCTCCCCCGAATACTTCCTGTATTTTTCCAGGCTTAGGAAAACCCTCTTTGGCTGGTAGGGTTCGGGATAAACATCTTTAAGGGCGGTCAAACTTCCCCCAGCCACCTCAAGGATAAGGCTTATGGCAAGGTCCTGAGCACTCCTCACCCCTTCTATGTCCACATTCCTCTCAAACCTGTAGGAGCTGTCCGTTTGGAGCCCAAGAGACCTGGCGGACCTCCTTATCCTGTAAGGGTCAAAGTAGGCGGACTCGAGGAGGATGCTCTCCGTTTTCTCCTTCACGGAGCTCTCAAGACCACCCACTACCCCCGCAAGGGCTAAGGGTTTCTCCGCATCCGCTATGAGGAGGTTTAGGGGGTTTAGGTTTTTCTCGGTTCCCAGAAGAGTTTTCAAAGGCTCTCCCTCTAACGCATCTCTCACGAGTAGGGGCGGGCGGAGTTCCTTCAGGTCAAAGGCATGAAGGGGCTGACCTTCCAGAAGCATCACGTAGTTTGTTATGTCCACAAGGTTGTTTATGGTCTTTATACCACACTGCCAGAGCCTCCTTTTCAACCAGAGAGGGGAGGGCTTTACCTTCACGCCCTCGATGGTTGCAGCCCTGTAGCGTTTACAGTCCTTTGACTCCACCCTTATGTCAATCTCTCCAGTTTCTTCATAGAGGGGATACTTCCTCTCCTTTTTCTTCAAGCCCAAAAGGGCGGATATCTCCCTTGCGAGACCCTTTAGAGAGAGGAGGTCTCCTCTATTAGGTGTGGGGTCCACTTCAAGGAGGTATTCACCAAAGCCCAAAATATCCTGAGCGGAGGTGCCCGGCTTTATGTCCTCCTCAAAGGTCAGCAGACCCTCCCTCTGGTCTTCAAGCCCGAGTTCCCTCGGAGAGAGAAACATGCCCTGAGAGAGGAACCCCTCAAACTCTCTCTTTTTTACGCACATACTCCCAACCTTTGCCTCGGGAAGAGCCAAAAGAACGCCATCACCCTCCTTTAGGGTTTTGTCTAGGGATGCTACCTGAAGGTAGAGGTCGTCGCCCGCCTGGACTCTGTAGAGAGCTCCGTTAGGCTGAAGGCTTTTTTCCACCACCTTGGCGAAGACGACGCCCTCCAGCTCCATACCCCACCTACTTACGGAGGTTTCCACGCTTTTGAGAGTGAGTTCCTCCGCCACCCTGTAAGGGTCAAGACCTTCTGTGTCCACAAACTCGGAGAGCCAGGAGAAGGGGAATTTCATGAAAATATTATAAATCTCTGTAGGGTGCGGTAGTCAGGTATTTTTCACCACCGTCTGGAAATATGACCACTATGACCCCCTCTTCCAACTCCTCTGCCAGCTGTAGGGCGGCGTGCAAGGCTGCACCGCAGGACTGTCCCGCCAGTATTCCTTCCTCTCTGGCGAGCCTCTTTGTCATCTCGTAGGCGGGCTCCGTCTCTACGAAGAGGGTCCTGTCCAGAAAGGTCTCTTCAAAAATCCCTGGCTTTATGGAACTCTCTATGTGCTTTAGACCTTCTATGCCGTGAAAGGGATAGGCGGGCTGGACACCCACGACTTGAACCTCTGGGTTATAAACCTTAAGCCTCCTGCCCGTTCCCATAACGCTTCCGCCCGTGCCTATACCTGCTACCAGATGGGTTATCCTTCCACCCGTCTGGTTCCATATCTCGATGCCGGTGGAATAGAAGTGAGCCTTCCAGTTGGCTGGGTTGTTATACTGGTCAAGGTAGAGATACCTTTCTGGCTCTTCACTCACCTTCTTTCTGACAAAGAGTATGGCACCGTCCGTCCCTTCCATAGGGTCTGTAAAGTAAACCTTTGCACCGTAGGCTTTTATAATCCTTTTGCGCTCCTCGCTTACATTGGCTGGCATGGCAAGCTCCACAGAAACGTTAAGACAGGCACCTACCATGGCAAGGGCTATACCCGTGTTTCCCGAGGTGGCATCTATAACCACCCTACCCTCCTTGAGAAGTCCCTTTTCCATGGCGTCAAGAAACATGCTCAGGGCTGGTCTGTCCTTGACAGAACCTCCGGGGTTAAAGCTTTCCAGCTTGGCGTATACCTCCACCTTTGGGGAGATGTGGGGGGGTATAACCTTTCTGAGCCTGACGAGGGGGGTGTTTCCTACGAGGTTGAGAATAGAACTTCTCAGTCTTTTATAAGGCTCGTCGTGTTGACCTAAGACCCACACAAAAAAGATTATAAGTCAGCCCCACGCTCTTCCTATACGGTCCCTTCTCGCCGAAGGTTTTCCTTAGATAGGATGTAGCTCTTACGGAGAAGGGCTCTGTTAAGAGCGTCCACAAAACCACTTACACTCGCCCTAATGATGTCCACGTCCACACCTCTTCCGCTGGCTCTTACGCCCTCGAGCTCTACCACTAGTCTGGACTCCGCCTGTGCGTCCGTGTTGGGGGTGAGTGCTTTTATGGAAAAGTCCAGAAGCTCCGGCTCTATATTAAGAGCCTTCTGTATGGCTTTTATGACCGCGTCTACGGGACCGTTGCCCGTAGCTGTAGCGGTTTTCTCTTCCGCTCTAAAGGTGAGCACTACGGTGGCTGTGGGTAGAAGCTTGTCCCCCGTCTGCACCTGATAGTGAAGAACCTTTATAGGTTCTTCCTGCTCGTGTTTGACACATTCCTCGTAAACCAGAGCTTCTATGTCTTCCTCGTATACTTCCTTCTTCTTGTCCGCCAAAGCCTTAAACCTTTCAAAAACCCTCTCTAAGTCCTCTTCAGAGACATCAAAACCCATCTCATTGAGCTTGCTCTTGAGGGCATGCCTGCCAGAGTGCTTGCCCAAGACTATTCTGGTGGAGGGGAAACCTACATCTTCGGGTGACATTATCTCGTAGGTGAGGGGGTTTGCCAGCACTCCATGCTGGTGTATGCCAGATTCGTGCGCAAAGGCGTTGTCTCCTACCACTGCCTTGTTGGGTTGGACAAAACTGCCCGTTATCCTGCAGAGCAGTCTGCTGGTGCGGTAGAGCTCCTTAGTGTTTATGCCCGTGTATAGACCGCCAAAAAAGTCCTTCCTTACCTTAAGAGCCATGACGATTTCCTCAAGGGAGGCGTTGCCCGCCCTTTCGCCTATGCCGTTTATAGTGCACTCCACCTGCCTCGCCCCGTGCCTTACCGCCATGAGGGAGTTTGCCACAGCCATGCCAAGGTCGTCGTGGCAGTGAACGCTCAATATAGCCTTGTCTATGTTAGGGACGCTGTTCTTTATGCTCTCTATCAGGTTGGCAAATTCTTCAGGCACCGTGTAGCCCACCGTGTCGGGTATGTTTATCACCCTTGCCCCTGCCTCTATGGCGGTCTCTATGACCTTGTAGAGGAAGTCCCTCTGGCTACGCGTCGCATCTTCGCAAGAAAACTCCACCTCCTCCGCAAACCTTTTAGCAAATTCCACCGCCTTCCTTGCCCTCTCCAAAACATCCTGAGGAGACATACGGAGCTTATACTTCATGTGTATTTCGGAGGTAGCTATAAAGGTGTGTATCCTTTTTCTCTCCGCAGGGGCAAGAGCCTGACCCGCAAGCTCTATGTCCCTCTCCACCGCTCTGGCTAAGGAACATATGGTAGGACCCTTTACCTCCCGAGCTATAAGGTTAACCGCTTCAAAGTCGCCCTTCGAAGCTGCAGAAAAACCTGCTTCTATCACATCCACCCCCAACCTCGCCAGCTGGAAAGCCATCTGCAGTTTTTCCTCAGTAGTCATGGAAAAGCCCGGTGCTTGCTCTCCATCTCTCAGGGTGGTATCAAAGATATATACCCTTTCCATTCAACAAACCTCCTTGTAAATGATAATAATTCTCATTAGAGAAAATGTCAAGTCCTAAAGCAATGGGAGCTCCCCACTACTATAGCCCCGTCCTTTCCGGAAAAGATGTGCGCCTTTCCCATCAGGTAACATACGCCCGAGAGCCAGCAGGCGACCGCATCCAACTCGTCTTGAGAATAGGTTCTATCTTCCAGTTCAAGCCCCAGTTCTCTGTAAAGGGCTACGATGGCCTTTCTCTCCTTCCTTTTCACTTTCAGAATGTCATAAAGGGCTCCGGGAAAGGTTTCAAACACCTCAAGACCCTCTCCTCTTAAAACCTCCGCCAGACCTATGCCCCTTTCGGTTAGCTTTCTCATAGGTCCAAGAGATAGGGGGAAAAACCTTATACCCTGTCTTTTCAGCATAAGGTCGCATTCCCTAAAGTGAGGACCCCTCTCTTTTAGGCTACTTCTACCCATAGGTATGGAGAGGGGAGCATCCACAAACACGTAGGAAAAGCCCCTTGCAAGCTTAAGGATTTCCTCATCTGTATAGAGGAGACCCATCCTTAGCCCGCTTTTCATATAGGCGTAGCCGGTGGGTCTGGTGGGACTGCCTGCCAGGTCAAGACCGAGGGTTAGTTCATAAACCTTATTCTCCTGCAACCACACGGTTTTTACCTTGGCTCTTTGCTTTGTAAAGGGCTTTGTCCGCCCTCTCTATCAAACTGTTAATGTCATCCCCTTCTCTGTAAGAGGCCACCCCCACGCTTACGGTAAACTTAGGTATGCCCTCCTTTGACAAGCTTTCAACAGACCTTCTTATGCGTTCTCCTATAGAGACCGCTTCCTCCTGCCCATCGCCAAGAAGGAGGATGAGAAACTCCTCACCACCCCATCTTGCCACCAGGTCATAGCTCCTCACACTACTCTTTAATATCTGAGCTAAGCTCTTCAGCACCATGTCCCCCACGTTATGTCCGTAGGTGTCGTTTATGTTCTTGAAGTTGTCCACGTCAATCATAAGTATGCTGAGAGGGAGACCTTGCCTCTTTGCGCGAGCAAGCTCAGAGGCAAAAAATTCCTCTGCATACCAGCGGTTGTGGAGCTTAGTTAGCTGGTCGTGAGTTGCCATATCGTAAACCTTCTTCTCCTTTTCCTTCCTCGTGGTGATGTCGTAGAAGGAGAGGATGACGCCTTCCAGAAAGGCATCTATCCTTATCGGCTTTACATCCACCTCCACCTCTATAGGGTTTCCATCCCTTTTGAGGAAAGAGTCCTCTCCCTTGTAAGACATTCCTTTCATCGCAGACCTGTAAATGGGGCACCCTTCCAAGGGACCGGTATGGTAGTGGACCAGGTCATGAAATACCTTGTTAAGGAGCTCCTCCTTTTTGTATCCCAGAAGCTCCAGAGCGGTGTCGTTTAGAAACCTTGCCCTGCCACCTTTGTCCAACACCACAACCCCTGCGTTCGCTAAAGAGAGCACCATCTCAAGACTCTTATGGCTTAACCTCAAACTGTATAGTCCCCTCATGTAAAAGTAGGTGTATAGGGATAAGGCGAGAGCCAAGAGGGAAAACACCACCTCGTATGTCGTGTAAGACCTTGATATACTTTGTATGTCCGCACCGGAGGGCATGCCCACGAGCACTGCGCTCTCCTTGTCACCTTCCCCTATCTTCACCACTATAGCCTTGTAGTATGCTCCTTGGCTCCTAAAGACCAAGGCATGGTTTCCAGGCATGGATAGAGCTCTCGTAAAGCTACTCTCAAGAACCAGCGCCCTTAGTAGTTTTTCCTCTTCTTGTGAAAGGCTTCCTGCGGAGTCCTTTAACTTTCTGTAAGGGTCTTCTATGACCCAACCCTTTAACCCCTTCACTTCCTCGTAATAATGCCTGTATTCGGTAAAAACCCTCTGCAGTATGTCCTCTTTAAGTAGGATGGCGTAGGAAACCCCAGGGTTTACCTCCTTCAGGAAGCTTCTTAGGACTTCTAAGGATACATAGAAAACTACGAGCCCAAGTTTCTTGCCCTTGCCGTCCTTTAAAGGGTATGCATACACGTAACCGCTCAGAACGCCATCAGTTCCAAAACCTTTTTGAGGAAGGCTTGTCTCTAAAGCCCTCTTGACCACAGGGTTAACCTGCGACGGCTTGTCTCCATAAAGATGGGGGGTTCTCAACCTAAGAAGCACCGTCCCGTCCGGTAACAAAAACTGCACGTCCCTGACCATAGCTCTTTCCCTAAGACCCTCGTAAGCCTTCCAGAGCTCTCTGTATAACTCCGCCCTTGCTCTTTCTTCTCCACCCTTTAGAGCCTCCTCCATAAGCCCGTGGACTTCCGGTTTATCAAAGTAAAACAGAAGGTAGTCCTCGGTGCTTTTACCCTTTGACAGCACTATGGTCTGCACTAACCCCTCCATGGTGACCCTACACTTTTCCAGAATTCCCTCAATTGCTTTCCTCTCAAGATAGTTCATAAAGACAAGAAAGGACGCAGTAAAGAAAATAGGAATACTCAGAGATAGGAGTAGGGCTTTAGTTTGGTATGTGAGTTTCATACCTTCTTATGACCTCAAGCTCATCTTCTTTAACTGGGGCAAAGCCATGTTTACCCTCCGCAAGCCCTTTCAGTTCCTCCGAAGACAAAGAAAGCAAGACCGACCTTAAACTCTCAATAAACCCTTTTTTGAGTGTCTTCGAGTTGGCAACCAACAAGAAGGCTGGCCATTGAGGAGATTCCGCAATTATATGCAGGGGGAAGCCCTTCATATAACTCTCCGCCACGCTTTTTTTAAGTATAACCGCCTGATAATCCCCCCTTAGCATGGCTTCGAAGGCTTCACGGTGGGTCTCAAAGGGTTGATAACCTATCTTATTTATATCCTTTTTCTCTTTGGAAAGCAGCAGGGATAGAGAAAAGGGTCCGCAGGTGCTTAACCTTTGGGGAGTAGCTACGGGGCCCTTCAGTTCTCTGAGGTTTTTAGGCCCAGACTTCAGGGTGAGCAGAATACAGCTGTAGGAAGTGGTTCCGTCTGGCTCCCTGAAAAAGACCACAGGATGGGCGTTGGGGTATCGCTTTCTGGCTATGTGGTAAGGGAGGGGTCCAAAAACTACAAGGTCAGTCCTTCCACTTATGAAGCTTTCAATGAGTTGATTGTAGTCTCCAATATAGACTATCTCAAACTTCGCACCCAGCTTTCGCTCCAAAAGGTTTAAGAGGGGAAGATAAGAAGCTATCAGCTCTTCCTTAGGTTTTACGGGCAGAGGTGAGAACCTCACAACTTGCTTTGCATGGACTAAAACTGAAGAAAAAAGAAAAAAAAGCACTATAAAAGGTGTGAACTTCCCTCTCATAAGAGTTATTATAATAGCCTTCTAAGATACTCTCTTATTCCCTCCTCGAGGCTGTATAGGGGCTCATAGCGGAGTTCTTTCCTTGCCTTGCTTATATCCGCCTGAGTGTAGTTCTGGTAAAATTCATAGGGGCAGTCAAAGTATTCCACCTCGTAGTTCGTGCCAAGATACTGGTTTAGTATAAAAACTATCTCATTGAAGCTACGAGCTTGACCCGTAGCTATGTTGAATATGCCAGAGATGTCTCTTTCAAAAGCCAGGAGGTTTGCCCTCACCACATCCTCCACATATACGAAGTCCCTTTTCTGCTCTCCCCACTTAAAGAGCCTCGGTCTCTTCCCTTCCCTCATCTGTCTATAGAGTTGGTATATCATGCTTGCGGTTTTCCCTTTATAGGCTTCACCAGGTCCATAGACATTGAAGTATCTGAGACCCACCACCCTCATCTCGGGGTGTTCCTGCAAGAAGTTTAGAGCTATCCTGTCCATCATAAGCTTAGAAAAGCCGTAGATGTTCTCCGGCAGGAGCCCTTCCTCTTCCCTCATGGGTGGTGGACTGTTGCCGTAAACACCTGCGGAGGAGGCGTATATGAGCTTTGCCTTCCATTGGAGACAGGCATCCAGTATGTAGCGCATGCTCTCTGCGTTTACCTTCATCATCCTGTTCTGGTCCTGCACCGTGGTATCTGTCACAGCACCCTGATGAAATACCACATCAAAGCGGAACCGCTCTCTTAACCACCTCCACAACTCTGCATCAGAGAGGTCTCCTGTTATCACCTCGCCTTCAAAACCTGTAAGGTTCTTAAAGTGTCCGGAGGAAAAGTCCTCGAGCACATAGACCTTACACCGGTAGCTTTTTTCAAGAACCTTCGCCAGATTTGAGCCTATAAAACCCGCACCACCCGTGACCAGAAATCTCATTTCTTTTTCTTCTTCTGAGTTCTTGAAGGCTTGCCCTTGAAGGTGAGCTTCTTGATTATGTAAGTCTGCCCCAGGTTAAAAACGTTGTTAAGGGTCCAGTAGAGGACAAGACCCGCAGGAAAGCTGGCAAATAGGAAGGTAAAGACCACAGAGGTTATAATCATGATGTAGTTTTGGGACTTTTCGGGGCTTGGGCTTACAAACTGTTGGGCTACCATAGTAAGCCCCATAAGGACCGGCAAGATGTAATAAGGGTCCTTCTGGGCGAGGCTCTGAACCCATAGGAACTTTGCCAGCTGAAGGTCTGCGGTTATTGTAAGCACTTTGTAGAGGGCAAAGAAAACGGGTATCTGAAGAAGTATAGGTAAACATCCGGACATGGGGTTGAAACCCACTTCCTGATAGAGTTTCATCATCTCTTCTTGAAACTTTGCGGGGTTGTCCTTGTATTTTTCCTTAAGCTCCTGCATCTTTGGTGCCAGCTCAGCCATCTTCCCCATGGCTACTGTGCTTTTGTAGGTGAGAGGAAACATGAGAAGCCTTACTATAAAGGTAAGGGCAAGGATAGAAAAGACCCAGGAGTTAAGGTGTTCGTATATCCAATACATAAACAGGAAAAGGGGTTTAACCAAGAGCCTTAGGCTTCCAAAATCTATGGTGTCTGAGAGCTCTATGTCTTTCAGCCTTGCGTATTCCTTTGCCCCTGCGTAAAAGTTAAGTTCGCCCACAGGTTTTACAAGGGTAAGGGTGTGTTTTTCCTCAAGCCTGTAGATGACTACTGCGGACATCTTACCGGAGAAACCTTTGAAGTAATACCTGCTTTCCTCACCTGCAAAACCTATGTCGCCGGTGACGATTTCCTTACCCTTTATGTCCTTCACCTCCACCCTCTGAAGACTGTCACCAACTTTGAAAACTGGTCCCGCATGGGTAAAGAACTCATCCTCCTGAACCCTCATACCCGAGGAAAGATAAAGGGGTGGAAGTCCCTTTGACTCAAGCTTTAGGCTGAAGTGGTCACCTTTGTATTCTATCTTCTTAACCACTTCAAAACCCTCGCCCTCAAGCTTTGCGGTTATCTGGTTACCACTGACTTCTATTTTGTAAGGTGAGAAGTTAAGCAGAAGGTCTATTTCGGGATTCCCCGTAAAGAGCTCAAGGGGATATATGCCAAGCCTCTTCTCTTGCTCCGTTATCAGCTCCT
This sequence comes from Aquificaceae bacterium, assembly GCA_025056375.1. Lineage (GTDB taxonomy): Bacteria > Aquificota > Aquificia > Aquificales > Aquificaceae > Pampinifervens. The sequence continues at coordinate 13,858 of JANWWH010000022.1, forward strand.
TTCCGTATTTTTTGTCCACGAGGCTTACTACCCTCGCACCCTCCTCCGAGAGGACAAGGGTAAACTTTTCAAAGTCAAAAGTTCTCAGATGTTGAGGTTTTCTGCCCTCTCTGGTAGAGCCGAGGAGCAAGGAAGGGGCGTCCTTCCGCCCTTCCTCAACCCTTTCCTGAGGTGGTGGTGTGGTCTTGGGTGCAAAGAACAGAATATAGACCTGATAGCCGAAGAGGAGAAGGGTCATCACAAGGAAGATGATGAGAAGTCCTCTTAAGTCTAAGTCTCTTCTCTCCATCAGGGATAGTCCACTCCACCCTTGGAAAGGGGGTTGCACCGTAGAATACGCCAGAGGGCTTTCAGCGTTCCCCGAAGAACCCCATACTTCTCTACCGCCATCAAGGCATAGTTAGAACAGGAGGGGTAATACCTACAGGAAGGCGGATATATGGGCGATATAAAGCTCCGCCAAAACTTTAAAAAGGCTATAACCAAACCCCTCAAGGTGTTAACCTTTTCCTTCCTTTCTGCCTTCTCCTCTTTATTATAGCCCTTCCACTCTTCGTAGACATCCTTGCCAGAAAACCACTCTTACGCTTCCGCTTGAGATTAGAAGTTCGCGTTACGTTTCTTTGCGTTGCCATGCTCCTCCTCCGTCAAAAAAGATTAAGCCCTTTACTTTACAAAGAGGAGTATTATGGCTATGAGCAATGCGTAGAGGGCTAAGGTCTCTATAAAAGCAAGACCTATAAACATCACCGTCTGAAGTCTTCCACCCACTGTGGGGTTTCTTGCCATACCTTCCTGAGTGCCTCTTATGGCATGACCCATGCCCACGCCAGTGCCTAAAGCGGCAAGACCTATGGCAAGACCAGCACCTAAGAACATGAGCCCCTGCTTGAGGGTGTCTCCCTGCTCCGCTGCCAACGCAAGAGCGGGCATGAGCAATGTCAGAGCGGTCATAAGCCTGGTTTTCATATCTCAACCTCCTTCAATTTATTTTCAGTGTTCTTCATGGGAAACTGCACCCGCAAGGTAGACCACCGAGAGTATCATAAAGATGTAAGCCTGTATAAAGACTGCCAGGAACTTTATGGCTATTATGAAGAGTAAGAATATGGGCGAGACTGCTAAGACAAAGGGGTTCTTAACCACAAGACCTACGAGAACCACGAGAAGAAGCGCCCCACCTTTCATGTTGGCAAAAAGCCTTAGGGTAAGGGTTATAGGTCTGGCAAGATGGGAAATAACCTCTATGAGGAAAAAGACCGGTGCAAGATAGGGGTTGGGACCCATAAAGTGCTTCAGGTATGCAGGTCCGTGGATTCTAAAGCCTTCTATGTTGTAAAAGAGAAAAACTACCAAAGCTATAGCTAAGTTGGTGTTCACATTAGCGGTGGGTGCCTCAAGCCCAGGAACCATACCCAACAAGTTGGAAAAGAAAACGAAGAGCCCTATACTTGCTATGAGGGGCACGTATCTCATACCCTCTTGTCCTATGTTTTCCAAGACCATCCCCCTCACAAAGTGCACATAACCTTCCCAAAGAGCCTGGAACTTCGTGGGTTTTATGGAGGGCTTGCCAGCCAGAGCTACTGCACCAAGAGAGATGGCCATGGCAAGCAGTCCGTAATACACATGGGTGAGGCTTATTTCTTGCATGGTGAGAACATTATAACATAAAATTCCCTCCATGCACCACATAAGCCAAGGGGAGAGCCTGAAGGGGCTAAACACGAGCCTTAGGGGTCTTTCGGAGGAGGAGGCTAAGAGAAGGCTTATCTTGTATGGCAAGAACATCCTTGAGGAGGAGAGAGAAAGCAGGTTAAGGATATTCCTGAGGCAGTTCACCAGTCCCTTTGTTCTTATATTGCTTGCGGCAGGAATTATTGCCCTCTTTTTAGGAAACCCACAGGACGCTCTGGTGGTTTACTGCATCCTACTTGTGAACGGGGTTATGGGCTTCTATCAAGAGCTGAAGGCTATAGCCTCGATAGAAGCTCTCAAATCTATGACCGCCCTAAGGGCAAAGGTTCTTAGAGAAGGTGAAGAGAGAGAAATAGGGGCGGAGGAGCTCGTTCCTGGGGACGTGGTGCTTTTGGGCGAAGGAGACATGGTGCCTGCGGACATAAGGCTTCTGGAGAGCGCGGGTCTTATGGTGGACGAGTCCATGCTAACGGGTGAGTCTCTGCCTGTGGAGAAGGAAGCTCAGGTGGTGCTTTCTGAAGATACACCCCTGCACGCAAGGGCTAACTGTCTCTATAAAGGGACGGTGGTTGTCCGTGGTAGAGCTCTCGGCGTAGTTTTTGCAACTGGGAAGAACACGGAGCTGGGCTCCATAGCCCAGAAGGTTCAGGAGAGGTCACCAGAGAGCCCGCTCACAAAGGCTCTGGCTAGCTTTGGCAAGAGATGGGTCTTTATACTTTTTATTCTCCTCTCCCTTCTCCTTCTTGTAGGCATAATTCAAGGAAGGGACGCAAAGGTCATCCTCTTCTTTGTGGTCGCCCAGATGGTCTCCGCAGTGCCCGAGGGTCTTCCTATAGTGGTCACGCTTGCTCTGGTAGTAGGTGCCCTAAGGCTATCAAGGGAGAAGGTGCTCGTCAAATACCTGCCTGCGGTGGAAACCCTCGGAAGTGCCACCTACATATGCTCAGACAAGACGGGCACTATAACCCTCGGAAAGCTTGAAGTTCAGGAATATGAGGCTTACCACAGGAGAAAGCTCCTGCTTGCCTCCGCCCTCTGCAACGACGCGGATGGTTTGAAGGGAGACCCCCTTGAGGTAGCCCTCCTCCGGTGGCTGGAAAGGGAAAGGGTAAACTGGGAAGCTCTCAGAAAAGCCTACGAAAGGGTCTGGGAACATCCCTTTGACACGAAGAGAAGGCTGATGGCGGTGATAGTTTCTGAGGGTTCTGGGAGTTTTGATTTCTACGTGAAGGGTGCCCTTGAAAGCCTGGCGGGTATGTGCGAGTCAGACTGCCCACGGGAAGTATGGGAAGCTCACAACAGGATGGCGGAAGAGGGGTTGAGGGTCCTTGCCTTTGGTTATACAAGGCTTAAGAGCCTTCCAGAGAGCGTGGACCAGGCAAGGATACAGATAGTGGGGCTCGTGGGCTTTCTGGACCCTCCAAAAGAGGGGGTAAGGGAGGCGGTGGAAGCAGCCAGAGGCGCAGGCATAAGGGTTATGATGATAACGGGCGATAACCTCCTTACCGCAAAGGCGGTAGCCAAAAGGGTAAAGATTTACGAGGAAGGAGATGTAGCTCTGGAGGGCAAGGAACTTGAGAAATACACGGATGAAGAGCTCTACCACCTTCTTAAAAGGGTTACGGTCGTGGCAAGGGCGGCGCCAGAGGAAAAATACAGGATAGTCAAGGTTCTCCAGTCAAAGGGTGAGATAGTGGCAGTGACGGGGGACGGTGCCAACGACGCCCCAGCCCTAAGGGTAGCGGATTTAGGTATAGCCATGGGTTCAGGCTCTCAGGCGGCGAAGGAAGCGGGGAAGATGGTCATAGTGGACAACAACCTTACAGTTATAGTGAACGCCATAAGGAGGGGCAGGCTTATAGCAGGAAACATAGCGAAGGTGATAAGATACTTGCTCTCCGCCAACTCCTTCCAGATTTTTTATAACTCTCTGGCTATAATAACCGGCCTTCCTCTCCCCCTCTATCCTACGCAGATACTCTGGATAAACTTGGTGACTGATGGTGTGCAAGATAAAGCCTACCCCTTTACAAAATACGAGGGCAACCCTATGAAGGAGAAACCAAAAAGCCCGGGGAAGGTCTTTATAGGAAGAGGACAAGTTTTTTCAGTGGTATACAACGGACTGCTTATGGCCCTTATGCACTACTTCCTGTTCCTTCAACTTCTCAAAGTCTATCCCTACGAGCTGGCCCTAACCATTAGCTTTACCTCCGCAGTGGTTAGCCAGTGGGCAGTAGGCATACAGGAGATAGGTGAAAAGCCCTTCTTTAGAAACCCCCTTGAATACATAAGGCTGAACCCCTTCGTCTATCTTGGCATATTCCTCGGAGCGATTCTTCAGCTCCTTGCAGTAACCCTCCTTGCGGGTTACTTCCACGCGGTAAGGCTCTCTGTGGAACACATACCTTACACACTCCTTCTTCCCCTTCTGACCTTTTTAGGTATAGAGCTGAGAAAAGAGCTTTCCACATACCTTTCAAAGAAGTTCTAATATTTCTCCTACCTCTACCCTTTTCAGACCCTCAAGACCGTAAGGTTCTTTCACCCAACCCACCTTTGGACCTTTCCATTCCATCCCGAGCCATCGGTTCAGTAGAGGGTAGACCCTGAAGTTTTTCAGCCTTTCTCTTAAAGTTTCCATCTCTTGTATTGAAAGCCTTTCCTCGTTGGCAACTGCAAAGATGACAGCCTTTTCTCTCAGTATGCTCTCAAGGGTCTCCAGCTTCCTTCTCCTTTCTTCTATCAGCCTTAGAAGATTGTCCTCTCTACCCATAAACCTCTCCACCTTTTGCCTTTCTTTTGCAAGCCTGAAAAGGAACTCAAACCAGCCCCTTACCATGTGGGCGGTTTCAAAAAGCCTGAGCATCTGACCAGTTGGGGCGGAGTCCACTACCAAAAAGGGGTATTCATTACACAGCTCCACGAGCCTGTCAAGAACCACAGTCTCGAGGGCTGTAGGTGAGTGTTTTATGTGTTTGGTGTATTCCTTCAGTCCTGAGCTTATTGAAGGCAGAAGCTCACCTACCGCACCGAGCACCCTCTGAGCGTATTCCTCTACCAGACCCTCCGCAGAGAGTTCAACCGCGTAGAGGTTTTCCTTCAAACTCTTTACCTGCGAGCCTATCTCCAGACCAAATATACCCGTCAGAGAATGGGCTGGGTCCACAGATACCAGAAGGGTTCTGCCTTTCTCCGAAAGTCTTAAGGCTGTGGCAGAGGAAAGCGTGCTCTTGCCTACGCCGCCCTTTCCGCCAAAGAACACGAGCCTCTTCAGCAACACGGTAAAAAGTCCAACCCTCCCCTCTCCATACCCAGACTTCTGTGCCAGAGATGAAACTCTTCGAGCATGTAAGGGTAGAGGTCAAGTGCGTATATACCTAAGGGGTTGTCAAGACCAAAGTAGTCAAGAAAGATAGAAAGAAGAGTTAAATCCCTTATGTAGTAGTAGGAGACTTCCACTTGCCTTTTGAAGTGGAGTTCAAAAAAACCTTTGAGTATGTCCTTCATTCAAACAGCTCTTTTGGTGGCTGTGGAAGCCTTTTAAGCTTTTTTTGAAGGATGGACTCCGAGTATTTCTCAAGGTAGTATGCTATGGTCTCTACCCTTATCCTCACGCTACCCGCCGGCTTTGTCTCGTCCAGCTCACCGAACTTGAAGAAGAGAGTGCCCGAGTTCTCCACTATCTTCTGCACCGGTGTAAAAGTAGGCTGGTCCATTCCACATTCGTAAGAGGAAAGCCTTATGACGCCAGTTATCCAAGGAAACCTTGCCGCAAACTTGGCACCCCAGATTATCTCGTTAGTGTTGGAACTGTATGAGGATGTCCAAACATCCGATATGTCAAAGGGGCTCTTTATGATGCCAGCCCTTACCTCCTGACCGAAGAGCCATTCCAGTAGCCAGTCCTGGAGGGGAAGGTAGTTATACCAGAGAACGGGGTAGCGGTAACTTTGGAACTCACCATCTATCTCATGACCTATGCCCGGGTCCATGTGGTAGGGTCTTGCCAGCACCAGAAGGGCAGGTCTGTTGTTCTTTGCACACCAACGGACTATCTCAAGGCTCTTCTCTCTCAATTTCCTTTCGAATTCCTCCAGAGCTCTGAAACCTTCCTTTACCGCCTTTGCGGTTTCCTCAAGGGTAAGGTCAGGCATGTGCTCTCTCAGGGTTTCCCAGAGGTATTTGGGTAAGGTTTCGGGCTCTCCGAAGGGGACAAAGGGAGAAAGAAGCCTTATGCCCTTTTCTCCAAACTCGTCCCTCTCTCTTAAAAAGCCCGCCATTATGTTCTCCACGCTCATCATCACCCGGGTGCAAGAAAGGGTGTCCAAAACATGACCCTTTAAGAAGGAAGGTAGTGAATATATCATAGGCACGAAGAGAAGGTTTATGTCCTTGTGGAGTAGCTCACCCATGTGCCCCGCAAGAGCTTTAACTGGGTAGCAGGAGTCCATAGTTATCCTGCCCTTTCCGTAGGCTCTATACTGTTCCTCGGAGGTCTCGGAGCTAAAGACTATTTTACCCACCCCCAGGGCATTAAAAAAACCTACCCAAAACTGGTGAGTCCCCCACACGTTGAGAAAGCGGGGAATACCCACCTTAATGGACTTTCTGTCCTGCCCTCGTCCTGAAGGCTTCCTTCTTAACAAGGTCAGCGATGTTAGGAAATTCATGCTTTACCCTCTCCATTTTTTCTTTCACTGCCCTTAATTCCCTCTCATCCTCCACAAGCCCCTTGGGGCAGGCGTTGTTTACTATGAGCCTTACCCATCCCGGCTGGAGGGGCACTTTACTCCAGAGCCTCCCCTCACCCTCGCCGACATACACGTCTATAAAGCTCCTCTGACAGTTCACTGGACACCATCCACACACTGTTTCCTTTGAAGTGGTTGAACGGTAGGTAAGCCTTTCCACAGTCTCAAAACCTCTGAAGTTGGTTCGTCCGCTTTTCTGATAGTGTTCGAGAGCTACCAGAGCGGCGCCTATGGCTCCTGCCTCACCTGAGTAGGGATGCACATAAACCTCCGCCTCTGGCACCTTTGACTTAATAAAGTCCACCTGAGACTTTACCACTGCCAGGATTCTGTGAGTGCCCCCCTGAAGTATGAACCTCCTGCCCACCTGAGAGAGGTTGTTTATGTTACCTGCATAGACCCACACATTGAGCGGAAGCACATAACAAAGACCCGCCAGTATCTCCTCCGCCTTCCAGCCTTTTCTTTGTTGGTTTACTATGTCGCTTTGCAAAAACACGCCACAGCCCATGGTAAAGTTGGGCATGGCTTTAGCGGAGAAGGCTTTGTCTGCAATCTCCGAAAGGGGTATGTTAAACCTCTCCGCCACACCTTGCAGAAAGGCACCGTTTCCAGAAGAACACTGAGAGTTTAGCCTAAAGTCCACCACTGAACCTTGACGGATTATCATGATTTTCACATCCACACCACCCACGTCGCATATGCAGTCCGCATCTGGGAAAAAGTGAAGACCTGCGGTGGCGTGGGCAACCGTTTCTACGGGGGCTACGTCTGCACCAAGGACATCCTTCAGGAGGTCTTTTCCATAGCCAGTAAGACCAAGGGACAGAACCTTACCATCTCCTAAGAATTCCCTTATCTGCCTGAATATGTCCTTTGCGTCCTCCACGGGGTTGCCCTTGCTCAAGCTGTAGCAGGAAAACACGATTTCCTTCTCAGGGGTTATGCAGACCGCTTTGGCGGTGGTAGAACCAAAGTCACAGCCAACTATAACCTCTTTTACCCTTTTTGGCACTATCTTGTTTTCCACCACGTAGGAATATTTACGTTTGAACTCTTCCGTTTCCTCCTGTAACGCGCTGAGCCCACCCCTACCCTCCTTCAGCTTCTGTTGATGCTGTCCTTCTTGAACCCACCACTCAAGACGCTCCCTTCCTAAGTATAGACCACCTTCCTCTTCTAAGGCTGTAAAGATACAGCCGAGGCTCGCATAAAAGAGAGAATTCTCCGGAACTATGACGAGCTCTTCCATCTCCTCCTTTGAAAAGTCCCCTACTTCCCTCTCTTTCCAGAGCCTCCGAAGGTGAAACCTCCACGCTTGCTGAAGCCCTTGGAAGAAAAGGTTGGGACCTCCCAGGAGAAGGACCTTGGGCATGGGCGTGTTTCCTTTGGTGAGCTGTGCCAAGTTCTGGTATACCACTGCCTCAAAAAGAGAGGCTATGATTTCCTCCG
>JANWWH010000023.1 GCA_025056375.1 Aquificaceae bacterium
GGGTGTTGCCTACAGCAGGGTTGGAAAGGTATCGGAGGCAAGGGAGGTTTACAAAAAACTAAAGGACATAGACAAAGAAAAAGCGAAGGAACTTCTGGACATAATATACGGTACTTAGCTATTTCGTGGGTTTGAATATTACCGCAAGGGTTCTCGCCCCCAGCAAAAGAACTATGCCCAAAGCCCAAAGGGTTATTTCAACCGCCTTCACATTTCCAGCAAAGAGAAATATCATAAACTCTCTTATCATGAAGGCTATTAGTATCTCCACCAGCACCTCAATCCTTACTCTCTCGTACTCAAAGTAGTCTACAAAAGCTCTTATAAGTTCAAGGATTATTACCAAAGAGAGAACGTTTGTGACAAGTTCCTTTATGCTTAATCTTACAGTGGCTTCGGTAAACAGAAGACCTATTTCCAAAATCGTCCTCACGAGGGCTGCGGATAGAGAGATAAGAAGTACTAAGATTGTTACATTAAAGGCTAATCGTATAAAAGCCTTATAAAAACCCGTTATACTTTCCTGTAAATTCATATTCTTTTAAACTCTTGAGGGAGCTCTCTTGGGGGCACGCCCGTGTATTCGGTCTCCTTCTCCTCATCTAACCTCTTGGAGAAGGGTTTTTCGGTGGTTAGTTCTTCGTAAACGTGGGCTACAAGACCCGGAACCCTTCCTATGATGAAAAAGCCCTTACCAAGACGCCAGTCAAAACCCATCTCGGAGGCTACGGCAGCGATGCTACCATCTACGTTAAGCACGAGCTTTTTACCCTTCTGCCTGCCTATCTCCTCCTGAACCGCCTCCGCAAACTCACAGTGTTTTCCGTAAAAACCCAGACCCTTTGCCAGGTCCATGAGCCTTCTCGTCCTTGGGTCAAAGTCTTTGTAATACCTATGTCCGTAGCCGGGTATGGGCTTTTTGGCTTCCAGATATTCTCCTACTATGTCCTCCACCGACCTTTGGCTTTTTACCCCTTCCTGGATGAACTTCATGGCATCCTCAAGGGCACCCCCATGAGCGGAGCCAAAGGCAAGAACGCCCGAAGCAACACCCACATTCAAGGAGTTACCACCCGAAGCTACCGCCCTTGCGGAGATTACTGAGGGTGGAGCTATGCCGTGGTCTATTACCGACACGAAGATGGCTTCCATCATCTTAGATTCCTTCTCGTCCGGTAGCTCACCCTTCAGTATGAGGTAGATAGCTTGGGCAAAGCTAAGATTACCCACGAGGTCAAGAAGCCTGTAACCTCTTATGTAGGTTTCCTGCCCCACGTGTTGGGTTATTGCGGTCTTCCACTTCTTTTCCATCTCATCCACCTCCGAGGAGTTCTCTGTTTATGCTTATCTTTGCCTTCTTTTTAATATGCTCTATGTATTGAGTAAGCATTGCCTGTGCCTTTAGGCTAAGGATGTCCTTAAACATTTCTTCCCTTTCTTCCTTTTTTATCTCTCTTTTTTTCCTGCTTGCTACATAAACTACACCATAACCCTGTTTGAGGGGATAGGGTCCGAATACCTTTTCCTTAGACAGGGTAATAAGAACCAGCTCTTTCTGGTCTATGTTTATCACTGCGCTCAGCTGGCTTGTGGGTGTATCAGAGAAGTTAAGAGCTTTTACATCGGTCTTTTGACCACTTTTTAGACTTTTCACCACCTCCTCCGCCTTTTTCAGGGCTAAGGAGCTCGCCCTTTCTTCCAACAGCTTTTCCTTAACCCTGTCCTTTACCTTTTCAAAATCTTCGTATCCCGCAGGGAGGATTTCCTTAAGGTAAATAAGCACATACTCTTCTCCCTGCTTTCTTATGCTCACCCTGTTCTCTTGGGTCAGTTTTTTGGCTTCTTCTTTTAGAGCCTCGTCCAGTTTTTCAAGCTCCTCGGGAAGTCTAAAATCCTGAAAGCCCTGAGGCTCCTTTCCAGACTTTAACTCTTGATATACAGCCAGTGCCCTTTCCTTTTCTTTCTCCTTCCACACTCTTACGAGCTTGCCTTCCTCTCTCCTGAAGGACTCCTTGTGTTTCTGGTAGTATTCCATAAGCTCCTGCTGGGTGGGTGCGTACTTTTCCTTGAGGTCAGAGGTAGTTATCATGTATAGGCTACCGCTCAGAAGGGTTGATTCTGCCATAAGGTTTTTTTCAAACTCCTCCTCCGTAAGGTAAACACCGTTGGTAAGCAGGTTTATGAGCTTTTGCACGCTTATGGACCTTTTTAGGTATTCTTCGTACTCCTCTGGGCTCATGCCCGCCCTTGACATAACCTCTCTGTATCGCGTGGCACTAAAAAGCCCCTTTTCCTGAAAGGTGGGGTCGGACTTTATAACCTCCACCACCTCCTCGTCGCTGGCTACGAGAGATAAGCTCCTTGCTTTCTGATAGAGGAGCTCCTGGGCTATAAGGTTTGAAAGAACTTGCTCTCTCACCAACCCTTCCATCTGAGGGTTTTGCAGAAGCTGGGAAAACCTTAGGAGCTCGCGCCTGTAGTCCTTAAGGGTTACACAGCCAGAACCCACCTCTGCCACGCACCTTTTGGAGGGCGTCCCTATGTCGCTTACACCACCAGCAAAAAATAGCCATAGGAAAAAGCCACCTGTGGCTATGGTTATTATGGTTAGGGTTAGACCCTTGTATCTATGAAGCAGAGAATACATGAAGGAACATTTTAGCATATATTATTCTGAATTCCTGCATACAGGAGGAGAGCATGCTTACGAAAGAACAGCTTGAAACCCTAAGGAACAAATTGCTGGAAGAGAAGGCGAAGCTTCTTGAAAGGTACAGAAAGAAGGAAGACACGCAGGCTCGCATCGAGGAGGAGGTCAAAGAGCCCAGAGACCTTGAAGATATAGGTCAGATGACCTACACTCAGGAACTACTTGATACCCTCTCCGCCAGGGAGTTTTTTATCATCAAGGAAATCGAGCATGCCCTCAACAAAATACACGCGGGCACTTACGGCATATGTGAATACTGCGGTGAGGAAATAAACTTTGAAAGGCTCATGGCTATCCCCTGGACCAGATACCACGCCCACTGTGCGGAGAAAGCAGAGGAAGAGGGTATAGTGCCTACTTACCCCGCGCTGACCTTTGAAGCTACAATACCCGAGGAGGTAGAGCTCCAGAGAGAAGACATAACCGAAGCATGAACTTTGAGTTTTACCTGCCCGTTGAAATAATCTTTGGCGTGGGTTCCGCAAGTAAAGTCGGACAGGTGGGTAGGCGCTTTGGGTTCAGGGTTCTGGTGGTCACTGGCAGGAAAAGCTCAAAAGAGAACGGGGCTTTGGAAAGGGTGGTAAGCTCCTTGAGGAAGGAAGGGGCGGATGAAGTCTTCGTCTTTGACCAGATAGGACCAAACCCCACTGACAAGAGCGTAAACCTTGCCAGCGAGCTGGTGGTGAGGGAGAGAATAGACTACATAGTGGGTCTCGGTGGTGGGAGTAGTATGGACTCCGCGAAGGCTATATCCATAGTATCTTCTAACGAAGGCTTTGCTTGGGATTACGTGAACTACCCTGAGGGTCCAAGGCTTATACCCTTTCTCAACAGACCGGTCATATGTATACCCACCACCGCAGGCACGGGCAGTGAGGTAAACAGATACTCGGTCCTTTCAAATCCTATAAGGAAGGAAAAGCTGGTCCTTTCTCACTCCCTTAATTACCCAAGGGTTGCCCTTATAGACCCCTCTCTTACCCTTAGCATGGATGAAAGGCTTACCGCCATAACGGGGCTTGACGCCCTTATGCACGCTCTTGAGTCTCTAACCAACAGACTTTCCAACCCCTTTGCGGAGGAACTCGCAGTAAGAGCCATAAGGCTAATAAGGGATTATCTGCCTTTGGCAATTCAAGAGCCTGAAAACCTAAGAGCAAGGACTTATATGAGCTATGCGGCCATGCTGTCAGGCATAGCCATAGACAGAAAAAGGGTTGCTCTTATACACGGAATGGAACATCCTGTCTCCGCCCACTACCCTCAAATAGCTCACGGTGAAGGTCTCTCCGCCCTTTGCGTGGCTATAACCGAGTTCAACTACAGGGGAAATCCAGAAAAGTATGCCCTTTTTGCGGAGCTCATGGGATACCCACCAGAACCCCACATGGCGGTAAAAGCCTTGGATGACTTCTTGCGGAGGGTGGGCATGAGGGTAAGCCTGAAAGAGCTGGGTGTAGAAAGGGAAAAGCTTGAAAGAATGGCAGAAGACGTTTACATGCTTGCAAGGGGTCTCTTTGCTGTGAACCCGGTAGAGCCTACTATGGAAGACCTTTACAGACTGTATGAGAGGGCATACGAAGGATATTGAGTATCATTTCTATGATATGAAGCATACAACCCATCAATTAAATTGTTATATTAGAATATAGCAAATTTTTGAAAGGAGGTGCTACCATGTATGGAAACTACATAGTGGATGTGCCAGAAGAGGCTGTGGTTAACATAAACTACGTGGTTCTCAAAGAAGGTGTTACGGTGGATGATGTGGCTGAGAGGATAGCATACCTTTGCGAGCATGTAAAAACCTACCATTCAGACACGGGCTTTTATGGGGGTTTTGTTGCTCTTAACACAGGTGGCGTATCTCTTGAAGGTTCTACCGTAGGTCAGACCACCGAACACCCTCTCAAGGACAGAGAGGTGCTCATCATAACTTTCTGGAGGTCTTTGGAAGACCACGAAGAATCTCATAGAAGCGAGGGTTTTAACAGGCTCTTTAAAGAGCTCACCAGCCTGGCGGAGAGCACCCACGAGGTTGTTTACCAAATGCTCTGGCAGGGCAAGGCTTACGACCCAGAGATGGCAAAGAGGGCAAGAGAGGCAAAGGAAAGCCACTGCGCAAACTGTTAGCCCTCCCAATATTCAGCCCCGCAGTCTTCTTTTTCCCAAACGACCACTTTGGAGACTGTGGGGTATCTTTCCTTTACCTTTTGGTAAATCCATCTCGCCATGTTCTCCGCGCTGGGTGAGAAGTCCACAAGGTCGTTAAGAAGCCTGTAGTCTGGTAAAAGCTCTTTCAGAAAGCTCTCTATCTCTAAAAAGTCGTAACCCATACCGCCTGCATCCACCTTGTCCGCCTCTATGTGGACTTCCACCATCCAGGTGTGTCCATGAAGGGGTTCAGGGGCGCCGTGGTAATCCGTCAAAAAGTGTGCCCAGCTAAACTTTTTTTTGACTATTACCTTCCAAGGCATCAGTCCAACTCCTCTCCCCTTATGAGCCTCTGGGCGTAGTTTACGCAGGCAAGCACCATAAACCATAGAGCGTGGTTGTGGGTTTCTTCAAACTCCTCCTTTACCCACAGACTTCCATCCTCTTTCCTAACCAACTTTATGTATTCCAGAGCTCTCACGGCAAGGTCTCTGTTTGAAACCTTCTGGAGTATCCTTTCCTTTATATCCTGAGGCAAGGGGAGCTCTTCCATTCTTTCCTCCAGAGAGTTTTTAACTATATAAAGTATAGCAGGGGAGCATCAAAAGAGATAGTAGCCTATGGCTTCTTCCACAAGCCTTTTCACCTCCCTTCTGACTTCACCGACCGCAGGTGGGTCAAGAAGTTTTTCATACATGTAACCTCTGTCAACATCTTCTTCAAACTCCTCAAAGTCCACCGAGAGGAGCACTTCTCTCGCCTTTGGTGTAAGGAACTCGGGGATGGGTTTTTGACTTAGCCTGCACCATAAGAGCACCCATGCCCTTGCCAAAGCCACTGGGTGATAACCTCCGCCACCCAGATACACACCCTCACCCAACAAATCTCTCACAAGGTCAAAGGCTTCCAGAAAGCCTCTGTTGGAAAGTTCAAACTTTGAGAGGTAGTCCTCTTTCAGTGCGTCCGTTCCTAGCTGTAGCACGTAAACCTCCGGTTTATAGATATCCTTTATCAGAGTTAGGCTTTTCTCCAACACATAGAGAAATTCTCCGTCTTTTAGCCCGGGTGGGAGGGGGAGGTTCAGGTTGTAGCCTTTGCCTTTGCCTGCACCCCTTTCTTTCAGGTAACCCCTGCTGAAGGGAAAGGCATATTCGGGAGACTGATGGAGCGAAAGCACGAACACGCGGTCCTCTTCATAGAAGAAATCCTGGACGCCGTCGCAGTGATGGGCGTCAAGGTCTATGTAGAGCACCCTTCTAAAACCCTCTTTAAGTAGTGTCTGAAGGGTTACACCCGGGTCGTTGATAAAGCAGAAACCCTTTGCCCTTGAAGGGTATGCGTGGTGCATACCACCTGCAGGGTTAAAGGCTACATAACCTTTAAGGTAGAGCTCTACCGCCTGAATTGATGAACCTGTAGCAAGAAGAGAGCCCCTCCACATGGCAGGAGAGACCGGGTTTTCGTAGGTGCCTATGTTAAACCTTTCTCTGTAATCTTTTTTTACGCACTGACAGCGGTCACACTCCTCAAGAGCTCTCAGGTATTCCTCTTCGTGAAAAAGGGTCAACTCTTCCCAAAGGGCAGGCCTGCTTTCCACCAGCTCTTCCTCTTCCAAAAGCCCAAGAGCTAAGAGAAGTTCCAAAAGCAGAGAAACCCTTGGAACCCTCAGAGGATGGTTCTTTGTATACCTTAGGTTTCTGTAGCGGAAGCTACCTATCAGCCTCGCCCCTTTTGGCATAACCCCTTACCAGTCCGTGAACCTCTCTGTAGTTTATATCGCCCGCAAGCACATATGCCTTACCACCATAGGCAAACTTTTTTGAAACGGTTATGCAAAAATCATCAGTAGCTTGAGATATGTATATGTTGGTTATAAACACATCCTCTTGGCTTGCCCTTTTGAAGTATTCCTTCTCAGACCTGTCCGCACCCTTCTTTCCTACCTTCACCGGATAGGTGAGCTTTGGGTTTACTACATTGTTAGAAACCTGAAGACCGCTCTCCCCTATTATGTAGAAGAGTTCAAAATAGGGGTAGTTTTTGAAAAAGTCGTAAAGTGCCACCTCCCAAAGGTCTCTGTCTATCCTTCTTAGCCCATCCACTATCCTCTCAAAGTCCTGTTTTATTCTGAGCTTTATCTGGTGTATAAACTCTCTTTTCTCGTATTCACAGAGGACCACAGAAGGCTTCTCGCCGTGAAAAATAAAAAAGGAAGCCTCATGCACATCTTCCATCTTCTTTTTCAACTCCGAACTGAGCCGGAAGAACTCCTCAAAAAGTTGAACAGCCTTCAGAGTGAAGCAATAACCATAAATGTAGAGGGGTTTTGCCTCTGTGAAGAGTAATGTAAACTCTTTGTGAAACTCTTCGTAGAGAGTTTTTATCTCCTCTTCTTTTATCCTGACCTTAGAAAGGGCGTATATCTCTCCTTCCTCGTAGGACATACCCACGTCGCCCGGTATGCTGTTTTTCACACCTTCGTAGAGTATCCTCTGAAGGCTCTCCCTTTCAGAAGAAGTCAAACTCTTTAGCCCACCTATATAGAAACAGTAGAAGTAGTATTCCTGACCGAGTAGAGACCTGAGTTTCTGGAATATGGGGACGGTGGTTTCCTTGAAAAGGCTTATGTGGTATAGAACCACCTGATAGAAAATAACACCCATGTAGATACCCCTCCTATCCACGAGCAGGAGTGGTGTCTTGGAAGCGTTAAAAAAGTCCAGAAGGTAAATGAGTTCTTCTTTCCTTACGGTGGATGTTTTGAGTTTCATCAGAGGATGGGCAAGGTCACCCACTGTCAGGTGGCTTCTGTGTTGAGCTTTTACGAGGTCAAGCCTGTTCACTACCCCCACTGGTTTACTATTTCTGACCACCACAAGAAAATCGTATATTCCGTATTCTTCAAAGGCTTTGAGAGCTTCTCTCACACCGAGGTCAAAGTCTATCTTTGGTATGCCAGTGGCAATATGAGAAAGCTCCAGGTCCTTCATATGTGCGGTCCTGATAGATACCTTCTTCTACTTTCCACCGCAAGGAAGGCAAGGAAGACCAGCGTGGAGAGGATAAAGAGCCTTGCCAGAGTTATGCCCACATCCTTATTGGCGACGACCTTTGGCAGTTGCAGGACGCCCCACTGGTATATAAGACCGAGGAGGAAGATAGGTGAGACCACCGCAAAAAAGTAAACGAGAGCCTTTGGCACCTTGAAAAATACATCTCTGGTGAGCTCCTGGTGAAATCTGTAAACGCCAAATATCCAAACAAAAACGATAATCTCCACAAGGGCGAAAAAGACCAGCATAAGGGTGCCAGCCCAGAAGTCCACCTCATCTATAAAACCGGGCACGAAAGCGGACATAAAAGCACCAACCACGACCATAAGCATGGAGGCGTTCACCGCCTTCGAGTGTTTCCACCTCATCTCATCCTCAAAGAGGGATACGAGAGGTTGTATGAGAGCTAAAGAAGAGGTTAGGGCGGCTATGAAAAGGAGAAAAAACCAGACCGCAGATAAAAGCCAGCCGAGAGGAAGAGCCATCAACACCGCAGGCATGGACATAAAACCCAGCCTGAAGGTTCCTTCCTTTGCAAGCTCTGGCACCGCAAGAGCTCCAAACATGGCAAAGGCGGCGGGTATGGCAATGCTTGCACCTATGACAACTTCCACAAACTCGTTTATGCCTGCAGTCCAGAGGCCTGCCTTTAGCACATCTTCCTTTGCCTTTACATAGCTGGCGTAGGTAGCAATAGCCCCCATACCCAGAGATAGGGTAAAGAATATCTGACCGGAGGCTTCAAGCCACACATGGGGGTCCCATATCTTGCTGAGGTCAGGCGTGTATATGTAGAGAAGCCCCTCAAGACCCTTACCACCCCTTATGGACAGAGACACCACCGCAAGGAATATACCCATCAAAAGTAGGGCGGGTATGCCAAATCTTGCGGTCAGCTCTATGCCCTTAACCACACCCCTCTGGAGTATAAGCCAGTTAATCAGAAGGGTTATGAGTAAGAAGGCTATTGCGAAGGTGGAGGGGGCGGTGTAGCTTTTAAAGAACTCCACATAAGGTGCCATCGAGGTCTTTGGGTCGCTACTCATGATTGGCTCTGGCATCTGACCCAGCAGAGAAAGCACAGCAAAGCCAAGCGTCCAAGATTCTATGTAAATGTAGTAGCACACTATAAGGAAGGGTATGGCAACGCCCAAAGAACCCAGCACCCTAGCCCAGTTAGCGTGATGGAAAAGAGAGCCCATTATACCCGTCATGGAGCCGTGCCCCCTCGCGCCTGCATACCTACCTATAACCCACTCCAGAACCATGAGGGGTATACCGAGAAACAGAAGGGCGACAAAGTAAGGCACCATAAAGGCACCACCCCCGTAAAGAGCTACCTTTGAGGGGAACCTAAGGAGGTTTCCAAGACCCACCGCGTTACCCGCGGCTGCAAAAACAAGCCCTATCTTTGAAGCCCATACCTCTCTCTTTTTCATAACTTTAGACCCTCCATCCTCTTTGCTGCCTCAAGAAGTCTTTGTGTCTGCACCGTAAGGGAAATCCTGAAGTAGCCCTCTCCAGACTCACCGAAACCGTTGCCCGGCGTGCAAACTATACCACACTCCTCGAGAAGCCTTGATACGAACTCCGCAGAGGTGTAGCCCTTTGGCACCTTCACCCACAGGTAAAAAGTGGCTTCTGAGCTGAAAACCTCAAGCCCAGACTTTTCCAGAGCCCTCACCATAGCCTCTCTTCTTTCTCTGTATGTGTTTCTTATTTTGTCAACCTCCACCTCTGGAAGGTTCAGGGCGGTTATGCCCGCTTCCTGAATTGCCTGAAACTGCCCCGAGTCTACGTTGGTCTTTACTTTACCAAGACCCGCTACCAAGTCTTTGTTACCCACAGCCATACCCAAACGCCAGCCGGTCATGTTATAGGTTTTGGACAGAGAATGAAACTCTATCGCCACTTCTTTTGCACCCTCTACCTGCAGTATGGACATGGGTTTCTCTTCTCCAAAGTATATCTCTGAGTAGGCGAGGTCAGAAGCTATTATAATGCGGTTTTCTCTTGCCCAATCTACCAGCTCTCTATAGAAGGCTTCGCCCGCAGTGGCGGAGGTGGGGTTGTTGGGATAGTTGACCCACATGATTTTTGCTCTTTTTAGGACTTCTTTTGGCACACTTTTAAAGTCTGGCAGAAAGCCCATGTCCTCTCTTAAGGGTAGAAGGTAGGGCACACCGCCGGCAAAGAGAGTGCCTATCTTGTAAACGGGGTAGGCGGGGTCAGGGCACAGGACCACATCTCCAGGGTTCACAAAGGCGAGGGGGAAATGGGCTATACCCTCCTTTGAACCTATGAGGGTAACCACTTCAGAAGCGGGGTCAAGCTCTACATTAAAGCGCCTTTTATACCAGCTTGCCACCGCCTGCCTAAAGGATAACATGCCCTCGTAGGAAGGGTATCTATGATGTTCGGGCTTTTCCACCGCCCTTTTCATAGCCTCAACTACGGGTTCTGGCGTTGGTATATCTGGGTCACCCACGCCCAAGTCAATAAGGTCTACACCCTGAGCCAGTTTCTCTCTTTTTTTCTGGTCAATCTGGGCAAATAGATAAGGTGGAAGACTTTTTATCCTCTGAGCATATTCAAACATTTACGCACCTCCTGAGGTGTTTTATAGTATAATACACAACATTTTCCTACAGGTCTATGTAAGACACAGCACAACAGAGCAAGAGATGAGGTGGTGAGGGCAATAAGGAAAGGTAAAAGGGAATGGAGAGAGACTAATGTTATGGTAGGTGTTGGCATGTAGAGAGTTTCTTTTCCTCCTTCACGCGATGGTTTTGAGAATATGTGGGTAGCGTGAAGTTTGAGAACATACGTAAGGAGCTAACCTTCAAGGTTATGATAACGAGTATGTTTTTATAGTATAGGTTACTAGTCTCCAGTAAAATAGTTGTTTTTGGACAAATATAGATGTTCATCCATTTGACATTTTTTAGAATTCTGCATATAATAGTTAAATAGCTATACGGAGTAGTTGGCGTCCAATGCCGTATAGTTATGTTATTAATACAGGATACACTCCTCAAATTGAGGGGTGTATTGAGCTTGAGTTACCTCAAGCTCATAGAGGAGCCTATAGTCCCTCTACCTGTGAAACCTGTTTCTATAGTTGAATAAATGACTATAGAAATAGGAACTATCCAGAGGAAGTGAACTGCTACCACTAGATGGGCAAGGAAAAGGTAAAAACCCTTCATGCACCAGTGAGCATCCTTTTGAGGAGGCTGTTGACCAGCTGTGGGTTTGCCTTACCCTTTGCCTTTTTCATCACTTGACCTACGAGAAAGCCGAAAACCTTTTCCTCTCCTGCTCTGAAACGCTCCGCTTCCCTGTGGTTTTCTTGAAGGACTTGTTCTATAAGCCCCCTTATGGCATCCTCGTCGCTTACCTGTCTTAGACCCTTTTCCTCCACCACTTGGGTGGGTCTTTTGCCCGTTGCCACCATTTCCTTTAACACTTCCTTGGCAAGCTTGGAAGATAGCACGCCTTCCTTTATCAACCTTACCAGCTCCGCAAGGCTCTCGGTGCTCACCGGTGAGCTTTCTATGTCTTTACCCCACTCCGCCAGCTGTCCAAGAAGGTCGTTCAGTAGCCAGTTAGCGGTAAGCCTTGGCTCCTCTCCGTAATGGTTCAAAGACTCCTCAAAGAAGTCGCCCAGCTCCTTGTTTTCCGTTAAGACCTTTGCGGAGTATTCCTCCAACCCGTATTCTTTTAAAAACCTTTCGAGCCTCTGCTCTGGCAGTTCAGGCATACCTTTCCTTATCTCCTCAACCCAATTGGGGGACAGTATAAGAGGAAGGAGGTCGGGCTCGGGAAAGTAGCGGTAGTCCTCCGCCTCTTCCTTACTTCTCATAGGGTGGGTTAGACCGGTTGAAGGGTCAAAGGTTCTCGTCTCCTGGACCACCTTCTCACCAGAGAGAAGGAGCTTTGTTTGGCGTTCCATCTCTGACTCTATTGCCTTCTGCACGAACTTAAAGGAGTTTACGTTCTTTATCTCCACTCTCGTGCCCAGCTCCTTTGAGCCTTTTGGTCTTATAGAGAGGTTTATATCACAGCGGAGTTGTCCCTTTTCCATGTCCGCCCGAGAGACGCCCGCATATCTCATTATGCTCCGGAGCTTTTCGAGGAACTCCTTCGCCATCTGTGGAGAGTCTATGTCTGGCTCAGTCACTATCTCCATAAGGGGCGTGCCAGCCCTGTTGAGGTCCACAAATGTCCTTGAGCCCTCGTGAAGGTTTTTGCCCGCGTCCTCTTCTATGTGTAGCCTCCTTATTCTTACCCTCTTTCCCTCCACCTCAAGCCAACCCTCCACCGCGAGGGGTTCCTCGTATTGGGAAATCTGATAGCCCTTCGGCAGGTCTGGATAGAAGTAGTTTTTTCTGGCAAATATGGAGCGCGTGTTTATCCTACAGTTGAGGGCAAGAGCTGCCCTTGTGGCAAGCTCCACCGCTTTTTTGTTCAATACGGGAAGGCTTCCCGGAAGTCCAAGACATACGGGACAGGTGTTCCTGTTTGGCTCTGCACCGAACTCCACGGGGCATGAGCAAAACAGCTTGGTCTTCGTATCCATCTGCACATGTATTTCAAGACCTATAACAGGTTCAAACTCCATGCCTATAATTTTAACATGCTGTCAAGACTGCTCCTTGCCACCACAAACAGGGGAAAGATAAGAGAGCTGGTGAGGCTTTTTGAAGGTTCTGGCGTGGAGCTTCTCTTGCCAGAAAGAGAGCTGGATGTGGAGGAAAAGGGCGGAAGCTTTTTTGAGAACGCCTATCTGAAGGCTAAGGCTTACTACGAAGCCTTTCGGATGCCCACCTTGGGGGAGGATTCGGGGCTCGTAGTGCCTGCCCTGGAGGGCTATCCGGGTATCTACTCCAGTAGGTTTTACAGTCTGGAGTGGGGGGGTGTGGAACCTCTGGAAGGTTCAAGAGATAGGGCAAACATAAGAAAGCTCTTAAGGCTTATGGAAGGTCTGCAGGACAGGAAGGCTTATTTCTTAACCTGCGCGGTGGTATGCTTGGATAATGCGGGTCTTTGGGCGGAGGGAAGGTGCTACGGGGAAGTGCTAAGAGAGCCAAGGGGAGAGGGGGGCTTTGGCTACGACCCTATCTTCCAGCCTGAAGGCTATACCAAAAGCATGGCGGAGCTAAGACCAGAAGAAAAGGACCTTCTGTCTCATAGAGGCAAGGCTATAAGGAGACTTCTTGAGCTCCTCAAAATGCTAAAATAGACCTTCATGAAAATAGCCTTTGTATCCACTCGGAACGCAGTCAGAAGCATAGTTGCGGAGGCAGTAGCAAGAAAGATATCAAGGCTTGCCCTCCTCTCTCCGGATATTTACTCCGCCGGTGTTGAACCTGCGGACAGGGTGCCGGAGGAGGTTAAAGAGCTCCTCAAAGAGAAAGGCTATCCGGTGGAGAAGCTCCAACCCAAGGGGCTCTCCTCCATACCCTACGAAAGTATAGACCTGCTTATAACCCTCTCACCCGAGGCAAGAGACCTCTGCCCTTACTCGGAGAAACATATGAGAAGAGAACACTGGATGCTCGAAGAGGTCAAGGCGTTGCGAAGAGAAGAGCTCTTAAAACTTCTTGAGCAGTTGGAAGGTCTGATGAAGGGTCTTTTCAAGATAAGTTAAACTTATCCTTGCCATAAGAGGGTTTTATATTAAAATTTTAAACCTGATGATAGACATCAGCAAGCTCAAGACTTTCGTCGCAGTTGCGGACTTGGGAAGCTTTTCAAAAGCTTCGGAGATACTATACATAACCCAGCCTGCGGTTACTCAACAGATAAAGGCTCTCGAAAGGATTTTGGGTGCTAAGCTCTTCCAGAGACAGGGTGGAAGGATAGTGCTTACGGAGGAAGGTAAGAGGATATATCAGATAGCCAAGAACCTCCTGAGCAACTACGAAAACCTGATGGAGGAGATGGCAAAGATAAAAAAGGACTTCAAAGATACGCTCCTCTTGGGCATAAGCACCACCCTGAGCGAATACAGGATTCCGGAGCTCCTGGTGGAGTTTCATCGTCAGCTCCCCAACATATCCATAAGGGTTCTGGTGGACAACTCTCAGCACATAGAAGAGGCTCTATCCTCTGGCGTTCTAAACATAGGGGTTATAGAGAGAGAGCCCTCTGAAAAGTTCAGCTCCATAAAGTGGTTTATGGACGAAGTGGTCTTTTTTACCCATCCTTCACATCCCTTTTCGAAAAAAGGGGAGATAGAGCCGGAGGAGCTCTACGAAGTTGACCTCATTTTCAGAGAAGTCAGCTCCGGCACCAGGAGGGTCGTTAAGGAAGAGCTGGAAAGGTTGGGTCTTATTTTTGAAAGGTTAAACGTAAGGATAGAGATTAACTGTGGAAGGTCCATACTTAGCATGGTAAAAAGTGGCTACGGTTGTAGCTTCCTTTCAAGGGGTATACTGGAAAAGGACATAGAGGATGGTAAAGTGGTTCCTGTAAAGATAAGGGGTTTCAACGCGGTGAGATGGTATTACATCATCTACCCAGAGCACGAAAGGCTTACCTTTCTTGCGGGTAAGTTCATGAAGTTTCTCCTCTCCAAGAGCGGTTCCGAGCTGGTGGCTGGATGAAGAAGGGCGTCATCTTTGACGTGGACGGCGTGATAGTGGACGTGAGCCAGTCTTATCACTACGCCATAAAGCACACTGCGGAGCACTTCTTAGGGAGGGAAGTGCCCGTAGAAGCGGTTCGGAGGATAAAGTTCTCAAAGGGTATAAACAACGACTGGCTTGCCACCCTTGAGGTTATAAGAGAATTTGGGGGGCAGGCGGACATGGGAGAGCTCGTGGAGGTTTTTAACCAGTTCTACCGAAGGCTCAGAGACAAAGAAAGACTTATCCTTGACGGAGGTTTCTTTCAAAAACTCAAGGACAGGGGCTATCTCCTCGGCGTAGTTACTGGCAGACCAAGGGAGGACCTTGTATATCTCTTTGAAAGGCATGGACTTGCCCCCTACTTCGGGTCTGTGGTAGACGAAGACACCATACCTCAAAAAGAATTAAGAAAACCCCACCCCTACGCCCTTAACCTGTGCGTAGAGTCCCTGGGTTTGGACAAGGGTGTATATGTGGGGGATAGCCTTGCGGACTGGCAGATGTTCAGAGACTATAAAAAGCTCTACGCGAAGCCTCTTGAATACATCCATGTGGGAGAGGCAATTATACCAGAGGGTGTCAGGTTTGTCCCCCCTGAGGAACTTTTTCAAGCTCTTCAAGAGGTCTTGCGGAGTCTATGAGGAGTATGGGTATGTCCTCCTCTACGGGATAGTAGACCTTACAACGAGGGCACACGAGGATATCCTTATCCTCGTAGTATATAAGGTCGCCCTTACACTTTGGGCACGCAAGTATGTCCAGAAGCTCCTTGCTTAACATCTCAGTCCTCCTTTATGTATTCCCAGAGTTCCAGCATAAACCTCTTAAAATCCCCGTAGAGTTTTTTACCTAACTTTTCCAGGAGCTCTTCCTCTTCAAAAAGTAGCTCACCGGAGAAGGGAGAGAGGTAAAGGTATTCTAAGTGAGCAATATCAAGGTCAAATACGCACACATACAACTGGGCTTCTTCCTTAAACCTTACGAACTCTTCCTCGTAAGGCTCGGACATTCTCGTAATCCAGTGGTAAGCACCGCCGAAGGGATTGAGCCAGAACTCTTCTCCCGATTCCACGCAGAAGCGTGCCCTTTTTACGGAGACCAGGTCTTTGAGTAGTTCACCCTCTGGCATGCTTACCGCCCATATTCTGTTTTTAACCGGGTTTACCAAAAACTCCACCCTTCTGTACTCTATCAACTTCAACCCCCTACCTTGAACATCTCGGGCTTTCTCGGTATTATACCCCTCTTTAAGAGTTCTAACCTTCTCTCCGAATACCTGTCTTCTCTCTCGGACCATATCCGGGTCACGAACTCTCTTATCTTTTCCTCCTCAGCACCTGACCTTAGAAGGCTCTTCACATCGTAGCCATCTTGAGCAAAGAGGCAGGTAAGAAGCTTTCCCTCCGCGGTGAGCCTTAGCCTATTACACTCACCGCAAAAGGGTTGAGTGACGGAGGATATGAAACCTATTTCCACACCGCAATCTCTGTGTTTGTATCTCTCCGCCACTTCCCCCCTGTAACTCTTCTCAAGGGGCTCAAGGTCAAAGTGTTCACTTAGAATTTGAAACATTTCTCTGACGGAGAAAACCCTCTCAAGAGACCAGTGGTTAAGGTTGCCCACGTCCATAAACTCAATAAAACGCACCACCACACCCATGTCCTTAAAAAACCTGGCAATGTCCACTATCTCATCCTCGTTAACACCCTTTACCACGCACACGTTGACTTTAACGGGTTCAAGACCCACGCGCAGAGCTTCCTCTATGCCTTCTATAATCCAGGACACCTTTACCTCTCTACCCACGAGCTCCGAAAAAACCTTGTCTCTCAGAGAGTGGAGGCTAACGGTAATCCTCTTCAAGCCAGAGGACTTGAGAAGCCTCGCCTTTTCCTTTAGCAGAAAGCCATTGGTAGTAAGGCTCAGGTCTTCAAGTGGAAGGGAGGAGAGCATACTTATAAGCCTCTGAATGTCTCTCCTTAGAAGGGGCTCACCGCCAGTAAGCCTCACCTTTTTCACACCCAGAGGTATTAGGGCTCTTACAAACCTTTGTATCTCTTCAAAGGTGAGCATCTCATCCCGTCTAAAAAATTGATATTCCTCTCCCTCAGGCATACAGAAACTACATCTAAAGTTGCACCTGTCGGTGACAGATATCCTCAGGTCGCGGAGCTCTCTGCCGAGCCTGTCCTTAATCACGCCCCAAGCACCCACTGAGATTTTCCGTCTCCAAAGACTTCCTTTTTCCAGATAGGCACCCTCTTTTTGACCTCGTCCACTGCATACCTGCAAGCCCTGAAAGTTTCATCCCTGTGCCCACCAAAAACCGCAACCAAAAAGGAAGGCTCACCCACCCTGACGGTGCCAAGCCTGTGGTGTATAAAAACCTCTCTGACGGGGAAGTTTTCAAGGGTTTCTTCCCTTATCTCTTCCATAACTCTTAGTGCCATCTCGAGGAAGGCTTCGTAATGTAGCTCTGCCACATCACCATCCTCGGGCGCAGACCTTGCTATACCCAGAAAGATAAGGCTTGCTCCGCATTCTTGTGGGGGGTTATATTCTACGAGAAGCCTCTCCGCACCTATCCATTCAACGCCCAGGTAAACTCTGGGAAACATGGCTATAATTATAGGTTTCACCCTCAGTTTTGTAATGACCTATCTCAAAAAGTTTTAAATTATTATACATGCCGGAGGTAAAGAGCAAGCTAAGCAGAGCTCAGAAGGCGGCCATACTCCTCATGGCTATGCCACCTCAGGTAGCTGTAGAGGTTATGAGAGAGCTCTCCGACGACGAGATACAGGAAATACTACTACATGCAACCAATCTGGAAGGGGTTACCCTGAAAGACATAGAAGACATAGCAAAGGAGTTCATAGAGGAATACAAAGCCACTTCCTTTATATCTCCGGACATAGACGCTCTTTTAGAGTTTGCCAGAAAAGCCCTCCCACCCGACAAGTTTGCCAAAATATACGAGTTTTTGAGCAGTTCAAATCTCATAAAGAGCTTTCAGGAGCTCGAAAGGGTTGACAGCAAGATACTGGCAAACATCCTCAGAAACGAACACCCACAAACCATAGCGGTGGTTCTCTCTCAGCTGAACCCTAACAAGTCCGCAGAGATACTTAAGCTCATACCAGACACCATAGCCATAGAAGTGGTAAAAAGGCTCGCTACCCTTGAGAACATATCTCCCGAGTTTTTTGGAGAGCTTATAGAGGTCCTCGCGGAGGAGATAAGAAGTATGGGCGTAAGTGGTATCATGCAGAAGATGGAAGGCGTAACTCTTACTGCGGAGCTCCTCAACATGCTTGATAAAGATACCACTAACAGGATACTGGCGAGACTGGATGAGGAAGACCCCTACCTTTCGGAGAAGATAAGAGAGAAGATGTTTACCTTTGAAGACATTAGAAAGCTGGACAATAGGGCAGTCGTGGAAATACTTAAGGCGGTGGACAAGAATACCCTGATTATCGCCCTCAAGGGTGCTCCAGAGGACATAAAGGAAAAGTTCTTCTCCAACATGTCCAAAAAGGCTGCAGACATCATGAGAGAGGACATGGAAGCCCTTGGTCCTGTTAGGGCTTCAGATGTAGAAAAAGCACAGAAACAGGTCATACAGGTCATAAAGAACCTAGCAGACCAGGGCATCATAGACCTCTCGGGTGGAGAGTCCTATGTATAAAGGAACCTTCAAACCCCTCTACCCTCAACATATGGAGGAACCCCCAGAGGAGGAAAGACTTCAGGAAAGCAAAGAAGAACCTGACTGTAAAGAGGTGGAGCTCCACTATCGAGCAAAGTTGGAAGCCCTTGCACAGGAGGCGGAAGCTCTCAGATTAAGGGTCAAAGAACTTCAAGTAGAGAAGGAAGAGCTCCTGAAAGAAAGGGAAAGATTGTTGAATAACCTGTCGGAGAGGGAGGGAGAGGAGAAAATGATTGAAGCCATTGGAAAGAGTTTGAAAGAGCTTTTTAAGAATGCGGAGACTAAGCTAAGAGAAGAGGTGTTGGAAAGCGCGGTTGAGCTACTGAAAAAACTTCTCCTGACAGACCTCCTGCCAAAGGAGGAGGTGCTCGTGAGGGCACTTTCGAAGGTTTTTGAAAGAGGTATTGAACTAAGGGGGCAGGTTAACCTTTACCTTAGCCCTAGGGACTTCCAGAGGTTAGGAGCTTACGTGGAAAGCTTAAAAAACAAACTGGGAGATAACCTTAACCTCAAAGTGCTGACTAAGGAGGAACTTATGGAGGGAGAGTTTGTCATGGAAACGCCAAAGCTGTGGATAGAGAGGAAATATGAGCAAGTTCTTCAGGACCTTAGGGAGGAGATGAAGGATGGGGGAAGCCTTCAGGATATATCATAAGGTTTACAGAGCCAGCGGTGTTTATGTGGAAGCCTACAACACGGAGGGTGCAATAGGAGACCATGTGATAATCTACCCCCACAGAGAGGGTTCTATAGAAGGTGAGATAATAGGCTTTAACGAAGACCGCTGTATCATAATGCCCTTTGGACATATATCGGGAATAAAGGCAGGGGACAGGGTTTGGATTAGGAAGGAGCATGTTTCCACAAGTGTAGGCACAGAACTGCTGGGCGAGGTGGTGGACCCTTTTGGCAGAAGGCTGGCGGACGGCTCGTATGTAGCAAAAGAAAGGAGAGCCATACTTCTGGAGGACATAAACCCCCTTCAGAGAGAGAGGATAAGAGAGGTCTTTGACTGCGGTATAAGGTCTATAAACGCCCTGCTAACCCTCGGTAAGGGACAGAAGGTAGGCATATTCGCCGGAGCGGGCGTAGGCAAAAGCACTCTCATGGGTATGATAATAAGGAGCAGTCGGGTAGATGCAGTGGTGCTCGCTCTAATCGGCGAGAGGGGTAGGGAGGTAAGAGAGTTCTTGGAGGATGTGCTCGGAGAGGAAGGAAGAAAGAAGAGTATAATAGTGGTAACAACCTCCGACCAGACACCCATACTCAAGGTAAAGGGTGCGCTAAGCGCGCTGGTGCATGCCAAGTTCTTAGCTCAAAAGGGCATGGATGTGCTCTTAGTTATGGACTCTATAACCAGACTTGCCGTGGCTCAGAGAGAAGTGGGTCTATCTGCAGGAGAACCTCCCACTATGAAGGGCTACACGCCCTCCGTCTTCTACCTACTTTCAAAGGTGGTGGAAAGCTGTGGAAACTTCCAGAAAGGCAGTATAACAGGCGTGTTTAACGTGCTCGTGGAGGGCGACGATGTAAGCCTTGACCCGGTAGCGGATGCCCTTATGGGCGTGTTCGATGGACACATTCTACTTTCTAGGAAAAGAGCCAACGCTGGGCTTTTTCCTGCGGTAGACCCGGTCAAAAGCCTTAGCAGGCTCATGCCTCAGGTGGTCAGTCAGGAACACATGAGGATGTCCATGTATCTGAGAGAGCTCCTCAGTAGCTACGAGTCTATGGAAGACATGGTAAACCTTGGGCTCTACACGCCCGGTAGCAACCCATTGGTAGATAGGGTTATAAGGAACAGAGAGGATATAGACCGCTTTTTTAGGCAGAGGGTGGAGGAGAGGGTAGACTACGGACAGAGCCTTGAGGAACTTATGGGTCTATATCAAAAACTGTCCTGATTTCGGTCCAACTCTAAGGGTTTTACAACTTTTACCCTTTGCACCGTTATTATGCCGTCCCTTACCAGTCTCGAAAGTTCTGGCAAGAGCCCGTGGATGTTTTCTTCGCAGTCCACTATTTCCACTACCACTGGCAAGTCTGAAGATAGGCTGAGTGCTCCCCTTGTGAAGGAGAGAAGACTTCCCGTAACCCAGTATACCTCTGAAAACGGTGGCACCTGCTATGCCCTTCTCTCTACAAAATTCCACTACATACTTGTAGAGGGGCTTACCCTCAAACCTCTCATCCTCACCAAAGAAAAGCCTTATGAGTAGAGCACTTTCAAACTCCATAGCTACAATAGTCTACCAAGTCCGTAGCCGAGAGCCACAAAGAGAATACCAAGAAGGTTACTCAGAAGTATGTAGATAAGAGATTTAAGCCATTCTCCGTTAAGCATCATGTAGTAAGCCTCGTAAAAGAGCGTGGAATAGGTAGAATACCCACCCAAGAAACCAGTTATAAGGAGGGCTCTCAGGTTCGGAGAAAACTCCCACTTTTCCACGAGAAGGGCAAAGAAAAAGCCTATGAGAAGGGCGGAGCTAAGATTTACCAGGAGGGTTCCTAAGGGGAAGTCCGCACCTATCCTAATCTGCACAAACCTTGAGATAAAAAACCTCAGCAAAGAGCCCAATGCACCACCCACAGCTATCGCCATTAGGAAGACCAATACCTGACCTCCTCAACCAGTATAAGACCCAACCTGACCCTACGCGTCAGGCTCTGAAGAACTGCAAGGGCTTTGTCCTCCTCTTCTACAAACTCCACCACCACAGGAAGTCCGTAAGAGAGCACTTCTATGCCCTCATAATGGTATTCTCCGGTTGTGCCGTAGCCCATTATAGACCGTTGCACCGTTGCCCCCCTTACACCCTCTTCTCTAATAAGTTCAATCAACCTTCTATAAGCAAGCTTTCCCTCCAACCTATCCTCTTCCCTAAGAAAGATACGGACAAGCACATAACCCATCCTATAGGCATATCTTAACTCACAATGAAAGGAGGAAAGTTGCCTATATTCTTTTAGCATGGTACAGGTGGAGCTTTTGAAGGAAGAGATTGTTAGAGATGAAGATATAAAGGAGCTTCAAGAAGAGGT
>JANWWH010000024.1 GCA_025056375.1 Aquificaceae bacterium
ATACAGGCTTCTATTTTATTATGAAGTATAGTTAAGTTTGGATGGTTGGGATTTATCTCAGCTTCTGGGTCTATCTTAGGATATTTAGGTCTGTAGTCGGGCATGGGTATTATCCTGCAGTTGGGTATCTCCATGGCAAGCTCAAGCACCGCTTTCGCTTTTTCCATAGCTCCCGCGTTCCATCCCCAGAGGACAAGAGGACCGGGGAATATGGTAGGGTTTCTTCTGGTGAGCATAGCCTTTGCAGCCTCTCTCATGGCAGCCTCTTCATCCACGAGCTTTCCGTAGAGGAGGGCTTTTCCGGGTGGTGGCAGTTCCACTCCCTCAAAGGCTGCTGGGGTTGGTATGTATCCTGCAGGACCTGGCAGAACTTCCATAGGCATGCCTTACCTCCTTTAGTGGGTTATCAAAAAATTAGCATGAGCTTAAAGCCTGTCAAGGGGAAATTATATGATAAAAGTCACCCCTTTTTCTTCTTTTCCTTGTTATCACCCTCGAGTTCCCTTATCCTTCTCTCCTTTAGCTCCTCATACCTTGGACCTACACTTCTGTATACCTTGTCTGCCACAAAAATCACTACAAGAAGCAAGGGTAAACCCACTAAAAATATTGCGAGGAAGAGCTTCATCAGAAAGCCGAAGAAGTTTAACAGGTTCTCCATGTCACACCACCAGGTTTAAGAGCTTGTTCTTTATGTAAACCACTTTCCTGAGTTCCTTGCCCCTGAGCCACTGGCTCACCCTTTGGTCTTTTAGAGCGAGCTCTTTTACCGTGAGCTCCTCCGCCCCAACTGGCACTTTAATAACCGCCCTCAGCTTGCCGTTTACCTGCACTGGCAATTCTACCTCCTCCAGCGTGAGAGCATTCTCGTCGGGCTCAGGAAAGGTATAGAAGACCATAAGCCTTTCGTGTCCGAGTCTTTGCCAAAGCTCTTCGCATATGTGGGGCGTTATGGGGTAGAGCATAAAGAGGACTATCTCAAGAGCTTCTTTTAAAACCTTCCGCTCTTTCTCTCCACGAGCTTCAAAGTCTTGGAGGGCGTTTAGGAGCTCCATTATGCTTGCTATGGCGGTGTTAAAGGAAAAGCTTTCCATCTGCTGGAGGTATCTTTTAAGCGTCCGGTGGGTTTTTCTCCTGAGCTCTCTTGCTCTCTCTTCAAGCCCTTCAAAGTCCCTCCTTGAGTATTCAAGCCCCCTAAGAACTTCCAAATGTCTATGCGTAAGGTCCCAGAGCCTTCTCAAAAACCTGTAAGCACCCTGCACACCCTCGTCGGTCCATTCAAAGTCTTTTTCCACCGGTCCTGCAAAGAGAATGTAAAGCCTTACCGTATCCGCACCGTATCTGCTTACAGCTTCCTCCGGGTCTACCGTGTTGCCCTTGGACTTGGACATCTTAGCAGGTTCGCCCACCTTCGTTTCTATCTCCTTTATGTATCTCTCTTCTTCAAGCCCCAGCTTACTGAGCAGTAACCGAAAGTTGTCACCTATAGAGAGGCTATTTTCTCTTAAAAACTCTGAGACTTTCATAGGGATATAGTATAGAACAAGAGGCTGTATGGGTGTATATGGGTATATCAGAAGTGCAGTGGAAAATACATTGGATAAAATGGCGGAAGTATTACGGAGTATAATCTTTCTTGAGGAGGTCAGGATGTTTGAAGGTTTTGAAGAGCTAACGGATAGGGACTTCTACGAGAAGGCGATGGCAGGTGAAAAGCCTGCGGTGGTTTTGCTTACCACGCCAGACAATCCAAAAAACCAGGTCTTTTATGACGCTCTGGTCAAGTATCAGAAGCTATACGGGGATAAGATAAACTTCTACTGGTTGGACGTGAGCAAGCACACCAGTGGAGAAGACCTCGGCGTCTTTGAATTTCCAACCGCTCTCTACTTCAGAGATACCATGGAACTGGAGAGGCAGGATTACACGCCCTCAGAGGAAGATGTGGAGAGGGCAATAAGGAGGCTCCTCAGGTTATGAAACTTCTCTGGGCTCCTTGGAGAAGCCAGTATGTAGAAAAAGTGGAGGAGCAAGGGGGATGTTTTCTCTGTGAAGCGGTTTCACAGCCAGAGGAAAGGCTCAGAGACTATCTGGTGCTCCACAGGGGCAGGAGAGCCTTCGTTATCTTCAACAAGTTTCCCTACAACCCCGGTCACCTGATGGTAGCACCCATAGAACACATAGGTGACTATAGCCTCCTTGAGGAGGACACCGCCCTTGAAATACACAAACTTACGAAAGCCTGCCTTGGTCTCATGAAGGAAGTTATGAAGGCTCACGGCGTAAACCTTGGATACAACCTTGGGAGGGCGGCTGGTGCAGGACTTGAAACTCATATACATCTCCATGTGGTTCCTCGTTGGTCTGGAGATACAAACTTTATGCAGACACTCGCTGACGTGAAGGTAATATCCCAAAACCTCTTTGAGCTTTACGACAGGATGAAACCTCTCTTCATGAGGCTTCTGGATGCTTCTTGAGGTTTCAGGTCTCAACCTGTGGTATGGCGAGAAGCAGGTGCTGAGGGGTGTGAACCTTTATGTTAACAAGGGGGAGGTTCTCTGCCTCGTGGGTGAATCTGGTTCGGGGAAAACTTCCATACTATACTCCATAGTGGGTCTGCTGCCGGAGGGTGCCAGGCTTGAGGGTTCAATAAGGTTCCTGGGAAGAGAGCTCCTTGGTCTCTCCGAGAAGGAATACAGAAAACTGAGGGGAAGGCACATATCTCTCGTCTTTCAAGAACCTTCCGTATACCTTGACCCTCTCTTCAAGGTGGGTTCGCAGGTGGAAGAAGCTTACAGAGCTCACTACAGAGGGGGTATGGCTAAGGACATAGCCATCCAAGCCTTGAAGAAGGCGGGCATTCAGGATGCGGAGAGGATATACAACAGCTACCCCCATCATCTTTCTGGCGGTTTAAAGCAGAGGGTATGCATAGCCATAGCTACCGTCTGCAATCCAGAGCTGGTGCTGGCGGACGAACCTACAACCGCCCTTGATGTTTCCTTACAGAGTAGGATACTAAAACTTTTCAGAGATATGAAGGGAGAAGGAAGGAGCGTTCTTCTCGTTACCCATGATTTTGGCGTGGTCGCAGAGGTAGCGGACAGGGTCATGGTATTGAAGGATGGTCAGGTGGTGGAAGAGGGATACACTACGGATATATTCGACAACCCCAGACATCCCTACACACAGGAGCTCCTCAGAGCTATTTAGAGAAAAGGAACTTTTCCAAGCCTTTTAGAACCTTCTCCGGCGACACTTCGTAGGCGCCCTTCTCCAACTGCTGTCTAATATCTTCCACTTTCTTGCTGAGGTCTTCGTAATCCATGTGTCTTGGACCCTTCAGCCCCTCTGAGAGCTCCACCCTTACCTCTTCCTCACCGCTTCTCTCTTCCGCCTGTCTCCTTTTCCTTTCCTCTAACTCTACGGTATAGCCAAGAACTCTTTGAAGCTCTACCCTGTCTATCATAGTGTAAATTATCGGAGAACTCAGAAAAATTTTCAATTGTTTGCAAGTCTGACCCTTACCTCTTCGCCCAAAGAAATTCCTAACTTCTCCCTTGCCCCTTCCATCGGAAGGAAGAGTTCCATCATGCCAAAGCTACCGCATATAAGGGCGGGCTTATCCCTCTCACCCTGGAGGAAATGAGAAACCACATACAGCCTCTGACCCCTAAACTTTCCCTCTTTGTAATTCCCGCAGGGGAGGTTCGTCACGCAGTTTCCGTAGCGGTCAAAATATATAACCTTCCCCACCATCCACCCTTCTTCCATACAGGGTTCTTCCAAACGCAAGGTAAACTCATATTCTATAGGTGCTCCTACTTCTTCTGGTCTCAGACCCCTGCTGAGCTGGGCAGCCACGGGTGCAAACACGTCCCTTCCGTGAAAGGTTTGGCTAACCACAGGGAGTGTAAACTTTTCAATCCTGTAAGCCCTGGGTTTTTCTCTAAGACTCTCAAGGGCGAGGTCAAAGAGCCCGTTGTAAGGTCCCACAAAGGTGTAACCACCCGCTTTGACTACCAGAGGAAGCCTCTCCGAACCCACGCCCGGGTCAACCACACAAAGGAAAAGGGTGCCCTCTGGAAAGTAGGAGAAGTGAGCCCTCAGGAGCATAGCCCCATGAAATACATTAAAAGGCTCTACCTCATGGCTTATGTCCACTATAGTAACCTCCGGGTTTATCCCCAGTATGACCCCCTTCATAGCACCTACAAAACCATCTCTGTAGCCAAAGTCTGTCAACATTGCAATCAGGGACCTCACGACCTATTATTTTAATAAGGGCTGACCAGCCCTCAGGAGGTGTAAACCATGGAAAGAAACATGGCAACTTGGGACAGGGCCATAAGGGTTATTCTGGGGCTTGTTTTCCTCTACCTTGCCTTTAGCAAGGGTGGTGCTTGGTGGATACTGGGTATAGTAGGCATTGTCTTTATAGGCACTTCGGTGGTAGGTTTCTGCCCCCTCTACAGGGTGGTAGGAATGAAAACGGGTTGAAGGTTCTAGCATTAGACTACGGAAGCAAGCGGATAGGTTTAGCCCTCGGAGACACAAGGCTTGGTTTAGCAGTTCCTCTGGGTAGTATAGAAAATAAGGGTGAGGACAGTCTCCTTCTCATAAAAGAAAGGGTAGAGGAGCAAAGCGTTTCTTTGCTTCTTCTTGGAATGCCTCTCACTCCATCGGGTAGAGAAGGACAGAGGGCGAAAGAGGTGCGGCAGTTCCTTCAGAAGCTTAGAGGCGTGCTTCCGGAGAATGTGGAGGTTATTCTTTGGGATGAGAGGGATACAACCCTTGAAGCCTACAGAATGCTTGAAGGTGTGCACTGGAAAAGAAAAAAAGAGCTTAAAGACAGCCTGTCCGCCTATGCCCTTCTTCTTGAATACATGGAAAGCCTATGAGATACTTTAAGCTTATACTTCCTGCCCTCTTTGTCCTTGGACTTGTCCTATATTCCTTTGCTCCTGTTAAGGTAGAGAAAAGGCTTGTGGACATACCTTACGGCACACCCACCCCTCGTGTATCTCTAATACTTTACGAGGCAGGTATCTTGAGGAACCCCATGTCTTTTCTCCTTCTCCATAGCATAAATAAGAAGAAGCTGGAGGCGGGCGAATACGAGTTTGATGGGTTTGTTTTCCCCTGGGAGGTTTATGAGAAGCTCAGCAAAGGGCTTAAAAAAGTTTACAAGGTTACCATACCAGAGGGCTCGGACCTCTACGACATTGCCAAAACCCTCGAGAAACACCTTATATGCTCCTCTGAAGACTTCTTAAAGTATGCCCTCTCAGAGGAAGTGGCAAAGAAATACGGGCTCAAGACACACAGCATGGAAGGTTTTCTCTTCCCCGATACCTACTTCTTCTCAAAGAACACACATCCCCTAAAGGTTATAGAAGTTATGCACCAAAACTTCCTAAAAAGGACGGAGAAGCTCAGAGAGGAGCTCTCTGGGAAGGCAATGACCTTGGAACACTGGGTTACCATAGCTTCAATGGTGGAGAAGGAGACCTCAAAACCCGAAGAGAGGGCTTTAGTTTCTGCGGTTATACACAACAGGATAAAGAAGGGTATGAAGCTTCAGATAGACCCTACCGTCATATACGCCCTAAAAAGAAAGGGAGAGTGGAAGGGAAAGCTAACCCTGAAGCATCTAAAAATGGAAGACCCCTACAACACTTACTACTATTACGGTCTTCCACCATCACCCATATGTAACCCAGGGCTTGCCTCCCTTGAGTCTGCCCTTCAACCTGCAGAGGTGGACTACCTCTACTTTGTTGCGGACGGCAATGGAGGTCATAACTTTAGCAAAACCCTGCGGGAACACAACAGGTGGGTAAGGGAGTATAAAAGTGTCAGCAGGTAGGTTTATATACCTTACCACTTTTGGCACTGAAAAAAGGCTTCTGCTTGCGGTTGCAAAAAACCTGAGAGAGGTTCTGGGTTTTGATGTGAGGTTTTCTCACCTTCTTCTCCCCCCTTCGGTGGGCTACGACCCCAGAAGAAAACAGCACAGAGGTAGCGCTCTTTTGGAGCATCTTTCAAAGGTTTACTATCCAGACATGCTAAAGTTCCTCGCCCTTATTCCCTTTGACCTTTATGAAGAAGGTTTTAACTTCATCTTTGGGCTGGCGAAGCTTGGTGGTAGCCATGCCCTCGTTAGCACATATAGGCTTTGGAGTGGAGAAGAAAGGCTCTTTTTTGAAAGGGTTTGCAAGGAAGTAAACCACGAGCTCGGGCACACCTTCGGACTTATGCACTGCAAAACGCCCCTATGTGTTATGAACTTTTCCAACACTCTTCAGGAAGTGGACGCTAAGAGCAGGTTTTTCTGTGAAAGATGTAATAAAATATTACCAAAACCCTAAGGAGGTTTGTTATGGCTACCATAACCTACGAGGAAGCTCTTCAGCTCCTGAAAGAACAGATAAAAGGATTTGAGGCATCCGCAAAAATGGAAGAAGTGGGCGTAATCTACTACGTGGGTGACGGTGTGGCAAGGGCTTATGGGCTTGACAATGTAATGGCAAACGAGTTGGTGGAGTTTGAAGGTGGAACCATGGGTCTTGCCTTCAACCTTGAAGAGGACAACGTGGGTATAATAGTGCTGGGTAGCGAGAGCGGAATAAAAGAGGGTTCTATAGTAAGGAGAACGGGAAGGATACTTGACGCGCCTGTGGGTGAGGGGCTCATAGGCAGGGTAATAGACCCTTTGGGTAATCCTCTTGACGGAAAGGGGCAAATAAAATACGAATACAGGTCTCCTGTGGAGAAGATAGCACCGGGCGTGGTGAGAAGAAAATCGGTCCACGAGCCCCTTCAAACTGGCATAAAGGCTATAGATGCCATGATACCCATAGGCAGGGGTCAGCGTGAGCTCATAATAGGCGACAGGTCTACGGGAAGAACCACCATATGTATAGACACCATCCTTAACCAAAAGGATACGGATGTTTACTGTATATATGTTGCCGTAGGTCAGAAGAGGTCTACCACCGCAAGAATAATAGAGCTCTTAGAGAGAAGCGGTGCTATGGAATATACCTGTGTGGTGGTGGCATCCGCCACGGACCCTGCCTCTTTGCAGTATCTTGCTCCCTTTGTAGGATGCACCATAGGAGAATACTTCAGGGACAACGGTAAGCACGCCCTTATCATATACGACGACCTTTCTAAGCATGCGGAGGCATACAGACAGCTCTCTCTACTAATGAGAAGACCACCGGGCAGAGAAGCCTACCCAGGGGATGTGTTTTACCTTCATTCCAGACTTCTTGAGCGTGCCGCCAAGCTCAACGACGAGATGGGAGCAGGTTCTCTAACCGCCCTTCCTATAATAGAGACAAAGGCGGGCGATGTGGCTGCCTACATCCCTACCAATGTGATTTCCATCACCGACGGTCAGATATATCTGGAGCCTGACCTGTTTAACAAGGGTGTGAGACCAGCTATAAATGTGGGTCTCTCCGTTTCAAGGGTTGGGGGTGCGGCACAGATAAAGGCTATGAAGCAGGTGGCGGGAACTCTCAGGCTTGACCTTGCCCAGTTCAGAGAGTTGGAGGCTTTCGTGCAGTTTGCCTCCGAGCTGGACAAGGCTACCCAACAGACCATAAACAGGGGTATAAGGCTCGTGGAGCTTCTCAAACAAGAACCTTACAACCCCATACCCGTGGAAAAGCAGATAATAGCCATATACGCAGGAACCAACGGCTACCTTGACGATATGCCAGTGGGCTCGGTTAGGAAGTTTGAGAGAGAGCTCTATACCTACCTTGACAAGGAAAAGGAAGAGCTCCTCAAGGAGATAAGAGAGAAGAAAGCTTTGGATGACCAGTTAAGGGCAAAGATAGACCAAGCTCTCAAAGACTTCAAGTCCAAGTTCATTCCTTGAAGGTTTATGTAGGCTGTAGTGGGTTTTTCTACAGAGATTGGGTGGGCGTGTTCTACCCTCCCTTCTTGAAAAGGGAAGATTACATAAGGTTCTATGCCAGATACTTTGAGGTGGTGGAGATAAACTCCTCCTTCTATGCCTTTCCTAACAGGGGGGCTATAAAGAGCATGCTCTCAAGGACTTCGAGCCTGCGACTTTCCTTCAAAGCCCACAGGAGTTTTACCCACGCAAGGAGATACACCTCAGAGGAGGTTAAGAAGTTCCTGCACGCCCTTGAGCCCGCTCTTGAGGAGGAGAGGTTCATAGCTCTACTTTTCCAGTTCCCGGAGAGCTTTGGATACGGCGAGGAGAGCATAGGATACCTGAAGAAACTCTCTGAAGACTTCAGAGGCTTGCGTAAGGTGGTAGAAGTAAGAAACAGAAGCTTTAAAAAGCAGGATTTCTACCAGACGCTGGAAGAGTTAGGCTTTTCTCTTGTAAACACAGACGCGCCGAAGGGCGGTGGTTTTCTGGTTGGTCCTTGGGTAAGTGTGGGGGCTATCAACTACATCAGGCTTCACGGAAAGGAACCAGATAAACCCTACGACTACCTCTACTCTTTGGAAGAGCTCAAAAGGTTGAAAGATAAGCTCAAGAAGTTGGGTAAGGCTGAGACCTATCTCTTTTTCAACAACACTACCAAGGGGCAGGCAATCCTCAACGCCCTGCAGTTCAAACTACTTCTCGGCATAAAAACGGAGATACCCCAGAGCCTTCAAAAGTCCTTCAAAGAGAGAGAGTGGGAATGACCTTAGTAAAATGTTGTCAAATTTCTTAATAAAACTATATTTAACCCTATGAAGGATATAGGAAAGAACGCGAGGGAAATTTTGGAGATGGCTCTTCAGGAGCACATGAAGGGAAACCTACAAAAGGCAATAGAGCTCTATCAGAAGTCTATAGAACTCCAGCCTACTGCGGAGGCTTACACTTACATGGGCTGGGCTTATAGCATGATGGGTGAGTTTGAGCAGGCGATAGAACTCTGTCTGAAAGCTATAGAGATAGACCCAGAGTTCGGAAACCCCTATAACGACATAGGCTCTTATCTCATAGCCTTGGGGAGATTGGAGGAAGCAACTCCTTGGCTAAAAAGGGCTATAAGCGCCAGAAGATACGAGCCAAGGCACTATCCTCATATGAACTTAGCAAGGCTATACCTGATGAAGGGTCAGTTTAAAGATGCGCTAAAGGAGGTTGAGAACGCAATAAAGATAGCACCCGACTACAAGCCCGCCCATACCCTCAGGCATCAGATACTCGCTATGCTAAACTAATAACATGCCAAAGCAGTCAGGGGAGTTGACCGTAGCATACAACAAAGAGGCAAAGGCGGAGTACGAGATAATAGAAACCTACGAGGCGGGTATAGTTTTGGAAGGTCCAGAGGTTAAGGCTCTGAGGAATAGGCAGACTGTATCCTTCAAGGACAGTTTTGTAAGAATACAGGAGGGTGAAGCCTGGCTTTACAACCTCTACATAGCCCCTTACAAGTATGCCACCATAAAACCCCCAGACCCCCTAAGAAACAGGAAGCTTTTACTCCACAAGAGGGAAATACTTAAGCTCTTCGGAAAGGTAAGAGAGAAGGGATACACCCTTATACCCCTTAGGCTTTACTTCAAAGAGGGAAGGGTAAAGGTGGAAATAGCTTTGGTGAAGGGTAAGAAGGCTCACGACAGAAGAGAAGAGCTAAGACAGAGAGACTTAGAGAGACAGTTAAGAAGAGAGCTCAAGGAGGGAAAGATAAAGCTATAATAATCACCCTGCAGGAGGGGTGGCCGAGTGGACGAAGGCGGGTGATTTGAAATCACCAGTGGGTTTACAGCCCACCGGGGGTTCGAATCCCTCCCCCTCCGCCAAAACGCCAATCCTTAACCTTCTTCCGCAATATTCAGCCTGCGGACAATAGCCTGCCTGAAACATACTATACCTATGCTTGACTACGCAGTGGTGGGCGGTGGAATAGGTGGTGTTCTTGCCTCCGCTCTTCTGTCATACATGGGTAGAGAGGTCGTGCTCTTTGAAGCTCTTGACTACCTCGGAGGTTGTGCAGGAACTTTTCATAAGAAGGGTTTCTACTACAACGCAGGCGCCGCTACCTTCGTGGGTGCAGAGGAAAACATGCCAGTAGGTAGCATAGCCAGATACTTAGGCGTGGAGCTCCCCATAAAGCCTATAGACCCAGCTATGGCAGTATACCTGAAGGATAGGGTTATAAACAGATGGCGGGACAGAGAAAGGTCGCTTTGGGAGATTGAGAGGGCTTTCCCTCGCATGGCTCACTCCGCCTTCTGGAAAAGGGTTTATCGCGTGAGCCAGTCTCTCTGGAACATGTGGTGCGACAGCCTGCCTTACCCGAGCCCTACTTCACCCTTCAGAAGCTTGTTGAGACATCCTGGGGATTTTTTTTCTACTTTTTTATGTAACTTTTTCAGCGCAAGGCAGGTGGCAAGGCTTTACCTGGGAAGGTTTAACTCTGACTACGAGCTTTTCCTAACCCACCACACCCTTATAACCGCTCAGGGTTTTCTTGAAGAGGTGCCCTTTTCAGTGGCTTCCCTCGGTTTTACCTACCCCAATCTCACGAACTACTATGTTGTGGGTGGCATGGGCAGGCTCTTAGAAGCCTTCGCAGGAAGGATAAAGAACATAGCCATGAAGACAAGGGTAAGGTCAATAAGAAAAAAACCCTGGGGTTTTCTCTTGGAAACCAGCAGAGGAAACTACGAAGCCAGAAGGGTCATCCTTAACACGACCATATGGAGGGCGGGCGAACTACTGGAAGAGCTGAGAGACTTCTCCGAAAGGGCAAAGAAAAAGTATTCAAAGCTGTGGGGAGCCCTCACCATATATATGACGGTTGAAGGTGAAATACCAGAAGACTTTGCCCATCACCACTTTATACTGCTCGAAGAGCCTATCCCTTACACGGGTAGCAGGTCTCTTTTTCTTTCTCTTTCAGAGAAGGGTGACCCACTTCTTAGCAAGGACAACACGAGAAGCCTAACCGTATCAACTCATACCAGACTTGAGCTTTGGGAAGGACTTTCCAGAGAAGCCTATAGGGAGAGAAAGGAAAAAGCTACAGAGTATTGCCTTGAGGTTCTTTACCATTACATCCCCCTATTGAAGAACCTGAAAAAGGTTCAGGTGTTTACCGGCACACCCAGAACCTTTGAAAGATACACGGGAAGATATAGAGGCTCGGTAGGGGGTGTGCCAGTTACCAGAGAAAACTTTCCCTTCGGATACCCTTCTCCTCTGACGCCTTTGCCCGGCGTATACTTGGTGGGCGATACTGTTTTCCCAGGACAGGGCTGGCCGGGGGTAAGCATGGGCGTTATAAACCTGCTTAAGTTTATAGAGAGGGACTTTGAGCTGTGTTGAAGGTCAGACCCAAGGAGTGGTTTTATATACTCTCCCTCGCTCTGCTCCTCGGTTTTTCCATCTCTGGGTTCGTGGCAAGCCTTCAGGATATGCAGGTTCAGCCCGTGGTCCTGCTGGGCGTAGTTACCTCCTTTTACATATTTACCCTATCCCTGATTACCACTGAGTTTAACAACCGTTGGCTTATAGGTTTTCTTCCCGCACCTCTCAGAACACCCTTTAGCATGCTACTTGCCTTTCTCTCCGGTTTTTGCGGAGCTCTCTTGGGGTATGTTAGCAACGAGGTTCTCCACATAACCTCCATACATCTACCTATGGAGAAGGTTTATAGTCTCTCTTTCTTTATAGGGGTTATGACCTCCTCTTTGGGGTATTTGCTTTACAAGCTCCTTTGGCTTCGGCGGAGAGAGGAGGAAAGTAGGAGGTTACTCCTTGAGGAACATCTGAGAAATCTCGAAGGTCAGATAGCTCCCCACTTCATGTTTAACACGCTTAACGCTGTGGCGGAGCTAATCCGGCAGGACAGAGAGAGGGCGGAGAGGGCTGTGCTCAGTCTGGCAAAACTTCTAAGAAAGAGCCTACATCTTGAGCCCTACATAACCTTGGGGGAAGAGCTGGAGCTCTTGGAAGATTACTGGGGTTTGATGAGTTTGAGGTTCAAGGGCTCTATAGAGCTTGAGCTTGACATAGAGGAGGGTCTGCTCAACCTTAGAGTGCCCAAGTTCTCTCTTCAGGTGCTCGTAGAGAACGCACTGAAGCACGGGCTCGAGTTGAAAGAGGGTCGTGTAAGGGTAAGGGCTCGCAAGGAGGGTTCAAGAAAGGTTATTTATGTGGAGGACAACGGCGTTGGCTTTAAGGAACTCAAAGAGGGTATGGGGCTTACAAACTTAAGGAACAGGCTTACCCTTTGTGGTGGGAAGTTGACTTATGTATCGGAAGGGGGTATAACGAGGTTTTCCATGGTTTTCAACGGAGAGTAAAAAGAGGGTTCTGAAAGGTAAAGCTTTGAGGTGTAGGAGGAGAAAAGAAGAACATAAAATACTTGAAGCATAAACCAAAGGAGGTGTTAGCCATGCAACTACCAGAAGCCTTCAGGTTCATGAGGATAGGCTGGTGGATAGTTCACATAGTGGGCATAACTCTCGTTTTCCTGCTGGGCAGATGGACCGCATAGCAAACAACCACCACGCCTTGCCTCCTCCTGACGGGGTTTCCCCCGCCCCTCAGGGACTTTTCAAAAGTTTGCAGGGAGCTTATTTTCTGGGCTATGTGCCAAGGGCGGTAGCCCTGCTGTGTGCAGGAGAAAATCCCTTGACGGTTGCCTGGCACATGCCCGTAAATAAAAAACCCTTCATATATGCGGTAGCCATAGCCAAAGATAATTACAGCCACAAACTCATACAAGAGGGGTCAGACTTTACCCTGAACTTTATCTCCGTAGAATACCTGGAGGACATGCTCATAGCAGGCAAACATAGAGGGGGCGAGGTAAATAAGTGGCAACTCTTTAAAAAACTGAAGCCCCTGAAAGCTCTTACGGTAGAAGCCCTCATGGTGGAACAGGCTATGTTAATCTATGAGTGTAAAAAGGAGAGGATTTTAGACTTCCCTGACCACAGCCTTCTCATAGGTAGGGTGGAGCTCCTCCATTACAGAAAGGGAAAGCTTAAGGTTCAAAAGGTTAGGTATCCTCTCCACATGGGCAAGCGCTACTTCTCAGAGAATTCAAGGGTGTATATTTATAAATGATGAAGAAAAGCCTTTACAGATTTTCGGGTTTTTCCTTCTTTGCCCTTGGAACTATAGGTATATTTCTTCCCGTGCTACCTACCGTCCCCCTCTACCTGCTCTCTGTTTTACTTCTTACTCATTCTTCCAAAAGGGATGTGGTAAGGCTTAAAAGGTTACCTATTTTGGGTAAAAGGGTATACCCCTACATAAAAAAGTCTGTAAAATACCTGAGGTTATGGAGTACGCGACGGCGAAGTTTTTCCATCTCATAGGCATCTTTTTATGGGTTAGTTCCTCTTCTTCTCTTGGTCTTTTCGTGCTTTACTCCATGCACAGACCTACTGGTTGTGACCAGCATCTGCTCAGAAACTTCTACAGGTGGATGACGAACATAGAAATAGGAGGCTTTCTTCTTGCCTTGGCTATGGGCTTCTACATGCTTTATCTTCTGGAATACAGGTTTGACATAGGATGGCTTAACAGAAAACTGCCCTTGGTGCTTGGTGTGCTACTTCCCCTTGAGGTGCTTAACTTTTGGTTTGTAAACCTATACATTCCTAAGCACAGAGACAAGATGTTTGCTTACAGAAGATACGACCTTTTTAACCTCCTGATTGCCATACCCCTCATCGCAGTCTCCTTGCTCGTGATATACCTTGCGGTTGTGAAGCCATGAGGGTGATATACCTCTTTAAGAGAGACCTGAGGTTGGAAGACAACAGAGCTCTGGCTTCTGCTGCCAGCCAAGGAGAAATCCTGCCCCTTTTTGTCTTCGACACGCGGATAATAGAAGACCTTAAGGCAGAGGGTGAAAGGCTATGCTACGTGGTAAGGGCTGTGGAAGAACTTTCAAAGAAGATAAAACTTTACTGCCTTTATGGCAGGACGGAGGAAGTTTTGGAGGAAGTCTTCCGGTTATATAGACCCACACACCTATACACCACCCTATCTCACAGCTGGAGTGGTAAGGAGAGAAACGAAAGGATAAGGAAAGTATGCAGGGATTACGGCGTAGAGTATAAGGAGGTCTTCGAACACTTTCTGGCACCGCCAGAGGAGATACCACTACGCAAGGTTTACACCCCTTTCTACAGAGAGTGGTTAAAAAGGCTGGACCTGCGCCGGTCTTGGGTGGATAAATTAAGGGTGCCCAACCTACCCCTGCCTACCTTAGAGCAGGTAAAACCCCTCTTAAAACTTCGACCCTTCCCTTATTTTGACCCACAGGAGTGTAAAGAAAGGCTTGAAAGGTTCTCCTTTGAAGACTACGAAGAAAGGCGGAACTTTCCCGGAGAAGGGGGTTCTTCAAAGCTCTCGCCCTGTATAAGGTTCGGCATACTTTCTCTAAGAGACATATTCCTAAAGGCTCAGGGCAGGAGCGAGCAGTTTATAAAGGAGCTTGCTTGGAGAGAGTTTTGGTATCATATAGCCCTACACTTTCCACAGGTCAGAGACTTAGAGTTTCAGGAGAAGAGAAGGGGTATATCTTGGGAAAACAAAGAAGAACACATAAAAGCCTTTATGGAAGGCGCCACTGGCTACCCCATAGTGGATGCAGGCGTGCGACAGCTAAGGAGGGAAAAGTGGCTTCACAACAGGGTAAGGATGATACTGGCAAGCTTCCTTACGAAGGTCCTCCTAATAGACTGGAGGATAGGTGAAACCTTTTTTAAGGAGCACCTTATTGACTACGACGAGGTTGTAAACATAGGAAACTGGCAGTGGAGTGCCTCCGTGGGCGCAGACCCAAAGCCCTTCAGGCTCTTTAACCCCATACTTCAGGCTCAGAGATACGACCCAGAGTGCATCTACATAAAAAGATACCTACCAGAGCTGTCAAACCTACCCTGCCACATGCTTCACGACCCCCTTAGCCACAGACTACCCTACCATAAACCTCTCGTAAACTACTACGAGCGCGTGCCCGTAGCAAAGAAGCTCTATGGTATAACCTCAAGGTTAGAGGTTTAAGTAGTCTCTCAAAGCCTTTGCACCCTCTCTGCTTGTCTTGAGGGTTTCGTTTATCTCCTTAAATACTATCACATACTTGCTCTGTTCCACGCTTTTAAGCTCTTTTACCTTGTTGAGGTTCACGAGATAAGACCTATGCACTCTAAAGAAGTTGTATGGTCTTAACTGGTCTTCTACTTCATAAAGCTTCTTGCTGAGGGGGAGCAGTCCCTCCTTTGTCCTAACGCTTACCTCACCCATCTCCGCCTGCACATAGTATATATCCTCCGGGTTCAGAAAAAGGACTTTGCTACCTATTCTGGCGGGTATTATGGGGCGCTCCGCCCTTATGAAGTTCACAAGCTGGTTTATATTGCTTTTTTTCTCAAAAACCCTGTCTATGGCTTCCTTTAGCTCTTCCTCTGAAAAGGGCTTGAGTAGGTAATCTACTGCGGAGACCTTGAAAGCCTCAAGGGCATACTCGCCGTAGGCTGTGGTAAATATAACATAGG
Organism: Aquificaceae bacterium; assembly: GCA_025056375.1. Classification (GTDB taxonomy): domain Bacteria; phylum Aquificota; class Aquificia; order Aquificales; family Aquificaceae; genus Pampinifervens. Next base: position 15,520 of record JANWWH010000024.1, read on the forward strand.
GTTTTAACCCAAGAGACAGAACTTCCTTTGCCAGGTCTATACCGCTACCATCGGCGAGCTTGATGTCAAGGAAGAGAACCTCCGGTTTTAACCTCTTTATGGCTTCCAGCGCCTCTCCGTAAGTGCCTGCCTCACCCACGACTTCAAGCCTCCCATCTTGAGAGAGCATCCTTCTGAGCCTTTGCACCGCAAGAGGTTCATCTTCAACTATAAAAGCTTCCATGTTTACTATGATGTGACAAGCCCACTAAATTTCATATAAGATTTTTTACATTTTATCACATCGGAGGAGAAATTAACCATGGGCTCGGTTCATCAAAAAGCTACGGGCAATAGAATAACCCTCATAATTTATCGTCCGAATTTCTCAGCTGACATATATAATATTAGTCAAGCTAATGGGAGACTACAGATGAGGGCGCGTAAGTTTAAACCGGGAATATACATATGAAGGTACACTACTACACAAACAGAGGAAAGGTAAGACATAACAACGAAGACGGGCTTTTTCTCAAGGGAGAAAGCTTATGTGAGGTAAACTTGGAAAGGGTAGAGAGTATGGAAACTGAGCCAGAGGGTCTTTTCTGCGTCTTGGACGGTCTTGGAGGTCACAGCGGAGGGGAAGTGGCAGTAAAGCTCGTGCTTGAAACTTTAAAGGAGCTAAAGCCTTGCACTACTGAAGAGCTCTCTCAATGCCTTTTTAGGGCGAGGGAGAATTTAGAGGCGCATATGCGGGAAAACCCAGAACTTTACGGATTTGGATGCACCATAGCGGGAGTATGCCTAAAGGGTGAGAATCTTCATGTTTTCAACGTAGGCGATTGTAGGGTTTACAGGATTGTAGACTCAAAGGCTATAAGGCTATCAAAGGACCATTCTCTTGTGGAAGAGCTGGTGGCGGAAGGCGTCATAACAAGAGAAGAAGCACACCATCACCCACAAAGACATGTAGTAACCTCTGCGGTTATAGGTGATAACTACCAAACAGAACTGAGAATATACGCTACCACCTTAGAACTGTTAGCTGGGGACAGGATATTGATATGCTCGGACGGTTTTTGGGAAGAAGCTCAGGAGCTTTGGAAAATAGCCCAAGACCCTCAGGGTTATGTAAACGGGCTCTTTAGGGAGAGACCACTAAAGGATAACCTTAGCTTTATAATGTTGGAGCTGGAGGCATGAGTTCTCTGGTAAGTATAGTACCAAATTTTGAGTTACCAACGGAGGAGAACTTCAATCGGAGAATTGAAGAGTTTAGACAGATGGCTTACCAAGAGCTGGAACATATACGCAATCTTTCAAAAAGTTTAAATAGAGACATCCAAGAAGCTATATTGACCGTGTTTGACGAAAGAATAAATCATATAATTCAAGAATATAAGAATTTGAAAGGAAGCTATTTTAATGATGCGAGAGCTTTTAACAATGGATTTAAGAGAGTTGTAGATGAATACAATAGCACTATTCTCTCCGTTAAAACTCTTATAAAGGAAATTGAAATTCTAAGGCACTTAAAAGGATTTAGTTTTTATAGACAACTGGCTAAGATTCTTAAAGGCAAGAAAGAAATGACGGACTTTGTGAAAGTTTTTACGGGCATTTTTGTAAGTTATTTTGAAAAAGAAATTTCAGAGCTTGAAAGATGGGTTGTCAGTGTACCAGAAGAGGAACTTAAAAGTGTTATGCTTTCATACATAGAAAAAAACAAAAGAAGGACTATTTCAGAGTATAAATCTTTAGAAGAGTTAGTAGATACTGCGGAAGAGCTAGTTAATGAAATAAAGAAATTACAAAAACATTTTCAAGAAGCCTCTTCAAAGTTTTCCGTTGGCTCGCCAGAATTCTATGCGTATATTTCAAAACTTGAGGACATACATGGTGAAATCTCAGTAAAACTAAACGAGATTGCCTTTATTAAATCCCAATCAAGGGAAATACAGAAAGATATAGATAGGGTATACCAAGAATACTTACAGAGTTTGAGAGCAAGCCAAAAACAGTATAAAATCAAAGAAGACGAAGAAAAATATAAAAATCAAATAAAGGATTACATAACCTTGATAAAAAACATTAACTCAGATTTTCATGAAAAAGAAATCAGAAAATTGGAAGAAGACATAGAAAAGGCAGATATCTTCAGGTTAAAGCTGTTGCTTGAAGATACTAAGCTGAAGTACTTAAAAATCAAAAAGCTAACAGTGGAGGACAGTGTATATAGAAGTGAACTTGAGAGGTTGAAGAGTTATACAAGCGACGAAAGTCTGCTTAGTAAGATAGATAAAGTCCTGCTTAAAGAATATGTGTCAAGAGAAGACTACGAGATTATATACAGGGATTTTCTGGATACTCAAGAGGCTGGGGAAAAATCAAAGGAGGAAATGCTATCTTACATAGAAGAGAAGTTCAGACAGATGGGTTATAAGATAGTGGAGCAAGACGAGTATGGAGTAATTTACTTAGATACACCTATGGGTCAGGAATACAAAGTAAGAATAAAGTTTGAGGGAGAAAGGATGACTATTCAGTTCGTTAGATACATAGAAGTTGACGAAAGTGAGCTTTCAGAATATGAAAAAAGCGTAGATATAGCTAAGGCTAAAACCTTTTGTCAAAATCTTTCGGAGCTTCTGGAATACATAAGTAAGGAGCTTGGAATAATCATAAAAGAAGAAATGAGAATA
>JANWWH010000025.1 GCA_025056375.1 Aquificaceae bacterium
TACTAAGTCTTTGTTATAATCTTTCCAGCTCCGCTTCATAAGATTATATTATCCTACAGACCTTATTAGACAAAGCAGGTGCATATTATAAACTTTGTTTTTCTTGCTTTGGAGATTTTTCAAACATTCTCGAGGGGGGTTGAAAAGTAGAAAGTGTATGTGGTATCATAGGGGTGTTTAATTTCCTCGGGAGGTCTTTCCATGAAAAGAACGGCACTTTTAGCCTTTTTCCTCTCTTTTTCTTGGGCTATGGCTCAAGATTGCAAGGCTCAAGAGGGCTATGCAAGTTGGTATGGAGGTAAGTTCCATGGAAGGAGGACCAGCTCCGGTGAGATATTCAACAAGTATAAGTATACTGCAGCCTCAAGAGATTATCCCCTCGGCACTTATCTTCTTGTGAAAAACCTCAGCAACGGCAAAGATGTGGTGGTTTTGGTTACCGACAGGGGTCCGAGGAAAAAGAGCAGGGTCATTGACCTTTCAAGGTCTGCGGCAGAGAAGTTAGGCTTTCTAAGGCAGGGCGTGGTAAAGGTTAATATAATGCCACTGCACTGCGCTATAAAGGGTGAAGAGGTAAGCGAAGACTACCACGAGGAAGTTATAAAGGATCTTCTAAATACTCTGTAAGCGGTCTGTTGACCGTCAGAGTTCCACATCCACCCAGCCTATCCTTTCTGAAGCGTGTAGAAAGAGTTACCCTTATATGGTAGGACCTTAAAAGCAAGAAGGCTCTCTCATAGTGACTATCCTCTACATCCTTGTAGTCCTCTGATATGCTGTTGTATCGAAGGAGGGTTGCAGTAGTCCCAAGCTCTCTGACCAGTTCTCCAAAAGCCCTTATGTCTTCTTCTCCGTCATTAACGCCCTTGAGGAGTAAGTAGGCAAGGCTTATCTTCTTTCTTTTACTTGCGGACAGCTTGCCTATCTCTTCCTTTAGAGTTTTGAGGAGCTCTTTTAGGCTTCCTCCGTGAGGGAGCAGTCTTTTCCTCACTTCCTCCGACGTAGAATGGAGAGATATTGTAACACCCTGATGGGGCAGATGTAGAAGTTCTCCGAGTTTGTGGAGAGGATGCCCAGTTGTGTAAAAGCTCACACCGATACTCTTTTTTCTTAAATACCAAAAGACCTCTTTCACATGGCTCCAGTTCATAAGGGGTTCGCCTATGCCTGCAAAGGCCACCCTCTTTATAGGTAGCCTGTCCTTTAGGAGTTCATACTGCCCCACCAATTCCTCTGCGGTAAGGTTTCTAAGAAGACCAAGCCTGCCGGAAAAGCAGAAGGGACATCCTATAGCACACCCTACCTGTGTGGATAGGCAAAGAGTATCACCTCTGTAAAAAACCGCCTCTACCCTGTTGCCTTCGGGGAGTTCAAAGAGGAAGAGCCTATTGAGCTCACTGCTCAACTCCTGCAAAAGCCTCATTGTCCGCAAACCTTGAGCAACAACCACCGCAGTTCCTGCAGTGTTGCAGAGCCTTCTCGTAACCTTTTGGAAGTATTTCCTCCAAGCTAATTTCCCTCTTTGCCTCTTCGGAGAGAAGGGTAATCTTCCAGAGAAGGGGGTCTAGGGATAGCACCTTGTAGGTTTTGCCCTCTAAACAGAGCTCGCTTCCTACCTCTGGAAGTAGGGACTTAATCAGGTAATTGTCCCTCTCAAAAACAAGACAACACATAAGCCTACCGCAAGGACCTGTGAACTTCTGAGGAGAAAGGGGTAGGTTCTGCTCTTCAATGTCTCTGAGGGAAACCGAATGAAACTCTTCCTGAAACCTTATGCAACAGGGTTGCTCTCCGCATGCCCCCACCCAACCCATCATCTGCACCGCATCCCTTACGCCCACTTGCCTCATCTCTATCCTCTTCTTAAACACCCTTGCCAGGTCCTTCACTAAGTTCCTGAAGTCCACCCTGTGGTCGGAGGTGTAGTAGAAAAATATCTTGCTTCTGTCAAGGGGTATGTAGGTCTTTATAAGCTTCATTTCAAGCCCATGTTCTCTTATCTTTCTTTTGCATACCTCCAAAGCTTCCTGAGCCTTCTTCTCGTTCTCTTCCATCCTCCTTAGGTCTTCTTCCTTTGCCTTCCTAAGAAAGAGGGCTCTTATGGGTGAGGGTTCCTTTGAAATACCTAAAACTTTCGCAACTTCCTCGCCCTTCTCAGACTGCACCACCAGCATGTCCCCCTTTGAAACCTCTCTTTCCCAGACACCCTCAACCTGAAATATCTTGTTGTTGTCCTGAAACTTTGCCTTTATGTAAGACATCTTTACCACCTCCTCTTAACAGAAAAAGTAAGAGAGCGGGCTTTATGCCCCTGCTTAAATATTCTAATCCCACAGAGACCCTGTCAAGAGCCTCCTTGACCTTGTAATCTCTTCCTTCCACATACCTTCTGTGGAGGAAAGACTGAAGGAGCTTCAGGAGAAGATATTGTCTGTCCTGTTCCCACTTTTCTACTTCAAGGGCTTTCCTGTAAAGGGTGAGCACATGTCCTTCCATTAGAACTTTTAAGGTGTTTAGAAGCTCCTTGTCTTCTCTTAAGCTCTTTGCCATCTGCAGGCTACCCTCCGAGAGCTCAAGGATGAGAGGGTCTTCTATACCCATCGTTTCCCTCAGCTCTTCCTGAGTAAGTGGTGGCACCTCAAGGAGGAAGCTCCTTGACCTGACGGTAGGGAGTATCTTTTGAGGGTTTCCCGTTACCATAAGGAAGTGGGTGTCTTGAGGCGGTTCCTCAAGAACCTTAAGAAGGGCGTTCTGGGCGTAAGGGTTCATGCTCTCCGCTCGCTCAACGAAAACCACCTTTCTCTTTGACAGAGCAGGGTTGAGATAAACAAAGTCCTTCACGCCCCTTATCTGGTCTATCTTTATCTCTGCCTTTTCTGGCAGGAGGTAGACGAAGTCAGGATGGTTCCCCCGCAGGTAGAGGAAAACACTCTTACCTTTCCTATCCTCTCCGTAATAGGAGAGCTCCTCCTGCGTTTTTTTCGTGAAGTCCTCCATATGTTTACAGGATTCACACTTGCCGCAGGGTGGATATTTATCCTCCAGACATAGTAAGGCGGTGGCAAACTCAAAGGCAAGTGCCCTCTTACCTATACCCTCTTTACCGAAGAAGACCAAGGAGGAGGGCACGCGCTTTTGATAAAACATGCTACCAAGGAACTTTTTTAACCTTTCCCTCATCAAAGCATAAGCTCCTCTACAAACCTTATGTGATGTTTCCCCTGGCGAAACTCTCTGCTGGATAAGACCCTTTTGTGAAAATCTATGTTGGTTTTCAGACCTTTACCCGATACGCGAAACTCTTCAAGGGCTCGGAGAGCTCTTGCTATAGCTTCCTCGCGGGTTAGCCCCCAGCATACCAGTTTGGCAATCAAAGAGTCGTAAAAAGGGGGAACCGTGTATCCACAGTAGAGGTGCGTGTCAACCCTCACGCCATAGCCGCCGGGAAGGTAGAGCTCTTCAACCTTTCCCGGCGAGGGTAAGAAGGTGTTTGGGTCCTCTGCGTTTATCCTGCACTCAATGGCATAGCCCCTCCTCTGAGGCTTTTTCAGCTCAAGCCTTTCCCCTTTGGCTATCCTTATCTGCCATTCTACTAAGTCTATGTGGTAAACCATCTCGGTAACCGGATGCTCTACCTGTATGCGTCCGTTCATCTCCATAAAGTAGAAGTTCCCTTCTTGGTCCATGAGAAACTCTACCGTGCCCGCACCCTCGTAACCTATCTCTCTGCAAAAGTCCGCCACCAAGCCTTCTATCTCCATCCTTTTCTCTTCTCCGAGGATGGAGCTCGGTGATTCCTCTATGAGCTTCTGATGTCTTCTCTGTATGGAGCATTCTCTCTCTCCAAGGGTAAGGACATTTCCGTATCTATCTGCGAGCACCTGAAACTCTATGTGCTTTGGGTTTATGAGGTATTTTTCTACGTAGAGCCTTCCGTCGCCAAAGGCTACCTCCGCTTCCTGCACTGCAAGGGGAAACTTTTCACGGAGCTCTCTGTCGTTGTTTACCACCCTTATACCTCTACCACCGCCCCCAGCGGCTGCCTTTATTACCACGGGATAGCCTACCCTACTGGCAACCTCGAGGGCTTTCTGAAAGTCCACAGGCCCATCACTACCCGGCACGAGAGGAAGTCCTATCTTCCTTGCCACCTCCTTGGCTTTCACTTTGTCACCTATAAGCTCAAGGGTCTCTGGCGCAGGACCTATAAAAACCTTTCCACTTGCCCTTACTATCTCTGCAAACTTGGGGTTCTCTGAGAGAAAACCATAGCCCGGATGGACGCCCTCCGCATTGGATACCTCCAGTGCGGACATTACCTTAGGTATGTCCAAGTAACTCCTTGAAGTTTCAGGGGGTCCTATACATATGCTTTTGTCTGCGAGCTTCACGTGCATACTGTTTACGTCCGCCTCCGAGTATATGGCTACTGTTTTTATGCCCATTTCCTTGCAAGTTCTTATGACCCTTACCGCTATCTCACCCCTGTTGGCTATCAGTATGCTTTGCATCGTGAATATTTTACACGTAGCAAGTTCTACAATTTTTAGTATGCTTGAAAAGGTCGTCCTTTGCATAACCGGTGCCAGCGGTGCGGTATACGGCTACAGACTTCTCCAAGTGCTTACCTCCATGAACCTAAGTATAGACTTGGTGGTATCTTCTTCAGGATGGGTGGTGCTATGGCAAGAACTGGGCTTGAGGAAAGAAGAACTCCTGAAAGAGTTCCCCTCCGTAAACCAAGTGTCGGAGAAGGACATAGCCAATCCTATAGCAAGCGGTTCAAGGCTTATAGAATACAGAGGTGTGGTAATTGCACCCTGCTCTATGAGCACCCTTGCCCACATAGCCCACGGCACGAACCAGAACCTTATACATAGGGTGGGTGAAGTAGCTCTGAAGGAAAGGGTTCCCCTCCTTCTTTTGGTGCGGGAGGCACCTTACTCACAAGTGCATCTTGAAAACATGCTGAAGGTGTCTAAGGCAGGAGCCATAGTTCTGCCTGCCAGCCCAGGTTTTTACCACAGACCCCATACCTTGCAAGAGTTGGTGGACTTTGTCGTAGGAAAGGTTCTGGACAGCCTCAGGATAAAACATAACCTCTACAAAAGGTGGAAGGAAGAGTAGAACTTTAAAACACTATCATGCCGTCCCCATAGCTGTAAAACCTGTATCTCTCTTTTACCGCTTCCTGGTAAGCTCTGAGTATGTATTCTCTTCCACCAAAGGCACACACCAAAAAGAGCAGAGAAGACTTAGGAAGGTGAAAGTTGGTAATCAGAGCGTCTACTACTTTGAACTTGTATCCGGGATATATGTATAGCTCTGTCCAGCCTTCAAAGGGTTTAAAGCCTGCGGTCTCAAGAGCTCTTACCACCGTAGTTCCTACCGCAACCACTCTACCAAGTGCTTTTTTTGTCTCTTCTACGAGCCTTATGGTCTCTTCTGGCACTTTTACATACTCTGGGTCAACTCTATGGAGCTCCACATCCTGCACCTTTACAGGCTTAAAAGTGCCGTAGGAAATGTGCAAAGTTATAAAAGCCTTTTTTATTCCATGCTCCTCAAGTCTCTTTAAGAGCTCCTCCGAAAAGTGAAGGCTTGCGGTGGGGGCAGCTACAGAGCCTTCTACACAGGCAAAGACCGTCTGATAGTAAACCCTGTCTAAGGTTTCTTCCTCTCTTTTTAGGTATGGGGGTATGGGTATCTTGCCGTGTTTGTCTAAAGCCTTAAGGGGGTCCGGAGAGAGAAGTCTGACCCTGAACTTACCCCCCTCTATATGTTGGAGCACCTCCACCTGTAGGTCTTCCGCCACATCTATCCTCATACCCTCTTTTATGCCTTTCCCACCAATAAGGGCATACCATTCTCTTTTGGTAATGTAGTCGGTCAGGAGCACCTCAACCCTACCGCCGGTGGGCTTTCTTCCATGAAGCCTTGCGGGTAGAACTTTTGAGTTGTTGAAGACCAGAAGGTCTCCCTCCTGAAGGTAAAGGGGTAAGTTCCAGAAGGTGTCGTGTTTTATTTCCAAGGTTTTCCTGTTGAGCACCATAAGCCTTGCCCCGTGTCTTGGTTCTACGGGGTATTTGGCTATAAGTTCCTCGGGTAGGTGGTAATCAAAATCCTCTACCCTCATTCTCTCGCAAGCACTTTTAGCAGTAGGGGTGCTATTAAGGTTGTAACTGCCACCACGAAGATGACTACCGCATAGAGGGTGTGGTCGTATATCCCTCCTTGCCTTCCAAACTCCGCAAAGATAAGACCTACTTCACCCCTGGGAAGCATGGAAAAACCTATAAGGAGCTTTTCCCTCATAGAGCCTCTTACAAAAAAGCCCGATATGACCTTACTTACCACCGCAACCAACAGTATGAGCAGAGAAAGGAGCCAGAACTTCGGGGAAGTGAAGTCTATCGCTTTCAAGTTCAGCTGAAGACCCACATAGACAAAAAATATGGGGGTCATCACCCACATAAGGGGCATAATGGTGTGCTCTACTTTGTGAGCCATCTTCTCGTCCGTCTTCAAGAACATGGCAAAGGGTAAGGCGAAACGTCTTGAGAGGGCGAGCCCCGCAGTAAAAGCTCCCAATATCTCTGGAGAACCTACTTCGTGGGCGAGGTAGGCGAAGAGAAATACGGTCGCCACTACGGTGGGTGGTATAAAGTCCTCCGTCCCCAACCTTTTTGAGAGAAGGTTTATCAACCTCCCCATTATCTGAGCGAGTATGGGGGAGAAGATAAAAAAACTGGCTATGTATAACACCAGCATGGTCAAGGCATCGAAATGGACCAGACCTTCCTTAGAAAACTCGTAAAGACCTGCGAGGACTATAACCCCAAAGATATCATCCAGCACCGCAGCCCCCAGCACTATCTGGGCAAACCTTTCCTTCATCTTTCCAAGGTCGTCCAGCACCCTTACAGTTATGCCTATACTTGTGGCTGTCAGCGTTCCACCAATAAAGAGGGATACGGTAAAGGGGAGCTCCAGAAGGTAATAGCTTACGAGAGTTCCGAGGAACATGGGCGTAAGAGCACCCACGAGGGCAACCGCAAAGGCGGAAAATCCCACTCTTTTGAGTTGGCTTATGTCCGCTTCAAGCCCTATGTGAAAAAGCAGAAGGATGACGCCTATCTCCGCAATGAGCTTAAGGACCTCGTTGGGTGGTATGATACCAAGGGCACTCTGCCCCAGAATTACACCCACAAGTATCTCCCCAAGCACCGGTGGAAAGCCAAGCCTTCCAAAGGAGTCGCCTATGATGCGGGCAAGAAAGAGGATTATGGCAAGGTGGAGAAAGATAGTGTGTGTTTCCATGGCTCAAATATTATATCCAGTAGAACCGAAGCCACCCTCCGCCCTCTCCGTTGAATTCAGTTCCTGCACCTCCTCAAGCTCTACCCTTATGACGGGGCATATGACCATCTGAGCTATCCTGTCTCCCCGCCTTATGAGGAAGTCTTCTTCACCAAGGTTTATCAGTATCACCTTTATCTCGCCCCTGTAGTCCGCATCAACCGTCCCGGGCGCGTTCAGAAGGGTTATGCCATGTCTTATGGCGAGCCCACTTCTTGGTCTTACCTGAGCCTCAAAACCCGGTGGTATTTCGAGGGCTATGCCCGTAGGCACGAGTGCCCTTTGCATGGGCTTTAGCAATAGAGGCTCTTTCACGGCCGCCAGAAGGTCCATGCCGGAGGCATGTTCTGTAGCATAAAAGGGGAGGGGAAGGTCCTCCCCGTGAGGAAGCCTTTTCACTTTAACTTTCATCTCCGTCTCCAAGCCGGCGGTGGGATTTGAACCCACGACCTAGGCATTACGAGTGCCTCGCTCTGCCCCTGAGCTACGCCGGCTCCTTTATGCCCATGTTGGTTAACTTAGCTCGTCCCTGCTCGTCAATTTCTAAAACCTTTACCAAAAGCTCGTCCCCCACGCTGAACCTTGCCCTAACATCCTTTATGTAACCTTCCATCTTGCTCACATGTAAAAGACCCACCTTCCCAGGCAGTATCTCCACAAATACGCCGTAAGGTTCAACCCTCGTAACCTTCCCCCTGTATACCTTACCCACTTCCACCTCCGCTATGAGGTTCTGTATTGCCCTTTTAACCTCCTCTATCGCTTCTTTTGAGTTGGAGGTAAGAGATACCCTTCCACCTTCGTGAACCCATACGGAGACGCCCATCTTATCCCTGAACTCTTTTACGTTTCTACCACCGGGTCCTATCACCACCAGAGCCTTATCCTCGGGTATGGTGATGACCTCTATCTTGGGTGCGTAGGGGGATACCTCCTTTCTTGGTTCTGGCAATACCTCTTTCATCTTCTGGAGTATGTATAGTCTTCCCTCTCTCGCCTGCTGTAGTGCGGACTTCATAATGTCCTTTCTGAGACCCTTTATCTTTATGTCCATCTGCACGCTGGTTATGCCCACTTCCGTGCCCGCCACCTTAAAGTCCATATCACCCAGCTGGTCTTCGTCCCCCAGTATGTCAGATAGGACCACATACTTTTCACCCTCCATGATAAGACCCATAGCTATGCCTGCCACATGCCTCTTTAGGGGAACGCCTGCATCAAAAAGGGCAAGAGAACCCGCGCACACGGTAGCCATGGAGGTGGAGCCGTTGGACTCAAGAATGTTGGAAACCACCCTTATGATGTAGGGGAAGTCCGCCTCCGGTGGTATGAGAGGTTCTATGGCTCTCTCCGCCAAAGCTCCGTGACCTATTTCTCTTCTCCTGGGTGGTCCCCAGGGTTTGGCTTCGCCAGTGGAGAAAGGTGGGAAGTTGTAGTGAAGCATAAACCTTTTAAAGGTTTCACCTTCGTATATGCTTTCCACGAGTTGTGCTTCCTCGGGTGAACCCAAAGTGGCGGTGGCGAAGGCTTGGGTTTGCCCTCTGGTAAATACCGCACTGCCGTGGGGTCTTTCAAAGGGGTGAACCTGTATACTTATCGGTCTTATATCCTTAGGACCTCTGCCGTCTATGCGGAGACCCTCCTCCAGTATCCTTTTTCTCATGAGCTTACTTATGAGCTTCTTGTAGTTGTATCCCAGTTTGAACTGAAGCTCCTCAGGTATCTGGTGGGTTTCTATGAACTCTTTCAGAAGGTTTGACTGGTAGGTTTTTCTCTCTCTCTTATCTTCTATGCCAAAGGAACGGAGTATCCCCTCAGTGCAGAACTCCTCCAGCCTAATCTGCAGTTCCTCGGGTAGTTCCATTCCCTCAAACTCAACCTTTTGCACTCCAACCCTACTTCTCAACTCTTCCTGAGCTTTCAGGAGGTCCTGCAGGGCTTCCAAACCAAAGTAAAGAGCCTCCGCCAGCGTATCTTCCTCCACTTCTTTTGCACCCCCTTCCACCATCACTATGGCATCCTTGCTTCCTGCAATTACCAGCTCTAAGTCTGCCCTTTGCCTCTCTTCGTATGTAGGGTTTGCCAAAAACCTACCATCCACCCTGCATACCCTTACCCCTGCTATGGGGCCTTCAAAGGGCACCCTCGAGAGGTGTAGGGCGGTGGATGCACCGGTTATGGCGAGCACATCCGGGTCGTATCGGTCGTCCGCAGATAAGGTTAAGGCGGTTATTACCACCTCGTGGAAGAAGCCTTCGGGTAGCATGGGTCTTATAGGTCTATCTATAACCCTTGAGACGAGTATCTCTCTGTCCGTGGGCTTACCCTCTCTTTTTGCAAAACCACCGGGTATCTTGCCCCATGCGGAGGACTGTTCTCTGTAGTCTACGGATAAGGGGACGAAGTCTATACCCTGAAGGGGCTCTTCTGACATGACCGCGGTTACAAGGACGGCGGTGTCCCCCTGACGGACAACAACCGCACCGTCCGCCAGCTTTGCGTATTCACCCCTTTCTATGATTACCTCTGTCTCTCCTACCCTTGCGGATACCCTTTCCATCATCTCACCTTAAGCCCCAGTTTTTCCACCACCTCCAGATATTTCTTGTAATCCCTCTCCTTTAGATACTCTAAGTGTTTTCTCCTTGCGTGTATGAGGGCTATGAGCCCACGCCTTGAATGCACGTCCTTTTTGTGTTTCTTTAGGTGCTCGGTAAGCCGGTTTATGCGCTCCGTTAGTATGGCCACCTGCACCTCTGGTGAACCCGTGTCGCCCTCGTGCCTCTGAAAGTTCCTTATTATGTCTTCCTTCAAGGTTTTAGGTAATGCCATGCCTTTCCTCCTGATTTTCTCAAAGTAAGATATTATAACTCAACCTCCACCGTACTGGCTTTGGTCAATCTCCATAAGGAACTCTTCCACCATGTCTTTTATGAGCTTTGTGGTTTCTTCTACGGGTGCCTCAAGGTAGTATTCAAAGAGCTCTATCTTCCTCTCGTGTGCGTGCTCCTCGTCCGTGTAGTATTTGAGAAGCACATAGGGCACCTTGAAGGAAGGGTCAAAGCCCACATCCCCCGGCGTCTTGAGCTCATACTCCACATCAAGACCCCCCAGGGCATCTTCCAGAGAGGACTTAAGCCTTTCTATTCTTTCGGTGTATTTTTGCCAGTCTTTCATGGTTTAATATTTTACAATGGAAGAGGTTTCTCTGGAGGAGTTAATCCTCAAACTCCTTGAAAGCGTAAAAAAACCCCTTACCTTTGAGGAGATAGTCCGTAGGTTAAACGCTGACCAAAAGAGTAGAAAAGCCCTTAAAAAGAGCCTCAGGAAGCTTAAAAAGGCTGGAAAGCTTAACTTTGATAGGGGTAGATACTCTCTTGGAGAGGAGGAAGTGGTGAGTGGCAGGGTGATACCCTACCCTGCGGGTTTTGGCTTTCTTGAGCTGGGAGAGGGTAAGAAAGATATCTACATACCACCTTTTGAGATGGCAAGGCTTTTTGGAGGAGACCTGATAAGGGCAAAGGTGGTTAAATACAAGGGTAAAAAGGAGATACGGGTCATAAAGGTTCTCAAAAGGGCAAAAAAGGAGCTCCTCTGCAAGGTTCACAAGGAGAAAAGGTCCTGCCTTGGTATCCCCATAGACGAGAACCAACACCAAATTATAAAACTTGAGGGGTGCGATGGAATAAAGGAAGGCACCCTAGTAGTTGTGGAGCTGAAGAGGTTTCCTACGAAAGAGCACCCTGCCTTAGGGAGGATTAAGGAAGTGCTCGGTCACCCCGAGGAGAAAAACTTGACCATAGAAGTGCTCACGAGAAAGCATAACCTACCAACCAGCTACCCTGAGGAGGTTCTTAAAGAAGTTGAAAGGCTCCAGTTTAAGCCAGAGAAGGAAGTTAGAAAAGACCTGAGAGAACAGCTATGCTTTACCATAGACCCAGAAAGGGCAAAAGACTTTGACGACGCGGTAGCTATAGAGAAAAGTCCGGAGGGATACAGGCTGTGGGTCCACATAGCGGATGTCTCTTACTTTGTGAAGGAAGGCTCCGCCACGGACAGAGAAGCCTTTAGAAGGGGCTTCACCTTCTATCTGCCAGACAGAGCTCTTCACATGCTCCCTGAAAAACTTTCCGCGGAGCTATGTAGCCTAAAACCTGGCGAAGATAGAGTTGCCTTTACCTGTGAGATGCTCTTTGACGAAAGGGGAAGGCTCCTCCAGTATGACCTTTACGAAAGCCTCATAAGGAGCAAGGCGAGGCTTACCTACGGGGAAGCCCTCAGGCTCATAGTAGGAGACCCAGCCCTTGAGGGCAAGTATGCTTATCTTGTGGAACCACTCAGGCACATGGAAAACCTTTACAGGATACTCTCAAGGGCGAGATGGGAAAGGGGTAGCATAGACTTTGACCTGCCTGAGGCGGAGCTGGTAGTGGACGAATACGGAGAGCCCGTGGCGGTGATACCCTACGAGAGGCATGTGGCACACCGTATAATAGAGCAGTTCATGGTTTGTGCCAACGAGACGGTAGCCATGCATCTTGAAAAGGCTGGGTATCCCTGCCTCTACAGGGTTCACGAAAAGCCAGACCCCACAAAGGTGGAAAACCTTCTTGAGATACTGGCGGGTCTGGGTTACAGGGTAAAGAGGGCTAGTCTAAACCCCAAGTTCTTTCAAAGTATCATCGAAGACTTTGAAGGAAGACCCGAAGAAAATCTGGTGCGGTTCCTTACCCTCCGTTCCATGAAAAGAGCTCACTACTCACCCCACAACCTGGGACACTTTGGTCTTGCCTCCGAGCATTACACCCACTTTACCTCTCCTATCAGGAGGTATGCGGACATCATAGTTCACAGGCTCTTGAAAAGAGCCCTGAGGGGTGAGGAAGTGGATTACGGGAAGACCCTTTCTTACTTGGAGATGGCGGGGCTTCACCTCTCTCAGCAAGAGAGGCTCGCAGAAAAGGTGGAGAGGGAAGCCATAGACAGGCTGAAGGCTCGCTTTATGAAAGCCCATCTTGGTGAAGAGTTTGAGGGCATAATAACAGGTGTCCTATCCTTTGGTCTTTTTGTAGAGGTTCGGGAATATCTGGTGGAGGGGCTTGTAAACATAACAGCCCTTAAGGAAGACCAGTATATTTACGACGAGCCCGCTCACCGACTTGTGGGTGTAAACACGGGGAAGGTCTTCAGGCTTGGGGATAGGGTGCGCGTGAAGGTGGTGGGTGTGGATGAAGAGAGGGCGAGGGTTGAGCTTGTCCTACTTTAGAGCACCTCCAGCTTTGCCCTTAGGGCACCTGCCGCCTTTATAGCCTGAAGCACTGATATTATCTCTCTTGGTGTAGCCCCTATCCTGTTTAGGGTATCCACCAGCTGAGAGACGGTGGCACCACGAAGTTCGAGCATCCTTGCCTCCCTCTCCTGAACCCTTACCTCCGTCCTTGGAACAACCCTGGTCTCACCGGGAGAAAGGGGTGGGGGTTGAACCACCTCTGGGCTTTCCCTTACCGTCACAGTAAGACTACCAACTGCCACGGAGACCGGGTTTATGGTAACATCTCCACCGAGGAGGATAAGTCCAGACCTGCTATCCACAACTACCTTTGCCACTGAGGGCACCTCTACCCTTGTATCCTCAACCCTTGCCAAAAACTCCACCATGCTCATACCCTCAGGCTTTTTCAGCCTTAAAGTGCTACCATCCACGGCGGTCGCCACCTGCATACCAAACTCGGTGTTTATCCTGTCTTGAAGGAGCTTTGCAAGAGAAAAGCTCGGGCTATCCAGATAGAGGTTTATCTCATCTGAGAGGCTCTGAGAGGGTATCTCCTTCTCCACCACACCTCCGTTAGGGATAAAGCCCACAGTGGGCGTGTTCTTTACCTGCTGGGCACCCCTTCCACGGGCTTCGTAACCTCCTACTATAACCTGACCCTGAGCTAACGCGTAGACCTCACCGTCGGGACCCCTAAGGGGTGTGAGAAGGAGAGTTCCACCTTCGAGGCTCTTGGCATCTCCTAAGGAGGACACTTCTACGTCCACCCTCATGCCGGGCTTTACGAAGGGTGGCAGTTTGGCGGTGACCGTGACCGCCGCCACATTCTTTGTGGTTATCCTCCTTGGGTCTACTACTATACCCATTCTGTTTAGCATATTGGCGATACTTCTCACGGTAAAAAGTGTGCCTTTGCCGTCACCCGTTCCCTTCAAGCCCACCACCAACCCGTAGCCCACAAGGTAGTTACTCCTTCCACCCTCAAGGGTAGCTATGTCACCTACCCGGGTGGCAAAACTTAGAGAGAAAAGGAGCATCAGAAGGGCAATAGCTTTGCAAATATTCTTGCCAGCCATCCCGGACTACCTCCATCCGCCGCAAAACCCTTCCCGTCTATGAACACTTCAAGGTTTGCCACCCTGTCGCTGGTGACCGTATTGGTGCTGTCAATGTCTTCAGGTCTCACTATACCCCTTAGGACCACTTCTCTCTGCACGTTCCTCATGGTTATGCTCTTTTTGGCTTCCACAAGCAGTGTGCCGTTAGGAAAGACCTTCATAACCCTTCCTGCAAGCTTGGTGCTCAAGATGCCCCTTTGCTGAACACTTCCCGAGCCCTGAGCGTTGAACTGACCCGCCCCACGCCCGCCTATGTCTGAAAGCGTATTCTGAGAAATACCAAAGAAGGAGCTTATACCCTGCTGAAAGTCGGAGGACCTCTTGGTCTGCGTAGAAAGGCTCTCCACTGCGCTTATGCTTTCTACTACCTGAAGGAAGAGGATGTCTCCAACCCTGCTCGCTCTCCTCTCCGAGTAAAGGTCTTGATAACCATCCTTGGGCATGAGGCTCCCCTTTGAGGCATACTCAACTTTTTCTTCCTTTGCGGGGTAAGGGTTTCTCTTCTCGTAGTCCTCCAGAGTGCCCATCTTTTGCCCGCAAGAGAAGAGCAAAAGGCTTAGCAAATACATCCACCTCCCCATGGTTATATAGTTTAATCCTTTTTCCACCTTTTGTTTATTGAAACTTCAACCTCCACGGGCACTTGCTTTAGCACCACTCTTCCAGCTCCCTTCATGGCTCTCATCAAGAGCTCCGCCACCCTCTCCGCCACCCCCTCTTCGCATTCTACCAGCACCTCGTCGTGAACGAGGTTTACCACCCTCGCCTTTAGGTTTTCTCTCCTTAGCTCCGCATCGAACATGAGGACGGAGAGCTTGAGAAGGTCTGCACCTGTTCCCTGTATGGGGTAGTTGACCGCGTCGGGGAAGGTATGGGCGATGTAAGCTCTTCCCAAAAGGGTGTGCCCTCTTGATTCCTTGAAATCTCTCAGTTCCTTCTTTACCCTCTCGTGCCAAGCCCTTATGGCACTGTAGTAGGAAAAAAAGCTTTCTCTTATCCTCTGGGCGCTTTCGAGGGAAAGGTCCACACCGTAGGTTTTTGCATAGTCCACAAGACCCTTTGCAGATATGCCGTAGATAAGACCAAAGTTGACCGCCTTTGCGAGCTGACGCTCCTCCTTCGTAACCTCCTCTTCTGGCTTTTGGAGAAAGACCCCTGCGGTATAACGGTGCAAGTCCCTACCCTCGAGGAAGGCCCTTACCATCCTCTCCTCGCCCACATACTCGCTCACAATCCTCAGCTCTATCTGCGAAAAGTCCGCCATCACAAAGGTGTTCCCTTCGCCCGCCCTGAATATGCTCCTTAAAGGTCTGGGTATGTTCTGCACGTTGGGGTTCATGCTTGCCATCCTCCCCGTTATAGCCCCTATCTGTCTGAACTCGGGGTAAACCCTGCCATCTCTAAGCCTTTCCCTTATCTCCTGTAGCTTCTCTATGGTTTTCTTAAGGCTTCTTATCTCGAGAAGCTCGGAGACGACCGGATGTTGGACGTATTCGGAGAGCACCTTGTCGTCGGTGGACACGTTACCCTTCTCCGTCTTTGGAAGGTCAAGCCCAAACCTTTTTGTGAGGAGCTCACCTACCTGTCTTGGAGACATGGGGTCTACCCTATGTTTGGAGAAAAAGTTCATAACCTTTCTCTGAAGCTCCCTATCCTGCTCTCTGAGTTTTCTCTCCAGCTCCTCTCCGTCCACGGGTATACCGTTGAGCTCAAGCTTTGTGGTTTCCTGAACAAAAGCCATCTCCACTATAGCCACTGGATTGAGAAGACCAAAAACCCTCGAGGTTCTTGTCTTTAGTAAGGTTTCTTCCCTGTGTGGCTTCTCGTTTAGCTTTTGGAGGAAGAGGTGAAACAGATCTCTGACTACCTTCACATCCAACGCCGCGTATTCAAGTTGCTCCCTTCCTAAAAAGGGCTGTCCCCAGTTGGAAGCCTGAAGGCTTTTATCGAGCACCTGCCCTAAGTAGTGCATGGCAACCTTCTGCAGAGAGTGTTTGTCCGTGTTGCCCAAAAGCTGGCTGGCTATCATGGTGTCGAAGACCGCATAAGGTTCCACACCGTAAGAGTAGAGGTATTTAAGGTCAAACTTCAGATTATGCCCTACTATACCCTTCTCAGAGAGGAGCTTCTTCAGAAAGAGCACGCCCCCTTCCCCCAAGTCGAAAAGGTCTAATATAAAAATCTCCCCTTCACCCCCTATCTGGACGAGCCTTATTCTGTCCCCAGAGACCTCCGTGTCGAAAAAAAGGTATCTTTCTTCCCTCAGATGCTCGTAAACCCTCTGCAGTTTCTCCCCGGACCTTATGTAGTTAAACCTTAGCGTCATGTCCTACGGGTTTCTTTTCCAAATCCAGCCACAGAGCTACCTCATCGCAGGAGGGAAACTTCACACAGTTTATGCATTCACCCCATACCTTGTGGGGCAGTTTAGTTTTTTCCACTTCTTCAAAGCCGAACTTTGAGAAAAAGCCCTGCGCGTAGGTGAGGACGAAGACCCTTTTTATACCCAGCTCCTTTGCTTCCTTCAGACAGGTTTCTACGAGAGCAAGACCTATGCCTTCTCCCCTGTGGTCTTCTCTGACCGCCAGGCTTTTTATCTCCGCTAAGTCTTCCCAGAGTATGTGAAGGGCAACGCAACCCAGTATCTGACCCCCCCTCTCAAAAACCCAGAAGTCTCTTATGTTTTCGTATATGGAGCTTAAACTTCTCGGAAGCAGGATGCCCTCTCTTGCGTAGTGGTTTATAAGGTCGTATATGTGTATCGCCTCTCTGACAAGGGGTCTTCTTATCATCTAATTAAAATATAGTCAAGGTCTTTGTAAAAATCTGGGTAGGAAACCGCCACACAGCTGGGGTCGTCAATAAGTGTCTCACCCTCCGCCAAGAGCCCTGCCACGGAGAAGGCCATTGCAATTCTGTGGTCTCCATAAGTCTTTACTTTTGCCCCCTTTAGGGTTTCCACACCCTCCAGTTCAAAGCCGTCCTCAAACTCCTCTACACTTACGCCCATGGCTCTAAGACCTTCCACCACCGCCCTTATGCGGTCGCTTTCCTTGACCCTCAGCTCCTCAGCCCCCCTAACCCTTGAGCTCCCCTCCGAAAGTGCCATCGCAACCGCCAGCACCGGGAGCTCATCTATCATGGAAGGCACTTCTTCAGGCTTTACCTCAACGCCCCTGAGCCTGCCCCTGTGTCTTACGTAAACGTCCGCCACGGGCTCACCGGAGATCTCTCTAAGGTTTTCGTAGCGGACATCTGCCCCCATCTCCTGAAGCTTTCTGAAAAAGCCATCTCTGGTGGGGTTCACCAGCACGTCCTTTAGCAGGAGCTCTGAACCATCCAAGAGCGCAGCGAGGGCAACGAAGAAGCTGGCGGAGGAAGGGTCCGCAGGGCAGAATATCTCGGTGGACTTCAGGCTCTGACCACCTTCCACCTTTATCACATGCCCATCCTTACCTTCCATCTGATGAAGCTTCACGCCAAAAGCTCTAAGCATCCTCTCCGTGTGGTCTCTTGAAAGAAGTGGCTCCACCACCTCCGTGTAACCCTCAGCCCTCAAACCTGCCAGCAGAAGAGAGGACTTGACCTGTGCGGAGGCTTTCCTGTTGAAAAAGGATATACCCCTTATCTTCCCACCCCTTACGCACACTGGCAGGCGGTTGCCCCTTTCTCTTCCGTCCAGAAAAGCACCCATCTCTCTCAGAGGCTCCACCACCCTCAGCATAGGTCTCCGCCTCAGGCTTTTGTCACCGGTTACGAGGGAAAAGAAGGGTTGGGTGGAGAGCACTCCAAGCATAAGCCTTGCGGTAGTGCCCGAGTTTTTTGCGTCAAGCACATCGGGGGGCTCGGAGAAAAGGTAATCCCTTCCGTAAACTTTGAGGTCTTTTCCTTTTCTGACTATTTTGGTTCCGAGAGCTCTGAGGATGTTTAGGGTTGCTTTCGTGTCCGCAGAGCTGAGCCACTCCCTCACATAGCTCTCTCCGTTTGCAAGAGAAGAGAGAATAACCGCCCTGTGAGATATGGATTTGTCCGAAGGAACTCTTAAACTACCCTTTACAGACTTTGCCCTGCGAAGCCTTAACATAAGGTTATTTTACCATGGCATCTCTTAGCCTCAGTAGCACCTCGTTTATGAGTAGCATACCCCTCCTGTTGAGCCTTAGCCTCTCGCCTTCTTCCTCAAAAAACTCCTCAAGCCCCTTACCTAAATTCCCCAAAAGGCTTTTCTCTACGCCCCTTCTCGTCCTGAGAGCTACAAAAAGGTAGTCATATAACTTATCTCCGCCCTCAAGCTTCTCTGTTTGCTCCACGGGTCTTTCTCCTCTCCTTACCTTTTCACGATATAGCTTGAGGTTTCTGGTGTTTC
>JANWWH010000026.1 GCA_025056375.1 Aquificaceae bacterium
CTTCCCTCGCCTTATCCCCAACCTCTTTCATGTTCTTAGCTTCCAGTATTTCTCCTTGTCCAGAAAGCACCTCCCTTAGCTTACCTATAAGGTTGCTGTCAAAGGATACTATCAAAACTTTTTTGAGCGTAGGGCTTTCTGGTGCTTTCTTTCCAAGTTCAGGCACTTCTTCCACCTGGGGCTCCTGTATAAAGGGGAGGCTCTCCTCTGCCTCCGCCTCAAAGAAGATTTTTTCAAGGGCAAGTCCTTCTTCCTGAGACTGTGGTATTCCCTGAGGTGGTAGAGTTTCTTCTATCTGAAAGGGCAACTCCACTATGTCCCCGAAGAGGGCTTCCACTATCTTGTCTGACGCCTCGTCTCTTGCAAGCTTGAGCTTTTTTGGCGGTATTATGTTGTTCATATCAACTGGAAATATGTCGTCCACAAGGATTATATACTTAGCATCCTTGAACTTACTACGGTACATGTTGTTTATATCCTCCTCCGATATGGAACCTGCTACCGCATCGTATATCACCGTATCTATGAAGGAGGAAACGGTGTTTATGGCTTCCTCACCGTTCTTCACATCCACCACATTGTACTCCTTAAGGGCTTCCTTGAGCTTGCTGACAAGTTCCTTGTCAAAGGAAACGATGAGCACGTTCATCCTTTACCCTCCATCCTCTTAATTATATCCTCTATTATACCCTTAGCCTCCTCTAAGCTCTCCTTTGGTATAACACCACCAAGGGCGAGCGCAGTTCTAACCGCCTTTAGCTTCACAAGCAACTCTTTCTCTTGCAAGCTGACCTTTTGCCCTGAGGAAGGGGGCAACCCTTGCCCTCTCAGTAGAAACGCAAGGGCAGTTAGGAAAAGGACAAGACCTGATATAGATATACCTAAGGCAAGGGGTTTTTCCAGAAGAGCGTTGAGATATTCACCTAAACTTATACTCTTCGTGTATACAGATACCCGACCCTGAGCGGCGGACAGGTAATTTTCCCCATCTAAGGAAAGGGGACCTCTCCCCGTGGTTATAAACCCGCCTTCTTCTTTTCTTATCAAAAAGAGGCTCTCTTCCGGATAGGGTATTTTTAACGCGCTTTCTGCCGAGGTCGCACCTGCGAGGAAGGTAGCCAGGTTTTGGTTTATCTTTGAGAGCTTCCTGTTTGCGTATATTTCAAAGGCTATCCACTGACCTGCGAATAAAAGCAAGGTTCCAGCTATCAGAAGAAGAAAAGCGATATACCTGAGCATTTTAACCTCCTACCGTCAGGTTTTCTATAAGGAGAGAGGGAGAGCCCACATTACCGTAAAACTTTAGGTCGCTACCCACTTCCACCACCGAACTCCACAACTCTCTTATGTTACCCCCTATAATTACACCCCTAACGCCCCTTTCTCTTTTGCCCTTTCGGTATATTATACCAGAGGCACCAAGGGAAAAGTCCCCGGATACGGGGTCTACCGTGTGCAGACCCATGAGGTCTGTTATAAGAAGAACCTCTCCCTGCTGGAGCAGGTCCTCAAGACTTAGCTTTCCTGGCTCTACATAGATGTTCGTTATGCTGGAGGCGGGTAGGCTCTTAAAGCCATCCCTCAAAGAATTACCTGTGGGCTTGCTACCGGACTTTACCGCAGTGTAGGTGCTGTGAAGAAAGCCCACAAACTTGCCCTTTTCTACCAATAACTTTCTACTCGTAGGATAGCCCTCCGCATCAACTGGCAAGGTGAGAAAACCCCCTTCCCTACTTCCGTCGTCTACGAGAGTGAGCTTCTCCGAGAAGACCCTTTCACCCTCCTTACCCTTCAGGAAGGTTTTACCCTTCACGAGGCTGTCTCCAAGAAAGATAGGACTGAAAGCCTCAAGTATCATGGCGGAGGCGTCTCTGTATAAGACCACGGGCATCCTTTTCGTTTCAAAGGTGGAGGGTTTAAGGGTGGCGGTGGCTTTGAAGACCGCATCCTCAACCATGCTCTGCAAGGACAGCTCCTCAAGGCTTCTGGAGCCCGTAAACTCATAGGAGATAGACTGATCCCCTTCCTCCTCTGCAAGCACCGCTATCAGAGAATTATACCAAGTGCCTCTGTAAAGATAGAAAAGCCCACGAGAGTTAAAGCATAGAACCTCCATCTCTGTCTCTTTAAGACTAACCTTCCTTACCCCCCTTACCCTAGGGTCCAGGCTCTTTGCCAACTTCTCCAGACCTACGACCAACTCTATCTTTTCCTCAAGGGGTTTCTCTATGCCCCTCCGGTCGTAATAAGTCCTCAACTCTCCCCAATTTTCACAGCTACCCAGAAGGAAGCCCTCATCTTCGGGCGTTATACTGCACATTTCCATGGCGGTCTCTACACATCTTTTAACCGCCGATTCCTGTAAGTCTGTAGTGTAAGAAAAGCCCATCTTTCTGTCCTTAAAGACCCTTATGCCTATGCCCGCATCTTCGGACCTTATGAGGTTTTCCAAGCTCTCCTCAGAGCTCTCTATGGTGGTCCTGTGTCTTTTTTCCACATAGACTTCATATTCGTAACCCGCACCGATGCTCTCTTCCACCCACTCCTTTAACCTTTCCATGTTTAAAATTTTAAGAGAAAGAGGTAAAGGGGTGCAGTAAAGAGGAGCGAGTCAAACCTGTCGGTAAAGCCTCCGTGTTCTCCGAGCACCCCAGAGAAGTCCTTTATACCCACTTGCCTTTTTATAAAGCTCTTGAAAAGGTCACCAAAAACTGCACCAGATACCAAAAGGGGCGACCAAAGAAGACCCTTTTGTCCGTGTAAGAGTAGAAGGGCAAGGGAACCTGCCAGAACACCACCCAGAAGCCCTTCCCAGGTCTTTTTAGGGGAAAGCCTAGGAGCCATCCACCTTCTGCCAAACTTTTTACCACTGTAGTAAGAAAATACATCCACTGCCCACACGAAGAGAAGGAGCTTCAAGAGAGCATAATCTCCCATGCTCTTTAGCTGGAGGAGGAAAAGGAAGAGGAAACCCCCATACAGAGAGACCAGCAAAGCCTTTAAGAAATCTTCCATAGACCAGCTCCTCCAACCCACATACAGAGAAAGAAGAAGCAGAGAGATAAAACCCAGCTCAGGGGCGAGGGAAGCAAAGAAGAAGGTAAGGGGTGCGACGTAGAAGGCTTTGAGCCCCACCGCCCTTGAAACCTCAAGACCTACGAGAAGAGAAAGGCAAAGGATGGCAAGATAAAAGAGGGGATAGGGCGAGAGGCTTACAAGAAGGGTTGTGGAACCTATTAAAAGTCCTGCGAGTTCTCTACTTTTAAAGGACCGCACCGAACTTCCTTTCCCTCTTTGAAAAGTCCTCAAGAGCCTTCAAGAGTTCCGCCTTGTGGAAGTCTGGCCAGTAAGTTTCGCTAAAGTAAAGTTCCGTGTAGGCTAAGTGCCACAGAAGGAAGTTGGATATCCTCTTTTCTCCTCCCGTGCGGATGAGAAGGTCTGGGTCCGGTGCACCACTCAGGTCAGAAAAGAGCTTGAAGTTTTTTTCGTCAAGTTCCACGCCCTCTCTGAGTATTTTTCTGACCGTTCTTATTATCTCGTCCCTGCCCCCGTAGTCTACCGCAAGAAACACGTGGAGCTTTTCCCCACGAGGTTTTAACCCTTCTACCTTTTCCATTTCTCTCAGAAGGCTTAAAGGTATCCTGTCTCGCCTACCTATGAAGGAAACGCGAATACCCTTTTTCATTAATTTTTCCCAGTTTTCTCTGAGGTAGCCCTCAAGAAGCCTCATGAGAGCTCTTACCTCGCTCTCAGGCCTTTTCCAGTTCTCAGTGGAAAATACAAACAGCGTCAGCCATCTTATGCCGAGGTCTATGCAGGCTTCTACCAGTTCCTCCGCCCTCTTTACGCCTTCATAGTGTCCTGCTATTCTGGGCAAGCCCCTTTTCTTTGCCCATCTGCCGTTCCCGTCCATGATTACCGCCAGGTGTTTCGGCACCTTCATATCATCTGCCCAGCTTTACCTTTGCAAGACTTGCTTCCTCAGACAGAGGATAGTCTCTTATTATGGTTTCATAAAACTCTCTTGCCTTTTGGCTATCGTTCCTCTGTTCGTAGAGCCTTGCTAACTGTAGTAGGGCGGAGGGTGCCTTATTACAGTCCAACATTTCCCTCTTTTGGCACCTCTCCACTAAGGTGAGCCAGACCGCCTCCGCTTTGTTGGTTTCTCCAAGGTCTCTGTAAACTACCCCGAGCCAAAGGTAAGCGTTATCCGTAAGGGGCGTCCTTGGATATCTCTTTATAAATTCTATAAACCTGTCTCTGGCTTGGTTCAACTGTCTTAGGTCATAAAACTTTAAAGCTTCCTCGTATTCCTTCTGATAACCTTCTTGTGGGGCTGGGTTGGGTTGAACTTCCTGTTTTGCTGTAGCCTCTTGCTGCTTCTGCGGAGATGGCTCTTTCTTTGGTTCAGGCAGTTTTAGGGCGGTTTCCTGCGGATTTCCTCCCTTTAACTTCAGTCTTTCAAGGTCAAGCCTTACACTTGCCAAGTTCTCAGAGATAGCGTCCACCCTGCCCTCTGTCCTTAGGTTCCTTTCCTCGAGTAACCTCTGCTTCTCTTCGAGCTGGGCTATCCTGTTCTCCAGACTTGCAGTCCTCTTTTCAAAATCTTCTTTTGTTATGGGACCGCAGGAAAGGGCAAAAGTAAGTAAGGTCAGCGTAAGAAGTAAGCTCTTCACCCTCATGCTTTTCAATTATAGTATAAGACACGACCTTGCGTAGGAAAAAGAGAGCAAGCTTCCTCTTGCTCGCCTCCATCAGCTATGCTCTATATTATCCTATGCTACACAGAATCTGGATGGTGTATTATATTTAAATAGAAGGAGGTTAAGGTGACGCCCACGGAGAAGATGCCTGGTGTTTATAATGAGGTCAAGCTATCGGATATAATTCAGAGGGCTGTTCAGTTGAAGGCGTCAGACATCCATATAACCGCAGGTGCAAGACCCGCACTGCGTGTGGACGGAAAAATCGTTCAACTCATGGAATACCCTATCCTCACCCCAGACATGACCCAGAAGATTGCCTATTCTGTTATGTCTGAAAGACACAGGAAAACTCTGGAAGAGAGGAACCAGGTGGATTTCTCCTTTGGTGTCAAGGACATAGGCAGGTTCAGGGCAAATGTGTTTTTCCAAAGGGGGTCAATTGCGGCGGTCCTTAGGAGATTGCCTCACAAGATAATGGATATAAAGGAACTAGGTCTGACGGAGAAGGTTCTGGACCTGTGCAACAAGAGTATGGGTCTTGTCCTCGTCACAGGACCCACAGGCTCAGGGAAAACCTCAACCCTTGCAGCCCTTATAAATTACATAAATCAAAACTTTCCCCATCACATAATAACTGTGGAAGACCCCATAGAATATGTCTTCCAGCACGGGAAGAGCATAGTGAACCAAAGGGAACTTGGAGAAGATGTGCTTAACTTTGCGGACGCCCTGAAAGCGGCCCTTAGAGAAGACCCTGATGTGATACTTGTGGGTGAGATGAGGGACCTGGAAACAATTGAGATAGCCATCCGCGCAGCTGAGACGGGGCACCTGGTCTTCGGAACTCTACACACCAACACCGCCATATCCACAATTACCAGAATAATAGATGTTTTCCCGCCGGAACAGCAGGAACAGATAAGGATACAGCTCTCCTTTGTGCTTCAGGGCGTCATATCTCAGAGACTTATACCTAAGATAGGTGGGGGTAAGGTTCTTGCCTACGAGTTGATGATACCCAACACCGCAATCAGAAACCTCGTGAGAGAAAACAAGCTACAGCAGGTATACTCCATAATGCAGAGCGGACAGGCTCAAACGGGTATGCAAACCATGAACCAGTCTATTTACGGGCTTTACAGAGCAGGTCTTATATCCATTGAAGATGCCTTCAAGTATTCACCAGACACGAAAGAGCTTGAAAGAATGCTTGGAAAAGCTTAAGCCATGCCTAAGTTTAGGTATAAAGCTTTTGACGAAAGGGGCTCCTTCGTAGAAAAGGAAGAGAATTATCCTACCGAGGAAGCCCTCATAGTGGAGTTGCAACAGAAAGGTCTGAACTTAGTAGAAATAACGAGGGTGGACAAGGAAGAGAGGGAAAAGGAAAAAAAGCCCTTTACCCTTCCTATTCTCGGGGGTGGGAGGGTAAAGGATAGAGAACTTTCCATATTCTGCAGACAGCTGGGCACGATGATAAACGCAGGCTTAAACCTCATAGACGGCCTTAACATCCTCGCAGAACAGCTGCCTGATAAAAGGCTTGCAGAGGCCAGCAAAAAAGTTGCCAAGATGGTTAGTGAAGGAAAGCCCGTATCCAACTCTATGATGGAATTTCCTACGGTGTTCCCCGACTTTGTCGTCAATCTGGTAAGGGTGGGTGAAGAAACTGGTAACCTGGATGTAGCCTTGATAAGGGCTGCGGACTACTACGAAAAGATGGCGATGATAAAGAGCAAGATAAAAAGTGCCGCTTTTTACCCTACCTTCGTGCTGATAGTGGCTACAGCTATAATAGCAGGCATACTTTACTTTCTTGTCCCTACCTTTGCAGAAATTTACGCCTCTTTTGGTGGAGAGCTACCTCTTCCTACGCAGATGCTTATCTCCGCTTCCAATGCACTCAGGTCTGGATTACCCTCCTTTTTTGCTTTTTTAGTGGGTTTTATCTTTATCTTCAAGCTTCTAATGAGAAGTAGCTATCAGTTTAGAAAGTCTGTTCATGCCTTTATGCTAAAAGCACCGAAGATGGGTGAGCTTGTTATGAAAAGCACCATGGCAAAATTTGCGAGAACTATGGCAACTCTCTTCTCCAGCGGTGTAGCTTTGGAAAGAGCCTTTGAGATAGCTGGTCAGGTAACTGGTAATGTGGTTATAAAACAGGCGATTGAAACCGCCAAAAAGAGTGTTATTGAAGGAGAACCTATGTATAGAGCTCTGGAGAAAACCGGTATGTTTCCAAAACTTATAATAGCCATGGTAAGGGTAGGAGAGGATACGGGTAGGCTTGACGACATGCTCGACACTATAGCCAGATTTTACGAGGATGAATTTGATAAGGCGGTGGAGGGTATGATAAAGCTTATAGAACCTATGCTTATAGTCTTCATAGGTGGCGCAGTTGGAACCATACTAATAGCCCTATACATGCCCATATTCAAGATGGGTGAACTGATAAAGTAGGTTTTTGTATAGGTTAGGCTCATGAAAGTGATACCGCCTCACGAGAGGTTTTTCAACTTTGAAGATTCTGAGAGGCTTAAGAACTTCTTTATAAAAGCCTGCGAGGTCTTCAAAGATTACCGCTATATGGTGCTACCTTCTCTTGAGGTATACAGTCAGGAACTTTACGGAGAAGCCCCCTTCGTTGTGGGTAGTCTTCAGGACGGAAGTTTGTTGTGTTTGAGGAAGGACTGGACTCTAAGCCTTGCTCGCTTCCTGAGCCTTCAGAGAGAACTTCCCTTACCCCTTAAGGTTTTTTACTGGGGCAACACCTTCTCACCGGGCGGAGAGCTCGAGAGCTATCAGGTAGGCGTGGAACTTCTGGGAGACCCTACCTTGGAGGCGGAGGTGGAGGTTCTTCAGTCTATAGGAGACTACCTGAAAGCCTGTGGTATGGAAGGACTTACTCTGAGCCTCGGTCATGTGGCAGTGGTGGAAGGTTTGTTGACAGAATACGGAGAAGCTTACAGGGGAGCTCTAATGGAGAAGAACTTCTCTCTTGGGCAGGAAGTTGCCCCCCTCAAAGACCTGCTCCTTGCTCACGGAGGACCTGAAGTGCTCCATAGCTTTGAAAGAAAGCACCCAAACTTTTCTCAACACTGCCAGAGGCTTAGAGAAGTAGCCCAAAGGTTGAAAGGTTTCAAGGTGGTGTTTGACCTTTCGGAGATAAGACCGAAGGGCTATTATACAGGTCTTGTCTTCGAGTTTTATCATCCGGGTATAGGTCAACCCGTAGCTGGTGGTGGAAGATACGACGGGCTATACAAGAACCTCGGTAAGGATATATGCGCCTTTGGTGGCGCTGTCTACCTTGACCTTCTACTTGAGCTCTGAGAATTCCTCCACCCTCGTAAGCCTTTCCCAAGGAAGCCCTTCTTTTCCAAAGTGTCCGTAACAGGCGGTCTGTTTGTATATAGGTTTTCTCAGGTCCAGAAAATCTATCATCCTCTTTGGATTTGTAGGAAAGACCTCAAGAAGCCTCTGTATTATCTTCTCCTTTTCCAGCTTTTCCGTCCCGTAGGTTTCTATGTCAAAGGCTATAACCTCGCTCATACCAAAGGCGTAAGCCATTTGAACCATACACCTGTCCGCAAGACCTCCGGCCACCACATGCTTTGCCATCAGACGAGCCATGTAAGAGGCGGTTCTGTCGGTCTTGGTTGGGTCTTTCCCGGAGAAGGCACTACCACCCGAGTAGGCTACATCTCCGTAGGCATCGGAGACGATTTTCCTACCTGTCTGCCCCGCATCCGCCGCAGGTCCACCGAGCACAAACCTACCTGAGGGGTTAACGAGTATTCTGGTTTCCCTATGTAAAAGAGAAGGAGACACCACCTTTCGGACCGCTTCTTCTACTAAGAAGTCTCTGAGCTTTTCAAGAGAGGTCTCCGGGTCGTGCTGACAGAAGAGGATAACATCCTTGACGAAGAGGGGCTTGCCCTCCTCGTAAACTGTGGTTATAAGCACTTTACCGTCAGGGCGTAAAAAGGGTGCCTTTCCTGACTTCCTTAGCTCCGCAACCTTTTTTGAGAGCTTGTGGGCGAGGTCTATGGGTAGGGGCATGTAGCTCTGAGTATCCCTGCAGGCGTAGCCTACGACGGTGGCCGTGTCTCCTGCCCCTTCGGAGGATATACCCAGAACTATCTCCGGGCTCTGCTCCTCTATGGAAGTGATAACTGCGGAGGAGTCCGCGTCGAAACCGTGCTCCGGTCTGCTATAACCCGTTTCTTTTATAGTTTTTCTGACCACACCGGGTATGTCCACATAGCCCTCTGTGGACACATGACCTGCCACAAAGGTCATGCCCGACAGAAGGAGTATCTCTATGGAGACCCTACTGTAGGCATCTTTTTTCAGAAACTCGTCCAACAAGGCATCCGCTATGAGGTCTGCCAGCTTGTCAGGATGCCCCTCCATGGGGGACTCAGCCATCTTTATCGTCCTTCCCATGGAAACTTATTATAAACTACTCAAGTATCTCAAGAACTACCCTTTTGTTTATCTTCCTACCCATGGAGGCAAGGATGGTTCTGAGAGACCTGGCTATACGACCACCCCTACCTATGACCTTCCCCAGGTCCGCCTTATCCACCCTTAGTTCAATAACCACCGTTTTTTCCCCCTCTATCTCTTGCACGTTCACCCTTTCAGGGTTGTCTACCAAAGATTTTGCAGTAATCTCCACGATGTCCCTTAGTTGGCTCATGGTCTACCTCCTGTTAGAGTATTTTTGCGTTCTTGAGTATGGCTTTTGCCCTGTCCGTTATCTCCGCCCCTTTCTGGAGCCAGTCCTTTAATTTTTCCTCTTTAACCTCTATAAGCCTTTTGTCAACAGGGTCGTAGGTAGCTATAACATCCACCACCTTTCCCTCTCTTGGAGCCTTTGCGTCAGCCACCACAATCCTGTATATGGGATGGTGTCTCCTTCCGTATCTGGAAACCCTTATCCTGAGTGCCATACCAACCTCCTTCGTAACAAGTTGCTTATTATACACTATTTTCTTAAGGAATTCAAGACTACGCTCAAAGAGGAGAAAGCCATCATAAGCCCTGCCATCTCTGGCTTAAGCTGTATACCCTTGCTGTAGAGAAGCCCCGCAGCCACAGGAATGCCAAGAAGGTTATATAGGAAAGCCCAAAAGAGGTTTTCTTTTATCCTTTTCATGGTCCTTTCCTTCTCCTCGAAGAAGGCAATTAGCCCCTCTATACCTTTCAAAAGCACCACATCCCCTGCCCTCTTTGCCATGTCAGTGCCAGAGCCAAGGGCAAAGGCTATGTCCGCCTCCGCCATGGCGGGGGCGTCGTTTATACCATCACCCACGAGCCCAACCTTCAAACCCTCACTTTTAAGCTCTCTTATTTTAAGGAGCTTGTCCTCCGGTCTGGCTTCTGCGGTAAACTTTTTTATGCCCAGCACCTGTGCTACCACCCTTGCCCTTTCCTCTTTATCTCCAGTAAGCATAAAGACCTCAACGCCCTTTGACCTAAGAAAGCTAAGAGTTTCCTCTACGCCTTTCCTAAGAGTATCCTCGAAGAAAAACTCCGCCAGCTTTGAACCATTCCTGTAGAGAGCTACCTCTCCCCCCTCTGACCTTCCTAAAAAGTATTCTCCCCACAGAAGACCCACGCCCGCCTCCTCTCTGCATCCCTGCAAGCTCTCTCCCTCTATTCCCTTTGAAAGGCAGAAATCTCTGAGGGCAAGAGAATAGGGGTGGTTGGAGACTTTCGCCATACCACAGACAAGATTTAGCACCCCTTCCTCTCTGAGGTTGTGTTCTACCAGTCGGGGTTTCCCTTCTGTCAAAGTGCCAGTTTTGTCAAGAACCAACACATCCACATTTTTTTCAAAGGCTGATGGGTCTTTTATCAAAAGCCCCTTCCTCTGAGCTCTCAGAAGCCCAGAGACCAGAGCTAGAGGCACCGCTATGCCGAAGGCACAGGGACAGGAAACTACCAACACCGCAAGAGAGAAGTTAAGAGCGGTCCGTGGGTCCCCCGTTTTTGCATACCAGAAGAGGAAAACCAAAAGCGAAAGAAGGAGCACCACTTGGACGAAGTAGTGGGAGAACCTATCCGCGAAGCGCTGTATTCTTGGTCTTTTACTGAGCGTCTCCTCCACAAGCCTCACGAGAAGGTTTGCGTAACTGCTACCGAAGGTCTTTTCCACCCTTGCTTTCCCAAAACCTGAGACAACCAAACTGCCCGATACCAGCCTTTCCCCCTCCGACCTCTTTACGGGTAAACTCTCGCCCGTCACGAGAGATTCGTCCAGCTCAAGGGCACCCTCAAGCAACCTGCAATCCACAGGCACCATATCGCCGGTCCTCAGTAACAAGGTATCTCCTACGAAGACCTCCTGAAGAGACTTTTCCTCTTCCTTGCCACCCTTTAGGACTTTTACCTTTGTGGCTTGCAAAGAGAATAGCTCTCTAAGGTTCTTGAGTGCCCTTGCCTTGACCCACTCTTCCAGAAACCTACCCGTCCGGAGAAAGGTTATGAGAAAGGCAGAGGTTTCAAAAAAGGGCTCTCCAGGTAGAAGACCCCCAAGAGAGAGAAGACTGTAGAGAAGTGCGGAGGTGCTACCCAAAGCAACTAAAAGGTCCATATTTCCTATCCCAGCCCTAAGAGAGTTCAGGGCACCCTTGTAAAAGCCGTAGCCACCCACTACCTGAACGAGAAGAGAGAGCATTGCCTGAAGGAAAGGGCTGTAAGAGCTCTGCCAAAACATAAGAGCCATAAGGATTAGGCTCATAGTCCAGCAAAAGAGGAGCACCTCTCCCTTCCTGCTCCTTTCCCTTATCTCCTCAACCTTGTAGCCGAGAGATTCTACTACGTTCTTTATCTGTTGCAGGTCCAGAAACTCCTCTCTGTAGTCCACCCACACGCTACCAAGCTCAAAGGAAACCTTAACCCCTTCCACGCCCCTCAGCTTTTTCAAGCCTATTTCCAGAGCCCGGGTACAGTTGACGCAGGTCATTCCTGAAACTTTCAGGGTCGCACGCATAGGATTAACTATGTTACCGCAGGTATGTTAATTTCAAGGGGGTTATTTCACTTTGTTTTTTATGTAATCCAAAACCCTCTGCGGGTCCGCCGAAGGGTCAACACCTCTGTAGACTTTTTCTACCTTAAGTTCAGGGTTTAGAAGAACTGTATCTCTTGAGCAGAAGCCCGCTATAACCCTCACGCCGTAGGCTTTTGCCACGCTACCCTTGGGGTCAGAGAGAAAATCCACCGCAAGCCCGTGCCTTTCTTTGAACCTCTTTATGCTATCTATGTTGTCGGTGCTGATGCCAAACACTTTGGTTTTAAGTCTTTCAAACTCAGTGATGAGATGCGTGTAAGCTTTTGCCTGTGTGGTGCATCCGGGGGTATCCGCCTTTGGATAGAAGTAGAGCACCACCCACCAGCCTTTGTAGTCCGCCAGATTTACTATTTTTCCTTCTTGATTTCTAAGATTGAAGAGGTAAGCTTCTTGTCCTTCTTGTATGGGGTTCCCTGCCTGAGCTATGCCCAGAATGGTTAGTAATTTTATGAGAAGTTCTTTCATCTTACCACCTCCAGAAGGAATAAGCTATCAACAACACACCAAGGGTCAGAGGAAGAAAACCAAGATAGAACCAAAAAGTGGCTGACCCTACCACTAAAAGAATGCCCCCCAGTTCGAGAAACTCCTTTTTATTAACCTTTGCAAGGGCGGTGTAGCAAAGAGATTGAAGGTAGAGTCCTAAGCCAGATATCAGAGAGGTTAAAAGAAGGGGCTTTATCGCAAAACCGTAGAGGTCAAGGGTATACTTAGCCCATAGACCTCCAAGTATGGCAAGGGTCAGCCCAAGCCCAAAAACCTTTTTTAGTTCTTCAAGAGAGCTCTTTTTCAGTAAGCCCCATACACCATACATGAGGGCAAGCCCGCCCGGTAGGACGAGGAGGGTATATATGCCCCCAAGAGGAAGTATAAGAGTGCCAGCAAGTGCAAAGCTCTGAGGTTCTATTCTATGAGTTTTCTGACCGCCCTGCATCGGTATTTAAACATAAGCTCAATAGAGCTTCTCATCAAGGAAGCTGGCAAGCATGTATCCACAGTTAAAAGGTCTTCTATCACCGTTGAAGCACCTTTTGGAATAAACCTGTGTTTGTGCTCCCAGTGTTTTATGAAGGGTGGCTTCCTGAGAGCAATGTCGGTAAAACCTTGAATATCCAAGTCTCTTATAAGACTTTCCATAAAAGTAAAACCGAGAAACTTGAGCTTTACCCTAAGACCTTCGCTCAGCTCTTCAAGAGGTTCCACTCTCATAAGAAAGGAGAAGGGTGTTATCTTTAGGAGATTCGCAGTGTTATTAAAAAATGCCCTTACCTTGTAGACCTCAGCTTTCACAAGACACTCCTGAAAGAAAATCATGGATAAAAAGTATATTTGTGATGACCCTCTACTTTGCCTAAGAGCCAACTCGGTGAAAACATTGACCCACACCTCTTAAACCACAACAACATGCGCCTTTGTCCTTATCTTAGATAATGGTTGCAGAAATTTTCAAACCTGTATCCCCTCATAAAATCTTCTCCTTTCATAACTTTTCCCTTAGGTGAAATCAGTTCCAGCACCTCCACTGCGTCCTCTCCGCAAGCTACAACCAGCTTCTTGCTGTCAAGGAGCTCTCCCGGAGACCCCTTCGCCCTAACAACTCTGACTTTTAGTATTTTTAGCCTTTCGCCCTCTTTGGTGAAGGTGTAGCAGTTAGGATATAACCCCCTAACCCTGTCCCTTACGCTATGGGCGGGTGACTTCCAACATATCCTGTATTCTTCCTTTTCTATAGAGGGGGCGTAGGTAGCTTTTTCTTGGTTCTGAGGAACAGGCTTTATGTTTCCAGAAAACCAATCCTTTAGGGTCTTGACCAACAGCTCCGCACCCTTTTTTGAAAGCTTTTCGGATAGAGTCTTTAAGTTATCCTCTTCATAAATAGGCTCCTCCTCTTGCGATAAGATTGCACCCGTGTCCAGTCCCTCTTCCATAAGCATAATGGTGTTACCCGTCTGCCTTTCGCCCGACATAATAGCTCTCTGTATGGGGGCAGGACCTCTGTATGCAGGCAGAAGGCTTGCATGAAGGTTTATACAGCCATACTTAGGGTAGTTTATAACCTCGGGGGGGAGTATCTTACCGTAAGCCACCGTTACTATACAATCGGGCTTAAGTTCCTCCACGATTGGAAATATATGGCTTTTCTTCTCCGGCTGAAAGACTTCTACACCAAGACTTTGGGCGAAAACCTTTATGGGTGGTGGTGTAAGCTTCTGCCCCCTTCCTGCAGGTTTGTCGGGTTTACAGAAAGCTCCTATCACCTCAAAATCCTCCGTAAGCCTCTTAAAGGAAGGAAGGGCAAATTCAGGAGTGCCAAAGAAAAGAAGTCTCATAGATGTGATTATAACCTTCCAAGGTGCGTTTAGGCTCTCTCTTTAGAGGGTGGCAATAGGTTTAATGTGTATACTATAAACGATGCGTCTGCGTATAGGCACGCGTAAGAGTAAACTTGCCCTTTGGCAGGCAAACTACATAAAGGAGAAACTGGAAAGGAAAGGCTACAGTGTGGAGCTCCTTCTTATAACAACTACTGGAGATAAAATCCTGGATGTGCCCTTGGCGAAGATAGGGGGTAAGGGTCTTTTTGTTAAGGAAATAGAGGAAGCCTTGCTCAGAAAGGAGATAGACTTGGCGGTGCATTCTCTAAAGGATGTGCCTATGAGCCTTCCCGAGGGTTTAACCCTTGGTGCCATAACCGAGAGAGAGAACGCCTTTGATGTGCTTATCACAAAAAACTACAAGAGCCTCGAAGAGCTCCCGGAAGGTGCGATTGTAGGCACTTCTTCCCTAAGGAGGCAGGTGCAGGTGAAGAGAAAGAGACCAGACCTGAAGTTGGAAACTTTGAGGGGAAACGTGGATACGAGGTTAAGAAAACTGGAAGAGGGTAAGTATGATGCCATAATTCTGGCTTATGCGGGTGTAAAAAGGATGGGGTTGGAAGATAAGGTTTCTCAGGTTCTCTATGATTTCATACCTGCGGTGGGTCAGGGCAGTTTAGCCATAGAGATAAGAGAGGATGACGATAAAACGAAGGAAGCTATAAGTTTTCTAAACCACGAGGAAAGCAGGGTCAGGGCGGTTGCGGAGAGGACTTTCTTGAGCGAGCTCGGGGGTGGCTGTCAGGTGCCAGTAGGGGCATACGCGTGGATTGAAGGTGGAAAGCTCAGATTAAAAGCTTTTATCTCAGACCTAAGGGCGGAGCGATTTCTTGAGGGCTATGGAGAAGAAAACCCAGAAAGGGCAGAGGAGCTGGGTAAGGGGCTTGCGGAAGAGCTTCTTAGAAAGGGTGGAGGAGAGATATTAAGAGAAGTTTATGGAGAGAGCTGAGCTTCTATGTCCCTTCTGTATAACTTCCATCTTGGTGGGTTGAGGCTCGAAGCGCAACCAAGAGAGGTAAGGTCATAAATCTTAAAGGCTTTAGGCTCTGAAGGCTCATGCACGAAGATAAGGGCTGTGCAGGCAGGAAGGTGTTTCATCTGACTTTTCCAACTTTTCACAAGTTCGACCAACTCCTTCAACATCAATCTCGCCTCCTCCAAAGACAAAAGCCTTTTGTTACCCTCCTCTTCAAAAACCCACTCACCCTCCGATATGGACTCAACCATCTCCATAGCTTTATCCTCTGAAGAAATGCCATAAAACCTCATACCTGACCTCCTAAAATGCATAATTTCAATCCTTCATTACAGCTCCCCACTGTTTATCATCTGGGCTATGTCCTTTGCAAAGTAAGTGATAATAATGTCCGCACCAGCTCTTTTTATGGAAAGAAGGGTTTCAACCATGACCCTCTTTTCCTCTATCCAGCCCAGCCTACCTGCTGCTTTTATCATGGAATACTCACCGCTCACGTTGTAGGCACATACTGGCAAGAGAGTGTGTTCTCTTATTGCGTATATAACGTCAAGGTAGGCAAGTGCGGGTTTTACCATCACTATATCCGCACCCTCCTGCACGTCAAGAAGGACCTCTTTCAGAGCTTCTCTTCTGTTAGCCGGGTCCATTTGATAGCTTTTCCTGTCTCCAAAGGCGGGTGTGGACTCCGCAGCCTCTCTAAAGGGTCCGTAAAAGGCGGAGGCATACTTGGCGGAGTATGCCATTATAGGAATTTGCTCAAAACCTTCAGAGTCTAAGGCTTCTCTTATAGCCTTTACCATAC
This sequence comes from Aquificaceae bacterium, assembly GCA_025056375.1. Classification (GTDB taxonomy): domain Bacteria; phylum Aquificota; class Aquificia; order Aquificales; family Aquificaceae; genus Pampinifervens. The sequence continues at coordinate 15,947 of JANWWH010000026.1, forward strand.
CATCGATCATACCAGAGGGCGCCAGCATGTCCGCCCCGTTCCGGGCATGGGATATCGCCTGCTTTTTAAGGTTTTCTAAGGTAAGGTCGTTATGCACATCGCCCTCGTAGAGCACACCACAGTGTCCGTGGGTGGTATACTCACAGAAGCAAACATCCGTTATCAGATACATCTCCGGCACTTCCTTCTTTATGAGCCTTAGAGCTCTCTGAATTATGCCCTCATCTTTCCAAGTGTCAGAACCTACCTCGTCCTTGTGCTCCGGTATACCAAAAAGTATTACCGCAGGAATACCCAGGTCCCTGACCTCCTTTACCGCATCCACAACCCTGTCAAGACTGTAACGGTAAACCCCAGGCATACTTGAAACCTCTTCCACTACATTCTCTCCATGCCGGACGAAGATGGGATATATTAGGTCGTCAAGAGTGAGCTTTGTCTCTCTTATGAGCTCTCTTATGTTTTTTCTTTTTCTCAACCTTCTGGGTCTTAGCTTAGGAAATTCCATGGAATATAATATATACCAGTAGCGGGCGTAGCTCAGGGGTGGAGCGTCTGCTTCCCAAGCAGAAGGTCGCGGGTTCAAATCCCGTCGCCCGCTTTTTGAGTATCAGGTATAGGCGTGAATAACAAGACTTACAAGAAAGCGCTTATACGGCGCAATTTAGCAAGAAAGGCGCTGTGTCCAAAAATGCTTTCTGATGCTTAACATTCAGCCAATTCAAGATTTGTGTCTGGCTTTACAAGAATTCATAAAACCCTTATGAGTCAAAGGCAAAAGCTTATCAGGCAGTTAGATGTTAAACACAGCAATCTGACTATGTTATCGCCACCAAGCTTTCATACCCAGACTCTTTTCCTCAGCCCGTGCATAAGTCCGAGCGAGTAAAGGATGGCTAAAAGCATTAGAAACTGAACGGATTTCTCCATAGATGGTGTGCCCTTCACTTCCTTGCTCACTACTTTTTCAAGAACAAAACCCTTAAGATTGCCTTGATAGGTGGAGTTTAAGCTTTCTAAGGCACTTGTGTTAGACTTTCCAAAACCATAACCGCCTTTAGACTGTGCTTTTGGTGAAACTTTTGAAAGCAAATCTTTAATCTGCCCGTAAGCTGACGAGTTTTCCATCAGCCATCGGCTTGTGCCTAACCTATACTTGTCTTTTATGTATACTTCTTCAAATTCTTTCCAGATGTAGCTTTTTACTATCTGGGGTGAGACTACCTGCCAGCCGTAGAGGTTGTTGAGAGTGTTGAGAAGTTCGTTGACGCCCGAGTATCCTTCTTTCATAAGAGCTCTGACGTACTCGGGGTTCAGATATCTTGACCTGACTTCGGTAATCAAAAAGTCTTCCGCACTCACAATTTTTTGGTTATTTCTGAGGTTTGATATAAGCACTTCCGGCTTTCTACCGCTTAAGACCTCCACGCTTAGAGCAAGACCACCCAGATACTGAAAGGGGTCGTCGGTAGTGAGCATACCGTAGAGATTTGAACTCCGAGACAGCACAACCGCTTGAGTGTCCTTTAAGTTTTCTTCAAAGAGACCTTCTACCTTTACCGAAGAGGCTCCTTCGTCATAAACAAAGCCCATCCTAAAAAGAAAAAGCTCTGATAGTTTTTTTCTATCTGAAGTTTGAAAAACCGCCTCGTCAAGTCCGCTGCCGTATGCTCCAGGCTCGTTGGAAAAACTCCTTATGGTTGCCAGTTTTTGAGCCTCTTCAGCACTGTATCCCTTTCTAATAAGCATCTCTTTTATCTTCTGAGTGTTCTCTCTTACCGTATTGTTTTCCTCTTCAAGTAAGCTAACCATTCTTACCGCCTGATTTATCAGGCTCAGCAAG
>JANWWH010000027.1 GCA_025056375.1 Aquificaceae bacterium
CTTTTCATGAGGGGATGCCCCCTCGCAGGACCCGATATCTCACATCTTGTAGAGCCCGTAATCCTCCTGTTGTAATTTGAGCCCCTTACATAACCCCAGCCTTCCTTTTCTTTTCTTATCTCCACTACCGAGAGCCCGTGAGCTTCCAGCATAAAAAGGACTTCCTCCCTTGTAGGTCTTTTGTCAGAAGGCTCAAAGCCCGCAAACATAAGCTCTGGGTTTGTATATTCGTGGTTCACAACCAGCAGAGCTCTACCTTTAGAAAGGGGCATAAAGCCCACGTAGTCGCAGTTATATCCAAAGCAATGCCTCTGCCTTTCCACATCCTCCATCGTAGGTCCCCTTTGGTATATTCCGTTCCAGTCAAGGGGGCTTCCTACGTCTAAGGGGTCACCCCATCTTATAAGAACCTTGTGTTTGTAGCCTTCGGGCAGGACTATCCTATCTTGGTTGTCCGGAAGGAGACTTTTAAAGCTTGGACCACCCGCAAGACTAACCTTTGGAAAGACAAACCCCGCACCCAGAATCGTCAAAAAACTCCTCCTGTCTATAGCTGATCTTATAACTTCGCCAATGTAGTTCATAGTGTAAAGGATAGCCAAAACCTGTTAAGTTTTCTTTAAGAACCTATCTTTGGAGAAGGCTTCCAAAAACTTGTTTCTTGAGCCCTTGAGGTAGTCCAGAGCCAGCTTTGCGGTCATAGGTGTATGAAGTATGCCGTTCCGATGATGCCCTGTCAGTATAAGGTAGTTTTCTCCAACTTCAAATATAGGCTTTCCGTCCGGCGTGGTTGGTCTGTAACCGTAAAGCATGCCCATTAGAGAGCTCTCCCCCAAAGAGGGCACCACACGCATCGCCATCTCACAAAGCCTCCTTAAACCCTCAAGGGTGTTCCCTGGGGTAAAGCCTACCTCCTCCGACGTGGCACCTATGTATAGATAGCCCATTCTTGGTATGAGGTAGGACGAAGAAGAGTAGTGAACTCTCTCAAGGTCCGCACCCTTTACCTTTATGGCTTGCCCCTTTACAGGATATACTGGAAGGTCAAAGAGCTCTCTTGCCCAGGCACCGGGTGCAAAGAGGTAAAAGTCTCCCCTGTAGTCTGAGGCATTGCCCCTCAGATTTTTAACCTCCTTACCTTCCATCACCAGACCTTTTATGTTGTCAATGGTAAAATTCACACCCAACCTTCTCAGGGCTGAAAAGAGGGCATCCATAAGGCTCTCCGTATCAACCCAAGCCTCCTCTTTGTAGTGCACCACGGAGAGCACTTCCTCCGAAAGGTAGGACCAGGGTTCAACCCACTCTACCCCATAGCCTGCCCTTGCGTATGCTCTGCTCCTTTCCAAGACCTCTTCCTCACCTTTCAGAACCAACCTATATATACCCCCTTCTCTGAAGTCTACCCTTTTCTTTGAGGCTTCCTCCAAAAACCTTATAAACTCCGGATATTCCTTTAGGCTCTCGTAAGAGAACTGAAACAGCTCACCTTCGAGCTCTTCCGAGAAGGGAGCTAACATACCACCTGCAACCCAAGAAGCGGGCTCTTCGGGGTTTCTGGTTATCACCTGCACCCTCTCACCCTCAAGTGCAAAAAAAAGAGCACAGCCAAGACCTATAACTCCACTTCCTACAACGATGATTTTTCTCATGAGATATAATTTACCCACTATGGGCAAAATTAAGGAAAAACTTGATACGGATTATGTTTACTTTGCGGAGGTTGAGCTACTCCTAAACCACGGGGTAGGTTACCCTGACCTAATAATCAAGCTCAGAGAGAAGGTTCATCAGGAGGGGTTGGACAATAGCCTTTATGTGAGGAAAGCGGACAGGAGGCTATTTCAGAACGTCCACCGATTCCTTGAGCTTTTGGAAAACTCCGACGAGCCTCTGGAGGATGATGAAAGTCAACCTATTGAAAAGTGGTGGTGGCACCTCCACAAGGTAGCCAAGGGCAGGTATCCAAGTCTTACCTTGAAAGAATACCTCAGAGATGTTTACAGGAAACGCAGAAAATACTGGAAAGATAGAGAAAAGGAGGTTTACGCTCTTAGACACTCAACGCAGGTAGGCTTCAGAAACGTGTATTCCAATAGCTAAGCTTCCCATGGAAGAGCTGAAAAACTTAAGGAGGGAAATAGACTCTATTGACGAAGAGGTTTTGAGGCTTCTAAACGAAAGGGCTAAACTGGCAAAAAAGGTGGGTGAGGTAAAGAAAAAACTTGGTCTGGAAGTGCACGCACCAGAAAGGGAAAGAGAAATAATAAACAGGATGATAAGGCTTAACAGAGAAACTTACGGAGAGGAGTTTCCTACAGAAGCCATAGTCCACATATACAGAGAAATCATATCCGCATGCCTCTCTCTTGAGAAGGAACTCAGGGTCGCCTACCTTGGTCCCAAGGCTACCTTTACCCATCAGGCGGCGCTTGAATACTTTGGCTTCTCCGCCCACTATGTTCCCGTAAGCACCATAGGAGATGTTTTCAGAGAAGTGGAGCTGGGAAGGGTTGACTATGGTGTGGTGCCTGTGGAGAACACTACAGAGGGAGTGGTTAACTACACATTGGATATGTTTTTAGAATCTGAGCTGAGGATAGTGGGGGAGATAGTCATACCCATAAGGCTGAACCTTTTGTCCACCGCCGGAAGTTTGGAAAGCGTGAGGACGGTTTATTCTCACAGGCACGCCCTTGCTCAGTGCAAGGAGTGGCTCAGAAAAAAACTTCCGGGAGCAAACCTTGTAGAAACGGAGAGCACTGCCAAAGCCTGTGAGCTGGTCATGGAAATGGAGGATGGGGGTGCCATAGCCAGCGAGGTAGCCGCCTATACATACCACCTTAACATCCTCGCAGAGAACATACAGGACAACCCTAACAACTACACACGCTTTATCGTAGTGGGGAAAAGAAGTATGAAACCCACGGGAAAGGACAAGACCAGCCTTATCTTTGCGGTCAAAGATGAAGCGGGTGCACTCTTTAGAGCTCTGGAGAGCTTCTACAGATACGGCGTCAACCTTACGAAGATTGTTTCAAGACCTTCAAAGAAAAGGCTATGGGATTATGTGTTTTTTGTGGACCTTGAGGGTCACGGAGAGGAGGAACACGTGAGAAAGGCTCTGGAGCTTCTTCAGGAAAGGGCACAGTTGGTTAAGGTGCTCGGCTCTTATCCAAAGGCACTGCTACAGGAGGGCTAACTCTGTGAGCAGTCTTCTCTTGTGGGCAACGCCGGTGGAGGGCTCTACGGTCTTTTCAGGTAGCCTCAAGCCCACGGGGCGTCCTTGCGAGGCAAATTTTACTATTAGAAAACTCAGCTTTGAGATACGCTCCTCCATCGTGCCTTCTACATCTTCCAGAGAGAGTATGAGGGGCGGTGAGGCTTCCTCGGTCATTTCTCTTACGTAAAGGTCACCCAGCTTGGCGGACAGCTTCCAGTGTATGAGTTTTATGGGCTCGCCGGCGTATTCTCTTACGCCCTGAAGCTCTTCGTAACCCCTTCTTCTACTGTGAGAGGATGCGTAGCCCCTCTCCTTGTAAGGAGATACATACTTTTTGTCGTCACAGGGTAGAGGCTTTGGAAAAACGAGAAGTTTAACGGGCACCTCAAGCGTGTAAAACCTCTCAAAGAGCCCCACAGGAAAGGAGGAAGATACCTCCAGAGAAAGGCTTTGATAAATGCCCCTCCTTTCAAAGGACATTCTTAGACTGCCCTCACCTTCACGGATAACAAGAGGAAGGGTGCACTGCTCTCCTTCTTTCCTCAATTCAAGAAGAAAGGAAGGCAATCTCTTATGGTTTTTGACGAGGACCTTGAAGGTGGTTTCAGAACCTGCGTAAACCTCTTCAGGAGGCAGAAGCACCACCTCTAAACCCCTTATGTTGTAAAGAGAAAAAAGCCCAGAAAGAAGCATAAAGGAAAGCATGTATGAAACCACGAGATAGAGGAGGTTGTTGGCAGTGTTGACTGCGGCAACGCCCAAAAATACAGTAATGCCTATAAAGATTAAACCCGCCCTGTTAACCCTTACCTTGTATCGTACCCTCACCTAAGAATACCTTAAAGAGCTCTGTGGGTATGGGTATGAGCACCGTGTTGCCGGGCTTGCTGGAGACGCTCTGTATGGTTTCGAGATACCTAAGCTGGAGAGCTATGGGTTGCGTTGCCAGTATCTGGGCAGCCTCTGCCAGTTTTTGAGCCGCCTGATACTCCGCCTCTGCGGTTATGATTTTAGCCCTTCTTTCCCTCTCCGCCTCCGCCTGTCTTGCCATGGCTTTGCGGAGCTCTTCCGTGAGGTCAATCCTCTTGAGTTCCACCGCCACCACCTTAACGCCCCAGGGGTCCGTCTGCTTGTCTATTATCTCCTGAAGCTGTAGGTTTAGCTTTTCCCTCTCCGAGAGCAGTTCGTCAAGCTCCGCCGCACCACACACGCTCCTTAGGGTTGTCTGGGCTATCTGCGAGGTGGCATAAAGGTAGTTCTCCACCTGCACTATGGCTTTTACAGGCTCTACAACCCTAAAGTAAACCACTGCGTCCACACTTACAGAAACGTTGTCCCTTGTAATAATGTCTTGAGTAGGCACATCAAGGGTAACGGTTCTAAGGTCCACCTTTACCATTCTGTCTATTATGGGTATGAGGATGAAAAGACCGGGACCCTTCGCGCCTATTACCCTTCCAAGCCTAAAGATAACCGCCCTCTGATATTCGGGCACTATCTTAACCGCAGCTGCAAGGAATACCACAACTGCTATTACGAGGACGATAAGTGGCGATATCCCCATGGCAAAACCTCCTATAAACCTTAGTATGTCCCCTCCCGCTACAGTGGCAAGAAGCACGGCGAGGAATAGCAAAAAGGGCAGGAGGTCAAGAATTGGTTTCATAACCTAAATTATATCATACCTCTAATACCGCTCCCTTGGAGGCTGAAGCCACAAACTTAGTATACCTCCTTAGCCACGGACTTCTTATTTCTTTCTGCAAAGGTGTAAAGCTCTCCATCCGCCTATTAAACTCCTCTTCAGATATAAGGAGCTCAAGTCTTCTGTTAGGAATGTCTATTAGTATCTCGTCTCCATCTTGCACTATGCCTATGGGACCTCCCGAGGCAGCCTCTGGAGCTATGTGTCCTACGCAGGCACCCCTTGTGCCTCCGGAGAACCTTCCGTCTGTGATAAGAGCCACCTTGTCTCCCAGACCCATGCCCATTATGGCTGAGGTGGGCGAGAGCATCTCTCTCATGCCCGGACCACCCTTTGGACCCTCGTAGCGTATAACCACCACGTGCCCCGGCTTTACCCTTCCGCCAAGAATACCCTCTATTGCTTCCTCTTCTGAATTGAAGCATATAGCCTTTCCTCTGAAGGTGAGCATATTAGGGTCAACCCCTGCGGTCTTTACCACCGAACCCTCGGGTGCAATGTTGCCAAATAGGACTGCGATACCCCCCTCGGATGAGTATGGAGTTTCTACCCTTTTTATAACCTCGCCGTCCGCATCCGGTGCGGACTGGGCTATTTCTCCTAAGGTTTTTAGGCTTACGGTGGGTCTCTCGGGGTGGGGTAGGTAGCCTCCTCTTATAAGCTCTTTAAGTATGGCAGGAATTCCACCTACGTTGTCCAGGTCCTGTATGTGGTAGTGAGAGGCTGGTGATATTTTACAGAGGGTAGGTGTCCTCTTTGATATTTCGTTTATCCTACCAAGGTCATATTCTACACCTGCCTCACGAGCTATGGCAAGGAGGTGCAGGATGGTGTTGGAAGAGCCGCCCATAGCTATATCCACCGCAAAGGCATTGTCAAAGGTTTCTAAGGTAAGAAGGTCTCTGGGTTTTATACCCCTTCTAAGAAGTTCCATTACTTGCCTACCTACCTGCCTCGCCAGAAGCTCTCTGCGTGGGTCTACGGCTGGAATAGTGCCGTTGCCAGGCAGTCCAAGACCCAAGACCTCTGTTATACAATTCATGGAATTTGCGGTAAACATACCCGAACAGCTACCACAGGTAGGGCAGGCGTGCTCTTCCACAGCCTTAAGCTCCCTCTCCGTTATCTTTCCGGCCTTTAGCTGACCTATGCCCTCAAAGACGCTGATAAGGTCCACTTTCTTGCCGTTAACCTCACCTGCCAGCATAGGTCCACCACTTATAAAGATGGTGGGTATGTTCAGCCTCGCAGTTGCCATGAGCATACCCGGGACTATCTTGTCACAGTTGGGTATGCAAATAAGAGCGTCAAGCTGATGGGCTTCCACAACAGTTTCTATAGAATCCGCTATGAGCTCCCTCGAGGGCAAAGAGTAGTGCATGCCGTAATGCCCCATGGCAATGCCATCATCCACGCCTATGACATTGAACTCTATAGGCACGCCCCCTGCTTTTCTGACTTCTTCCTTTATGGGCTGGACAAACTCCCTTAGATGCACATGCCCCGGGATAATGTCTATGTATGAGTTGGCTATACCTATGAGAGGCTTGTCAAAGTCCTCGTCGGACAAACCACAGGCTCTAAGAAGTGCTCTATGTGGAGACCTCTCTATTCCCTTTTTTACCTTATCACTTCTAAGCATTTCAACACCTCCTGACTTCGTATTAGTTGATTGTATTAGCTAAATATACATCGGGTGAGAAATTAAGGAAGGTTAATACTGTGTCCAATAATATCCTCCAGAACATATCCAAGCCCCTTATTACCACCCATCAACATAACCCTTATTAAGTCAGTATTAGACACATCAGCAGGACAGCAAACATCAAGGTGTTAGAATATAGAGCATGATGCTCCTTTTATTACTTATGCTAAGTTCTATTTCCTTTGCCTTTTACCATTGTTTTTACGACGCGGGCAGGCGTTATGGTGTTGACCCCCTACTCCTCATATCCATAGCAAAGGTAGAGAGCAACTTCAACCCAAGAGCTGTTAATCTGAACGCAAACGGGAGCAGGGATTACGGAATTATGCAGATAAACTCTCACTGGCTTGAAAGATATAAGATACCAAAGGACTGGATATACGAGCCCTGCTACAATATACACTTCGGTGCCATGGTTTTAAGTAGATGTATGCACCTTTATAGGCACAGCGTGCCCTTGGCGGTGGACTGCTATAACAAAGGGAGCAAGGCAAAAGGGCATGGTGTCTATGTAGAGAAGGTTTTCAAGAGCTACAGAAGATATTACACTATGCTAAAATAGATAAGATGAAGAGGAACTTTGTAGACCTGTGGGATATAAGCCCTGAGGAAGGGTGGTTGATACTTCAAGATGCCTTGAACATAAAGAGGGGTTTGGAGGGTGAAAAATACTTAGAAGGTAAGAACATAGCCCTCTACTTTACAAAGCCCTCCACAAGGACGAGGGTTTCCTTTGAGGTAGCCATAGCCCAGCTGGGTGGAAGGGCAATCTTTCTTCAGGAGTCAAACCTTCAGCTGTCAAGGGGCGAAGACATAAAGGACACCGCACGAACCCTCTCAAGGTATATTCAGGGTTTAATAATAAGAACGGACGCTCACAAAAAACTGGAAGAGTTCGCCCTCTATTCAGACATTCCGGTGATAAACGCCCTTACAGATACTGCACACCCTTGCCAGATACTGAGCGACATCTTTACCCTATACGAAACCTTTGGAGAAGACCTACAAAGGGTAAAGATAGCCTATGTGGGTGATGGAAACAATGTATGCAACACATGGCTGGTGGGTGCGGGGCTTTTTGGTTTGAAGCTTTTTGTGGCAACGCCCAAGGGATATGAACCCAGCAGTTTTTACTACCAGGCAGGAGAGGACCTTTGTAAGGTTACCGGTGGAAGTCTATACCTTACCACAAACCCAGTTGAGGCGGTCAAAGAAGCCCATGTGGTCTACACGGATGTGTGGGTAAGCATGAACCAAGACAGGAAGGAAGAAAAGCTGGAGGCTTTAAAACCATATCAGTTAAGGGCTGAGCTCCTTATACACGCAAGACCGGATGTGAAGGTTATGCACTGCCTTCCTGCCCGCAAGGGTGAGGAGATAGAGGAAGAGGTCTTTGAAGCCCACGCAGATTTTATCTTTACTCAGGCGGAGAACAGACTACACGCCCAGAAGGCTCTCCTGAAGTTCCTCTTTACTCAACGGTGACCGTCTTCGCCAGATTTCTGGGCTGGTCCACATCAAGACCTAAGTAGTCCGCTATGTAGTAGGCAAAGAGTTGGAGAGGGATGGTAGTTAGGAAAGGCGTCAGGTCTTCTTCTATGGGTGGTATTTCTATGAGGTTGGTGCATAGCTTTTTGAGGTTTTCGTCGCCTTCAAAACCCACGCCTATGACCTTACCCTTTCTCGCCAGCACTTCTTCTATGTTAGAGAGCATCTTCTCGTAAACCCTGTCCTTTGGTGCTATGGCTATGGTGGGCGTCTTCTCCTCTATGAGAGCTATGGGTCCATGTTTCATCTCTCCTGCAGGGTAACCCTCCGCATGTATGTAGGATATCTCCTTTAGCTTGAGAGCTCCTTCAAGAGCTACTGGATAGCTCAGGTATCTACCTATATACAGAAAATCTCTGCGGTCCGCGTATCTTATCGCCAACTCTCTGACAGCCTCAGAATTGGAGAGGTATTCTTCCACAAGATGGGGCACCCTCAGCAGGTTTTCCATCTTTACCTGTCTGTCTTCTGTGTGGTTTACCGCAAGGGCGTAAAGAACTGCCAGCTGGGCGGTAAAGGTCTTCGTGGCTGCAACCCCTATCTCCGGTCCCGCATGGGTATAAAGAGTATAGTCGGACTCTCTATCAAGGGCGCTACCCATAACATTAACCAAGGAAAGTAAGGTGGAGCCCTTTTCTTTAAGGGCAAGGACGGAGAAGCGCGTGTCCGCAGTTTCTCCGGATTGAGATATGGCAAGTACGAGGTCCTCCTCACCCACCTGCATGTCCGAATACCTTACTTCGGAGGCGTAGGCTACTTCTACGGGAACGCCTGCATACTTCTCTATCCAGTATTTACCCACAAGACCTGCATGGTAGGAGGTTCCACAGGCAACCACCAGAACCCTCCTGAAGTCTTTTAAAGAAAAGGGAAGGCTAAGGTCTCGTGAGATGTAACCCCGTATAGTATCACTGAGAGTGCGTGGCTGTTCGAATATCTCCTTTAGCATAAAGTGTTTGAAGCCCCCCTTCTCTGCGGATATTATGTCCCAGGGCACATGCATAACATCCTTGGTAAGGAGGTTTCCTTTAAAGTCGTAGATAAAAACGCCGTCTGGTCTTAGGTCCACCACTTCACCATCTTTGAGAGGTATAACATCTCGGGTAAAGGGTAGTAGAGCTGGTATGTCCGAGGCTATGAAGTTCTCCCCTTTTCCTATGCCTACCACCAACGGGCTTCCATACCTAACCGCCACTATCCTGCCAGGCTCCTTCGCAGATATAACCGCAAAGGCATACGCCCCAGTTAGTTTCTCCAATGTTTTCAATACAGCCTTAAGAAGGTCGCCTTCGTAGTTTAGAGCTACAAGGTGAACGATAGCTTCCGTATCCGTCTGAGACCTGTATGCTATCCCCAACTTTTCAAGCTCCTCTTTGAGCTCCCTGTAGTTTTCAACGATACCGTTATGAACCACCGCAAACTCGCTACTACCGTCCGTATGGGGATGAGCGTTTAGTTCACAAACCTCGCCATGCGTTGCCCATCTAGTATGTCCTATGCCTGCTGTTGCTTTCAAGTCCTTCCCCCACAGACTTCTCACCAGCTCCCTTATCTTACCCACCTTCTTGTCCACGTAAAGTTCACCCTTTTCTACGAGGGCAACGCCGGCAGAGTCGTAGCCTCTGTATTCAAGTCTTTCGAGCCCCTGAAGCAAAACCAGAAGAGCGGGGCTTGACCCCGTGTAACCTACTATTCCACACATGCGTAAAATTATAACTCTTATGCTTACAGCTCTTCCACCAGCAGTGGTCTTTTCTCAAGGCATTCTATGAGCTCTTCCAGACCTTCTTTCTTTACAAAATACACGCGCCCGCCCAAGGGAACACCCCATTCCTTCATGGGCTTTATGCGGATGTATCCCAGTTTCCTGCCTGCCACATAGCCTGTGGTATAGTCAGGGTCGTCGCTCCAGCAAAGTTCTGCCAGAACACCGCAGTAGAGGTTTTTTGTGGCAAGGACAAGAGCATCCAAAAGTCTCTCCAGATATTGCCTTTTTATACCCCTCTCTATTAGTAACTTCTTTACAAGGTTCCTATCCTTCCAGTCCATCCTGACGGTCCTTATACCCCTTTCTCTATCCTGCTCAAGCCTCTCTCCCGTCTGAAAGTCCATAAGAACAGCACCCCTCATGTTGCCACCCTTTGGATTGGGTCCCCTCTTCAGCAGTTCGAGGGCAAGCCTTGCCACCTCTTCCCTTACACCCTCTTCTTTGAGCTTTTCCACTGCAAAGTTGTGAGCACTCTCCACCTCTTTAAAGTCGTAGCTGTATATGGTCAAAGCCTTCCGCACCCTCTCCACACGGTAGAGCCTTTCCACGGTTATGACCATTAGGTCGTATTCTTTAGGTCTCTTCAGAAGCTCCTCTACCGCCCGGCGCATGTCCTCCTGCGTGCCTACGAGCCTTTCTCCTCCGGACACATGCCTGCCATCTTTCTCCGCCCGCATACGAAGACTGAACATCTCTACCTCCAAAAACGGAAGCCTCTTTTAAGAAGGGTGAGCACGTTCCTCCCGGAGGTCAGAAGCTCGGGCTTTTTAACAACCGCCCTCAAAACCAGAGACCACCCCTCTCTTAACTCTCCAAACCGCATAGAAACCTCACCTATGTGGAATAGAAAATAAGGGAGGTATTCCTCCCGCACTCTACAGGAGTAATCCTCATAGACTTTCTTGGTTCCTTGGTATAGCTTTCTGCCTTTGCTGGTCCTTCCTACGTGTTCTCTTATCATGACCGTATCTGTATCCACCAGCTTTATTTTGTAGCCAAGCAGGCAAGCCCTTATAAAAACCTCCCAGTCCTCCCTAGGAATGTATTCGTCCCTGTATTCTAAAAAGTAGCCTCTCCTAAAGGCTGTGGCGGAGGGATAACCCATCATACCAGAAAAAACCGCAATACAGATGTCCTCAGGAAGCTTTTTACCAGAGCGTCGGATTAGTTCTCCTTTATGGTTTACAAGCCTTCTTGGAAAGCTGTACATTATGTGTGCATCACCCCAAAGGTTGAGCGTTTTTTCTAAGTGGTCTGGCTCCCAAAGGTCGTCGTGGTCTAAGAAAAACACATACTCACCCTTTGAGAGGTTGTAGCCCTTGTTTCTTGAATAGCACCTTTCCCTGTTTGTCTCGTTAGGGTGGTATTTTACCTCTTTTCCAAAGTTCTTGAGGACTATGTCCCGAGTTTTATCGGTGGAGGCGTCGTCCACCAAAATGACCTCCAAAGGTTTATAAGTTTGCTCCAATACCCTCTCCAAGGTTTCTCTTATGAAAGCCTCTCCGTTGTGGACTACTACAACCACACTTACCATAGCTTTTCCTTCCTCTCCGAAAGCTCCAGCTCAAGAAGGAACTTGTATTTGAGAAAGGTATATATGAAGGCGGAAGAGGCTACCAGAAAACCCCTCAAGCCATCCAAAAAGCCAAGTTGAAAAAGATAAACCTTCAAGAAGTGCCAAAAGGGGTTAAACAACAGGTGGTAAGCTCTAAACCTTTTGCCAGAACGGTGCATAATGTGAGCCATCTCCTCCGCGTATTTAAGCGTTTTTCTATACTGGTCTTTAAGGTTTTTGTAAGAATAGTGATATAAATCGCCCTTTGTTTTGCCCGCCTTCGAGCTGTATACCGCCGTCTCATGGAGTTCTCCCTGAAAGGTAACCCTGCCCTTTTTAAAAAGCCTAACCCTCCACTCGGGATACCAGGCATGCCTTAAAAACCCACCCAGGTAGTAGGTGCGTCTACACACCTTATAAACCTCGTATTCCGGTTTGCTCAACACCTCTTTTATGCTTTCCTTTAACCTCTCAGAGACTTCCTCGTCCGCATCCACCACCAGCACCCATTCTCCAGAACAGAGCTCCACCCCGTAGTTTAGCTGGGCAGGGTAACCCTGCCATTCTCTAAAGAAGACCTTTGCTCCCATAGACTTCGCTATCTCTACAGTCCTGTCCTTAGAGCCTGAGTCAAGGACTATCACCTCTTCCGCCAGCCCTTGAAGGCTCTTTATAGCTCTGCCTATGTTGTCCTCCTCGTCCTTTGTAAGTATAAGGGCGGACAAGCCCCTTACGCCTTTCATATTTCCTTTCTCCATAGAGATAGGGCGGTATCACCATAAACCTTTTTCCTCGGTGCACCTAAATCCAGTTTATTGCTGTGTTCAAGTATAAAAATGCCACCTTCTTTTAACTTTTTAAGTGATAAATCAATCAACTCTTCGTAATTCTCATAAACATAAGGCGGGTCTGCGAAAATCACATCTGCCATAATTTCTATAGACCTTAAAAAATTTAACACATCCATGTTAAACACGTGTCCTCCGGTCTTGTCCCTTATACTTCCTGCTAATTTTGGGTCTTTTTCTACAAAAATAACCTCTGCACCCCTGTCCTCTGCCATCAGACCCATCTGACCTGTTCCAGCAAAGAGGTCAAAGAAGGTGAGCCCTTCTATGTCTCCCAGCATGTTAAAAACTGCTTGCTTGACCAACTGAGAAGTGGGTCTAAGTTTTTGCTTTCCACTTGCTTTTTTCATAAAAAGTATTATAATTTAGCCTCTTGTTTTTAAGGAGGTTTAGCCATGAGAAAGCAGTTCAAACTGCTACAAAAACTTGACAAGGAGGAGTTGAAATGGCAAAAACCCTCGGACTGCACATCTTAGCGGACCTGCATGGGGTCCACCCTGACCTCATAGACAGGGTGGAGGATGTGCGTCAGCTCCTTGAGAGCGCCGTCAAGGTAGCAGACCTCACCAAGATTTCCTCTCACTACTATCAGTTCCAGCCCCACGGTGCCACGGGTGTGGTGCTTCTGGCGGAGTCACACATATCTATACACACTTGGCCAGAGCATGGGTTGGCGACGGTAGATGTATACACCTGCGGAGACCCTTCCAAGGCTTACAGAGCTATGGACTACATCATTTCTACCCTTGAACCCAGTAGGGTAGACAAGCAGGTCCACGAAAGAGGTCTTGTGGGTCAGTCCGAGGCTCAGGAGTTCCGAAGTATACTTCTAAAGGTTTAAAAATCTCTTTAAAAAACTCCAGAGCAGGCTCTCCTGCTCCTTTGCTTCATAGGTTATGAGCTCCTCGGGAGCTATGCGCTCCTGAAGGAGTTCTTTTTTGTATTCTTCAACCCAGCTTCTGACCATGTGTCTGTCCACTTCTATGTGAAACTGGAAACCCACAGCCCTTCCGTAGACGAAAGCCTGATTCTCGTATTTTTCTGAGGAATAAACCATCAGGGCACCTGTAGGAAGGTCAAAGGTATCTCCATGCCACTGAAAGACGGTGAGCTTTTTTGGAAAGTTTTCAAAGTAAGTGTGTTCTCCTGTTTTGAAGACCTCAAACCAGCCTATTTCTTTACCCTTTTCCCCTTTGTATACCTTTGCACCTAATACCTTTGCAAGCATTTGACAACCAAGGCATATGCCCAGTAGGGGTATGTCTCTTTTGAGAGCTTCCTCCATGAGCCTAAACTCGTAGGATAGGAAGGGATAAAGGTTCTCCTCGTAAGCGCCCATGTAGCCACCAAGCACTACAACAAGCCCGTAGTTCTCAAAAGGTTCTTTAAGGGTCTGTCCCCTTGCGGTGTCCAGATATTCAAAGTTTATACCCATATCTCTCAAGACTTTTTCCATAAGCCCTAAGTGTTCTATGTTCACATGTCTTATCGCAAGAGCTTTCACAGTAGAACCTCCTTTACGAGCTTTTCCACATAATGCTCAAGACCTTCGAGGGGCACTGTATCCACTTTACGACCGCCCACAAAGACCTCCACCGCCAGCTTTGGCTGACCATTAACTTTTATCTTCGTCCCCACAAAGCCCAGGTCTCCCGCACCATGCTGACCGCAGCCCTTGGCACAACCCGACCAGTGCATCCGTATTGGTCTATCTGTAGGAAGTTTATCAGAAAGATATGTGGCAAGCCTTAGGGCATCTGGTTTGTTCTCTATAACGCCAAAGGCGCAGGTTTTGCTCCCCTGACAAGCCATAAGCCCCTGAAAGTAAGGAGAGGCAGAGATTTGATACTTCTCAAAGAGCGGATGAGAAAGGAGCTCAGAGAGGTTTTCTTCTGGCACGTTCACTAAGTAAAGGTTCTGATATACGGATAGCCTTATCTCACCGCTTCCGCACTTTCTTGCAAGTTCTGCCAGCTCTTCGAGCTCCTCCCCTGCAAAGATGCCTGCGGGCACCACAAGGCTAACCGTAAAAAGTCCCTTCTTTTGTCTTATAAGCCCTTGCCTTTCACCCACCCTTTCCACCAGCTCTTCACCTTTTCTCCAAAAGTTTCTGAATAACCTTCTTTCCAGCTCGGACCTGAAACCCTCAACCCCCAGCTCCTTTATAAGGAAGTATAGCCTGTTCTTGCTCCTGTCCTCTCTGCTGCCCATGTCCGAGTATAGCTCGAGCACTGCCTTTGACAGGTCTATGGCTTCGTAGGGCTTTACAAAAAGGTCAAGGTCAAAACCCTCCTGTGGTCCTCCAGAGCCTATTTTGCCGCCTGCGTAGACGTTAAAGCCGAGTATTCCCTCTCTCTTTGCAAGGTAAAAGCAAAGGTCGTTGAACTTGCAGTTTATGGAGTCGGTTTTTGAGCCGAGCAGGGCAAGGTTAAACTTCCTGGGAAGGTCCGCATACCGCTTTTTTTGGAGAAACAACTCCGTTATCCTTCTGGCTATGCCCGTGGTGTCTATCAGGCTGTCTTCCACAAGACCAGAGAGAGGGTCTCCCGTAACATTTCTTACATTATCCATCCCCGTCTGAAGGGTAGTAAGTCCCACCCTTTCTATAGCGGAGAGCACCTTGGGCAAGTCCTTTAGCTCTATCCACCTTAGCTGTATCTGTTGTCTTGAAGTAAGGTCCACGTCTCCTCTTCCGAAGGTCTTGGCAAGGTGAGCGATTACTTTTGCCTGTTCTGAAGTTAGCCTTCCGTGGGTTATCCTTATCCTCACCATAAAGTAGCCTGGCGTTGCCTTCCTGTAGAAGACCCCATACCACTTTAGTCCTATTTCTCTGTCTTCCTCTGGCACCCTCTGCCAGTCTCCCTCTTTCGCCCACTCCTCCAACTTTTTCATAAAATCCCTCTCAAAGGGGTGTTTTTCCTTCTTGTATGCTTCCACCTTGTTTACCTTTTTAGGTCTCTCCTTTACATGTCTTCTGAGAATGCTCTCCACGAGACCTGCACAGCTACCACAATAGGTGCTTGCCCTCGTGACCTTCTGAATATCTTCCAGAGTTTTTGCTCCTCCACTTATGGCTTTTATTAGGTCTCCGTAAGAGACCGCCCCACAGTTGCACACCGTGTCAGCCTCCTTTAGTTCTCTTTCCTCCTCTACTACCACATCTTTTATGAGAAAACTGCCATCTTTTGGGGGCTCCCCAGACTTTAAAAGCTCAAGCATCTTCTGGCTTCCCGCAAGGTTTCCGTAGAGTATAAAGCCTACGAGCTTTCCTTCTCTAATGACCACCTTCCTGTAGTTTTCTCTGTCTCTGTAAAGGACCACCTCATCCTCCTCCTTTTCCCAAACATCTCCTGCGGACATCAGCTTTACACCCGCCACTTTGAGCACTGCATACTCAAGAGAGCTCTCATACTTTTCCACGTTGCCCTGGAGCAGGTTTTTTGCACACACCCTTACCTGCTCAAGGACAGGTGCCAGAAGCCCGAAGGTTCTTCCCCTGTGCTCTATGCACTCGCCCACTGCGTAAACCTCTTGTGCGGAGGTCTCAAGATAGTCGTTTACTAAGATACCCCTGCGGACCAGAAGACCACTGTTTATGGCAAGCTCTACGTTAGGCTTTACACCAGTTGCCATTACCACAAAGTCCGCCTCGAGACTCTCACCATCAGAGAACCTCACGCCTTTTACTTCTCGCTCACCCAGTATCTCCTCCGTATTCTTACCTAACAAAACCCTTATACCCATATCCTCCAGCCTTTTTTTGAGCATATGACCTGCGGTTTTGTCCAACTGCTTTTCCATAAGCACCTCAAAAAGGTGCACCAGATAAACCTCAAGCCCCACATCCCTAAGAGCCTTCGCACACTCCACACCCAAAAGCCCCCCACCTATCACCACCGCCCTATTTGAGACCCTTTCCATCTCCATTATTCTGTAAACATCCTCTATGGTTCTAAAGGGAAAAACCTTTTTCTTGTCAATACCCTTTATGGGTGGAAGTAAGGGTTTGCTACCCGTGGCTATAACCAGCTTATGATACTCAAAGAGCTCGCCCTTTGAGGTTAAAAGGCTTCTCTTGTGGGGAAATATCCTCTCCACCCTTTCGCCCAGATGTAGCTTTACGCCCTCTTCCTCAAACTGTTGGTAACTCTTCAGGTAGAGCTGTGAGGGGAGCTTCATACCCGAGAGCACCTCCGAAAGGTATATCCTGTTGTAAGGTGGCGACTTCTCTTCACCAAAAAGGTGAACCTCCAGAGAAGAGCCTGACTTTATAAGCTCTTCCACCAGTGCATTTCCAGCCATACCAGAGCCTATAACTGCTATCTTCATACTTAGCCTCCACGGTTTATGCAAGCAAGGAAAATGCCAAGGGTAGCCTAAAGAAACTTGCACGGAGACAAGAGCCCGATAGCTGGCAGGACGAGGTTATGTTAACATACTTTCAAAAATGTAAACAAAAATACAAAAGTATCACAAAGGCTCAAAAGCGGAGGAAGGCTTCTTCTAAACCTTTGAACTATATGCAAACCTGTGGCATAGAGTTTGCGTAAGGTGGGTTGAAGGAGGTGCATAGATGGATAGAAGAGAATTTATCAAAAGCGGAGCTCTGGTAACTGCAGGGCTGGCACTTACAGGACCTTACATAAGTAAGGCGTCCACAAAGGTCAGGATAGGTTACATACCCTTGACAGACTGTGCGTCCACCGTGATGGCTCAGGAGCTTGGACTCTACAAAAAGCACGGGGTTAACGTAGAGATTTCAAAGGAGGCAAGCTGGCCCAACGTTAGGGACAAGGTTCTTAACGGGGAACTTCAGGCTTCTCACTGTCTCTTTGGTATGCCCTTTTCTGTCTATCTGGGCATAGGCGGGCCTGCGGGCAGAATAATGCCCATAGCAATGGTGCTAAACTTCAACGGTCAGGCTATCACATTGTCCAACGAAGACTTTGGTGGAAAGGTGGGCTTTAGAAGTATATCAAAGGTAAAACCCGTAGTAGAGGAGTTAAAGGCAAAAGGAAGAAACGTAACCTTTGCCATGACTTTTCCTGGGGGAACGCACGATGTATGGCTTAGATACTGGCTGGGTGCCTGCGGTATCAATCCCAACAAAGATGTCAGGATAATACCCATACCACCACCACAAATGGTAGCAAACATGAGGGTAAACAACATGGATGGTTTTTGTGTTGGAGAGCCTTGGAACGATGTAGCGGTTAGGGAGGGTATAGGTTTTACCCACTTAGCAACTCAGGATGTTTGGAAGCATCATCCCGAGAAAGCTCTTGTTCTAAATCA
>JANWWH010000028.1 GCA_025056375.1 Aquificaceae bacterium
GAACATATGGTGAACCCATGTTTCAAAGCCTACGAAGGCTATAGCGTAGATGGCAAGTGCCATGGATAGGTATCCAAAGATGGGTTTTCTGGACATGGTGGATATGACCTCGGAGAAGACGCCAAAGGCAGGAAGTATCATGACGTAAACGACGGGGTGAGAGTAGAACCACAGAAGGTGTTGATAGAGTAGTGGGTCACCACCCAGCATGGGGTTGTAGAAGTTGGTGCCCAGATACTTGTCAGTAAACAGAAGTATGACGCTTCCCATCAAAGAGGGAACACCAAAGAGCTGTATAAGACTTGCGGCCATAGTGGCATGGACGAAAAGGTTAAGCTTTGTCCAACCCATACCCTTGGCTCTCATGCTCACTATGGTGGTTATCATGTTGACAGAACCAGCAGTAGAGGAGATGCTATAAAGTAAGACTATGAGGACATAGAGGGAGGTGGGTCCTGCGTTGTCGTTCATAGAGTAAGGGGCATACCCGGTCCAAAGCATCTTTATCCAGTTGGGAGGGAGGAGGGTAAGAAGGACAAGAAGGCTTGCACCAAAGAAGGACCAATAGCTAAAGGCGTTGAGCCTAGGGAAAGCCACATCCCTTGCACCTATCATAAGGGGAACGAGGAAGTTGGCAAAGCCTCCGCTCCAGATTACCACAGCCCACCACAGCAGCATGACCGCACCGTGACCCGTGAGAATGTAGTTGTAGAGGTCCGCACCTTCCTGTCCGAACATGCCCGGAAGCTGGATGCCCGGAGCGGTCTGCTCAAACCTGATTATTAGACCGAAGAGCCCTGCAACCACAAAGAAGACCAGGGAGGTGATAAAGTAAAGCATCCCTATCTTCTTGTGGTC
Source organism: Aquificaceae bacterium (assembly GCA_025056375.1). GTDB lineage: Bacteria > Aquificota > Aquificia > Aquificales > Aquificaceae > Pampinifervens. The sequence goes on from JANWWH010000028.1 coordinate 859, forward strand.
GGTGGTAAATATCCACTCTTTGAGCGTGGCACCGTACCACGTCCCTGATGGTGGAATGTGTGCTACTGCCATGGTTACACCTCCTTTTTATTGTTGAACTGGTTGTGTTTGCTCCGCAGGTGCCTGTTGCTGCTGGGCTTCCTGCCCACCCAGCCACTTGTTAAACTCCTGCTCGGGAACAACCTTAAGAACGGAAGCCATCCTTGAGTGCCATGTTCCACAATACTCTCTGCAGAAGACCCAGTATTCGCCGGGTTTGTTAAACTGGAACCAAAGCTTCGTAATTCTTCCGGGAACGCAGTCCTCGGTTACCCTTGCCTCGTGGACGAAGAAGGAGTGTATTACATCCCTTGAGGTGCAGTAGACCTTTATGGGCTTGCCTACGGGTATGTAGGCTTTGGCCGCGTCGTCCACCTTTTCTGGCATAAGGTATATGTTTTTCTCGGGGTCTGCTACTTGGTTAAAGAAGGTATATACCTTCTTGCCGTTGGGATACTCAAACTCCCAACCCCACATGAAGGCGGTCACCTTTATCTCAAGAGCTCCTTCTGGTGCCTGCCTCTGCTTTACGAAGTTAGCAAAGGAGTAAGTTCCCAAAAAGAGGACTATGATAGTAGGTATGACGGTCCAGACTATCTCAAGGGCGGTATTCCCTTCAATGTGTGCACCTTCCTCATTTTCCTTTGGTTTGTAGCGATACCTTATCATGAAGTATATGGAGGGTATGGCAACTACGAGGTAGATGGCAACCGCCACCCAGAACCATACGGTCACCGAGTTTTCCCAGTAAGCTCTGGGATAGGCGAATATGTCCTCCGCCATGGCACCGCTCACAAGTGCCAGCAGAAGAATAAGGTTTCTCATGTTTTCACCTCCTTTTTCCTCCTAAGGATGGCATGAAGCAGGGTCAGACTTGCCAGCATGACCCCACCGAAGGCAAAGATGATGGCTGGGTTTAGTCCATACTTTCCTGTCTCTGGGTCATACTTATAGCACACCATGTAAGCTACATCCACAAAGGTGTTCCTCGTTATCCTAAAGGTCTCCGCCTCCGCAAGGGCTATGCGGAAGTCCCTTTCCCTTGGAGATATGCCGTATAGGTAGCGCACAATCTTACCATCAGGAGCTATGAACATGACCACATTGGGGTGGACAAAGACCCTGTCGCGGCGAGAGTAGAAAAACCTGTATCCAAGAGACTGGGTAAGCTTGTTTATCTGGTCCTCGGACATGATACCAAAGGTCCATCTCGGGTTGGATATGCCTAACTGAGACTTGAACCTCTTTATATCCTGCAGAGTATCCTCCTTGTCAAAGGAAAGCACCAAAAGGTTAGCATCCTTACCAAGGTCTTTGGTAGCCTCAAGGGCGGACTTGACTATGAGGGGGCAGGCGGAGTCGCAGGTGTAGTAGGCGAGTATAAGGGCTGTTGGCTTTCCTTTTATGAAGTCGTAAAGCCTCTGCTCTTTGCCCTCTTCCGAGATAAAGGACACATCCGCTACCCTGTTACCCAGATACTTTTCCTCTTCTATTTTCATGATGCCCGCGTCAAAGGCGCTGGGTGTATCCTTCGGCTGTGGTGTGCCAAAGGCAAAGACCCAAAGCAGGAAAAGCAGAACTAAACCTCTCATGGCTTAGAACTTCCCGTAAGAACCTACTATGTAAGCCGTGCCTGCAACCAACAGCCAGGCAAGGTCCACGAAGTGCCAGTAATAGCTCGCCGCCCTTGCGGGTGTCTTCTTACCAAGAGCCTTTCCGCTGTTGATTAGAAGAACAAGTTGCATGCCAAGTCCCACCAGCACGTGAGAGGCGTGAACGCCAGTGAGCATGTAAAAGCCCGTGCCATACATGTTGGCACTTATGGTAAAGCCCTTTGACCACAGATGAAGCCATTCCCAGGTATGAATACCGAGGAACAGCGTTCCCAGAACTATGGTCGCCACAAGCCAGAGCCTGTATCCGCCCAGGTCTCCCTGCTCGATGCTGTGCTCTGCCTTCCATATGGTAAAGCTAGAAGCCCAGAGGATTAGCGTCAGAAGCGCCACCAACAGCAGGTTCATGCCGCCCTGGGGTATCCATTCCCTTACCCACACATCCGCATGGGCAGTCCTTGCCATCCAGAAGCCCGCAAAAATGGTTCCGAAGATGACCACCTCCGCAAACACGAACCAAACTATGCCCTGAAAGCCAAACCCCTCATCGTGACCCTTCGAGAAATACTCGTTTGCCCACCCTGCTATGCCCACAGCAAGGAGAGCCAGCCCTGCACCACCGGATATGACCGCCAGAAGGGCGAGCTTCCAGGTGAAGTAGGCTATGGCGGCTAAGGAAAGAAAAAAGCTGGAAAGACCTACCGGCAAAGCCCATACGCTGGTCTCGTGGTGTGCCGCGTGGGTTCCCTCGTGCGCCATCGTTCACCTCCTTGTATGATTTTAAATAATGATATAAGTCATTTTTACTCTCTTGTCAAGCCCTTATAACTTGTCTTTGGATAAGGCTTGAGTTAAACTTAGATAAAAAGACAGGAAGGAGGTGTAACATGGGTAGGATGGTATCCTTCAGAAAGGACGGGGTAGAAGTCTCTGGCTACCTCGCAGAGCCTGAGTTTGGAAAGGGTCCTCTCCTTATGGTCTTCCACGAGTGGTGGGGTCTTGTGGACCACATCAAGGATGTGTGCGACAGGTATGCAAAGGAGGGTTTTTTTGCCTTTGGCATTGACCTATACGGGGGAGAAACCGCCGGCGACCCTGAAAAGGCTGGTAAGCTCATGCAAAACCTTTTTCAGAACAGGTTTTCTGAAGCGGAGGCTATGGTAAGGGTAGCCATAGACCACTTCAAGGGGCAGGACATAGGTTATGTGGCAAGGGTTGGCGAGTTTATGCTGGGTGGAACTGGCTTCTGTTGTGGTGGAACCTGCACCTGGTACTTTGGTGCAAAATTTTCAGAGGACTTCAAGGCTCTTGTGCCCTACTACGGTTTATATTCTATAGTGCCTATAGAATTTTCAAGCATAAAAGCCCCCGTGCTTGCAGTGCACGCAGGCAAGGATGCCTTCATACCACTCTCGGAGGTTCTTAAAGCCATAGAAGAATGCAACAGAAATAGCCTTGACGCTCAGTTTCTCATATATTCGGGTGTGGACCATGCCTTTTTCAACGATACAAGGCCGGAGGTTTACCACGAGGATTACGCCAATGATGTGTGGGAAAATACCATAGCCTTTTTCAACAAACACCTTAAATGACATGGAAGGATAGGCTTGTCCTTCTTGGGCTTTCTATACTCGGTGCGGTTGCCTTTGCAGTGCTTGCCCTCTCGAGGGGTGAGCCTGTGGGGGCTGTTTGGCTTCTTATTGCCACTCTCTGCCTTTACGCCGTAGGCTACAGATACTATTCTTACTTTATAGCTTACAGGGTTTTGGGGGTGGATGACTCAAACCCAACGCCCGCCCACAGGTTCTACAACGGTCTTGACTATGTGCCTACAAACAGGTGGGTGCTTTTTGGACACCACTTTGCTTCCATATCGGGTGCTGGTCCACTTGTGGGTCCAGTGCTTGCAGCCCAGATGGGTTACCTACCGGGAACTTTGTGGATACTGCTGGGCGTGGTCTTTGCGGGTGCGGTGCAGGACATGGTAGTGCTTGCCCTTTCCATGCGTAAGGGTGGCAAGAGCTTAGGTCAGGTTGCCAAAGAGGAGCTGGGAAGGGTCGGGGGTTTGATAACCCTCTTAGTTATATACACCATTCTCATAATCCTTCTTGCGGTTCTTGGTCTTGTGGTTATAAAGGCTCTTGCGGAGAGTCCTTGGGCTACCTTCTCCGTCTTTATGACCATACCTATAGCCATGCTCATGGGTTTATACATGTGGCACATAAAACCTGGGGCGGTTTTGCACTCCTTTATCTTCGGCGTGGTAGCCATGTTCCTGAGCCTCTACATAGGAAGGTTGGTGGCTCAGCATGAGAGCCTCGGAAAGCTCTTTACCCTTACAGAGCCTCAGCTTGCCATAGCCCTTATGGTTTACGGCTTTTTTGCCTCCGTCTTGCCCGTATGGCTCTTGCTGGCACCCCGAGACTATCTTAGCACTTTCCTTAAACTGGGCACGGTGATACTTATAGCCCTTGCGGTAGCATTAGTGAACCCAGATATAAAGATGCCACCCCTAACTCAGTATGCCTTTACAGGTTACGGACCCGTATGGAAGGGTGACCTTTTCCCCTTTCTCTTTATAACCATAGCCTGCGGTGCGGTTTCTGGCTTTCACGCCCTCATATCCTCAGGCACTTCACCCAAGCTCATTGACAAAGAAAGCCACATAAGGCTCATAGGATACGGTGGAATGTTGGGCGAGTCCTTCGTGGCGGTGATGGCTCTCATCGCTGCAGTTTCCATGGAACCCGGTCTATACTTTGCCATAAACAGCCCTGCCTCAGAGATAGGTAAAACAGTTCAGGAGGCGGCCACGAAAATCTCCAGCTGGGGTTTTCACGTAACCCCAGAGTATCTCCAAGAGATAGCCAAAAAGATAGAGGAGCCGACCATCCTATCAAGAACAGGAGGAGCTCCAGCCCTTGCCATAGGCATGGCTCTCATATTTGCCAAAATAACAGGTGAGGCACTCCTTGCCTTTTGGTATCACTTTGCCATACTCTTTGAAGCGGTCTTTATCCTAACCACCATAGACACAGGCACGCGGGTTGGAAGATACATACTTCAGGACCTTCTCTCGGGCTTGCACACTACCTTCAAAGACTACAGAAACCTATGGGTAAACATGCTCACAAGCGGTGTAACCGTCTTCGCGTGGGGATACTTCTTGTATGTGGGTGTGGTGGACCCTTACGGTGGCATAAAGACCCTCTGGCCACTCTTTGGCATAGCCAACCAACTTCTTGCCACTACCGCCCTAGTTATAGCTACCACCTATCTGGCAAACACGGGAAGGCTCAGGTATGCCTGGATTACCGGCTTACCCGCGCTATTTCTTGCGGTAAACACCCTTACTGCAGGCTTGGAGAGGGTCTTCCACCCAGACAAAGCCATAGGTTTTTTGGCTCAGGCACAATGGTTATTAAAAATGTTAGAAGCAGGAAAGCTTCCGCCCACCGTTCCCAGTATAGAGATAGCTCAAAGGGTTATTTTCAACAGCTACGTGAACGCCTTCATGGGGATGCTTTATGTGTCGCTCGTGCTGTTGATAATTCTTATAGCCCTACACCGAGTATTAAAAGCCCTGAAAACAAAGTGATAGTCGAAGCCAGCTGTTAAAAACCAACCTGTGTGTTATATTATTAGCTCTGGCTGGAGAGGTGGCCGAGAGGCCGAAGGCGGCTCCCTGCTAAGGAGTTGTAGGGTTAACAGCCCTACCGCGGGTTCGAATCCCGCCCTCTCCGTATTAAAATTTAAGGTATGAAAAGAGCCATCTTAGCCCTTGAGGATGGAAGCTACTTCGTAGGCTATTCCTTCGGTGCGGAGGGGGAAACGCAGGGAGAAGTGGTCTTCAACACCTCCATGACGGGCTATCAGGAAATAATCACGGACCCCTCCTACAGGGGTCAGATAGTGGTAATGACCTACACCCAGATAGGGAACTACGGCGTAAACGATGAAGATGTGGAGTCCGGGAGGGTTCAGGTTAATGGTTTTGTAATAAAGGAGCTCTCACCCCTGCCAAGCAGTTGGAGGTCAAAGGAGAGCCTCCATCAATACCTTTCCCGGCATGGGGTAGTGGGCATATGGGGTATAGACACGAGGGCGGTAGTAAAAAAGCTCAGGGAGAGGGGTGCTCTCAGGGGCGTCATATCCACACTTGAGGTGGAACCCATAAGGCTCGTGGAAAGGGCAAGGTCTCTACCAGACATATCGGAGTTAAACTTGGTAGAAGAGGTGGCAACTGGGGAGGTTTATCACTGGAAAGAAGGAGCCTGGGAACTTGGAAAGGGCTACTTCCAAAAGGACAACGAAAAACCCATCATAATGGTTGTAGACTACGGCGTCAAAAGGAACATACTCAGAAGACTTACTCAAGAAGGTGCAAGGGTGGTGGTAGTGCCACCCTACGAAGTAGAGGGGCATATTGAGCGGATAAGACCCCAAGCCCTTTTCCTTTCCAACGGTCCTGGTGACCCCCAAAGGGTGGTAGAAGGTATAAGGCTTGTAAGAAAATACATGGAAAGAATGCCCATAATGGGTATATGTCTTGGTCATCAGATAATAGGTCTGGCACTGGGAGGAAAGACTTACAAGCTCAAGTTTGGTCATCACGGCGGGAACCATCCTGTTAAAGACCTGAGAGATGGGCACATAGAGATAACCGCCCAGAACCACAACTTTGCGGTGGACCCGGATACCCTAAAAGAGGTAGAGATAACCCACCTAAACCTTCTTGACCATACCCTCGAAGGCTTCAGACATAGACACCTACCCATATACTGCGTTCAGTATCATCCTGAAGCCTCACCTGGACCTCATGACTCCAGGGGCATATTTAGAGAGTTTGTAGAGCTCGCCCTTGGCTATGCAAGAACAAGAGTTTAAAAAAAGTAACACAAAGATAGTCTTTTTGAGCTTCCTCATGCTTTTGGGCCTTCTGGTAATAGTGGGCAGGTTTGCCTACATTCAGCTTATAGGCAGAGAGGGTTATGTGGAGAAGGTGATTGAGAAGTTTCCAAAGGCGTCGGTTGTCAAGCTCTCCACGCCAAGAGGCTTCATAAAGGATAGAAAGGGCAACGACCTCGCCATCAGCATACCCACCCTGTCGGTTTACGCCTTTCCAAAGATGGTTAAAAACAAAGAGGAGCTCGTAAGGAGGCTGTCCGCCTTACCAGAGGTAAAGGAGAGAGAACTGCTGGAAAAGCTCAACTCTGACAGGAAGTTTGTGTGGCTTGTAAGGCATCTTGACAAGGTCCACCTACCCTACATAAAGGGTGTCATAAGGGATACGGACAATACGAAGGCGGTAGGCGTGCAAGAAGAGTATAAAAGGTTTTATCCTCACGCAGACCTCATGGCAAACCTCTTGGGTTTTGTGGGCAGTGAGGGGAAAGGTCTTGAGGGCGTTGAGTATGTGTTCGATGAAAAGTTGAAGGGTAAGGAGGTGAAGGGTGTTTTCTATCTGGGGAAGCTAGCCATAGCTCCTATCTCAGAGGACATGGACAGGGAGGATTTAAGGCTAACTGTGGACCTTGGCGTTCAGACTATACTGGAGGATATAAGGGACAAGATAGTTAAGCAGTGGAACCCGGACAAGGTTGGTATACTGCTTATGGAGGCTGGTAGTGGCGAGATACTGGGTTTGGCTAACTACCCCTCCTACGACCCAAACCACTATCACAACTACCCCGTCTCCTACAGGAGAAACTTCGTAGTTACGGACCTGTTCGAACCCGGCTCCGTGATGAAGCCCTTCTTCATAGGCTATGCTCTCAATAAAGGCTACATAAAACCTGGGCTATGGATAGATACGGAGGGTGGAAGGACGGAGGTTTTTGGTAGGTATGTGAAGGATGTAAAACCTTCAAAGGCTCTCACCCTTGAGCAGGTGCTCATAAAGTCCTCTAATGTGGGGACTATAAAGGTTGCCCGTTACCTTTCCAAAGGAGATGTGGTAGAGCTTATGAAAAACCTCCACATGACCCACAAGTTTGACTTTCTTCCTGGAGAGATAAAGCCAAGACTTCCTAACTTTGATTACCCCGCCAATATACTCTACGCAAGTATAGGTCAGGGTATGGCTTCCAACCTGCTAAGCCTGTGTGTTAGCTTTAACGCCCTTGCCACCAACAGGATAGTCAAGCCCAAGATACTTCTGGACGAGCAGACCCAAGTCCTTAAGGAAGGTATCTTTTCACCACCGGTATTCCAGTGGCTTCAAAGCAACTTAAGAAAGGTGGTGGAGGAGGGAACTGCCAAGAGGGCAAAGTCTGAATACTTCAGCATAGCAGGAAAGACGGGCACTTCTCAGAAGTTTGACTTTAAAGTGGGCAGATACTCCAGAGAAGAGTTGGTCACCTACTTTGTTGGCTACTTTCCTGCGGAAAACCCAAGGTTCTTGGCGGGTATATTGGTGGACAGACCGAGAGGTCCAGACCCTTACGGTGGCACGGTTGCAGCCCCCTATTTTAAGGAACTCGTGGAAAGGGTCTCCTTTTACTACCGCTTAGAACCCGACAAGGCCAGCCAACAGGTTTCTGTGATGAACAGGTAAGAGCTCTCCTTCAACCTCTGGTATTTCTACAACCCTAAGACCGGTGAGCTCCTTCACTATAAAAGGATTTGTCCGCTCTGAGATGTCTTTGCCCCCAAAGCGGTTCATGATTATCCCCAAGGGCTCAACTCCTATGGACTTCATGTAATACCAGCTCAGAAAGCTGTGGTTTATAGTTCCGAGCCCAGCTCTGGCAACCAAGAGGGAGGGCAACCCCCAATCCTTTGCCAGATGGGCATAGTTGTAGCCCCTTTTTATAGGAACAGCCACACCACCCGCCCCCTCCACTATCAAAAACTCATACCTTTCCAGAAGCTTCTCATAATGCTCTTTTAAACTTTCCAAAGAAAAGTCCCTACCCTCTTCCATTATCCCTGCGTAGGGGGAGAGGGGTAGTTTAAACCTCACTGGCACTACCTCCTCAAGTGGCTGACCTGTAATAGAAGCCAGGAGGCTACCATCTTGTGGAAGGTCTTTCACATCAGTTTCAACGGGTTTCAGATAGCCAACCTTTACACCCTTTTCCTTTAAAGCGTAGGCCAGATTGTAGCTGATAAAAGTCTTACCAACGCCCGTATCCGTAGCGGTTATAAGAACAGACCTCACGGTCTATAATTATAGCCATGAAAAGAGCGTTAATTACAGGCGTCCGGAGGATAGGCTATCACATATCCAGAAGCCTTCTGGAAAGCGGCTGGAGGGTGGGGGTTGTTTACAAGGGTTTTAGAGAGCCTGTGGAAAAGCTGAGAGAGGAGTTTGGCAACAGGGTGGTGGGCTTGGCTGCTGACCTGAGCCTCTGGGAGGAAGGCAAAAGGGTAGTGGAGGAGGTGGTGAGCCTCCTGGGGGGTGTGGATGCCTTCCTGCACCTTTCGAGCCCCTACGAAGCCACACCCTTAGAGCTCTTGAGAGAGGAGCAAGTAGACCTCCACTTTAAACCCATAGCCCAGGCCTTCCTTGCTATAGGTAAGGAAGTATACCCCTACATGCTACAGAACAGTGGTTCTGTGAAGGGTAGGTTTGTAGCCTTTGGAGACTGGGCTACCAACACCACACCCTACAGAAACTACTCCGCCTACTTTATAGCCAAGGGTGCCCTTCACACGGCGGTTAAGGTGCTGGCGAAGGAGCTTGCCCCCCATGTGCTCGTAAACGCTATAGCCCTCGGACCCACTCTCAAACCTCCAGATATACCCGAAAACAAGTGGCAGGAATACATAAACAAGACCCCTCTGAAAAGACCAGTATCCATACAAGATGTGGTCAAGCTAACCCACTACCTTCTTGAGGTGGAAAGCATGACAGGCGAGATTATCACTTTAGACAGTGGAAGACATGTGGCGGGCGAATGCACGTAAGGTTGTGGTGCTTTTCAGCGGAGGCGTGGAAAGCACCTGCCTGCTTTATTACTACCTCATGCAAGGCTGGTTAACTTACCCTCTCTACGTAAAGGCGGGTTATCCCTGGGAAAGACTGGAACTGGAAAAAGCCAAAAGGCTCTGGCTCTTTGTAAAAGACACCTACAGAGGTCTAATGCCTATGAGGGTCAGCACCCTCGTGAACCCAGAGCGACCAGAAAAAAGAGGTCACGAAAGAGAGCTCTACATACCTATAAGAAACCTCAGCCTTGTAACCACCGCCAGTCTTTACGCCATAAGAAAAGGAATAGAGTGTATAGCTCTCGGAAGCTTGGGTATGTATCCCTTTCCGGACAACAACGCGGAATACATGCAAAGCCTTGAAAAGCTCGCAGGGCTAAAGGTCTTTGCACCCTTCATGGGTATGCATAAGCGAGAAGTTATAGAAAAGTTTCTTGGGGTAGTCCCCTTTGAAAGGACACTTTCCTGCATAAATCCAAAAAGGCGAGGAAGAAGGATAGAGGTCTGTGGACGCTGTCCGAAGTGTGAAGAACGAAGAGAAGCCTTCAGCCTTGGTTTGAACCAAATTACATAAGCATCAAACTTAAAAGAAAGCTTTCTTTTCAAGCTACCTAACTGTCTGCCATCTTCAACCATTTTAACCCTGCGATTGTCCCATAGTTTCTCAGATATGCACTTACCGAGCTATTTTCTATACAAACTGTGTTATTATCTTAGATACTATGAAAGAAGGGAGAAGGGAAAAGAAAAAATGGTTAGGCTACGCAATTTCTTTCCTTTGGCTTTTCTCCATGGCACTGGTGGGGTTTTTCGTTCCTCATTTTACCGATAACATACCCTTTTTCAAAGTAAAAGCTCTTTATATAGAAGGGTTGGAAACCATACCTCCTGATGTGGTGGCGGAAGAGGTAAAAAACTTAAAAAACAACTGGTTGTTTATAAACAGTGACATCCTGCTTAGAAATCTAAATTCAGCTACAGGCAACTCTATAAGTGACCTTAAAGTAAGGAGAATTTTTAGTAAGGGTGGCGTGGAACTTGAGATTAAAATTAAGGAAAGAAAACCAATTTTTACAGTTATAGAGGACGGCACTGTTACATTTTTTGACGAGATGGGTATACAATTCTGGTCACCATACATGGATACGGTTAATCCTGTTGTTTATACTCATGATATTGACATAATAGACAAAAATTTTGATAGCATGAAGAACATAATACATAAAATGAATTTAGACTTAAATGAAATTTATGTAACAAACCTTGGAACAATAATCTACACGAAAGAAGGTCTGAGGCTTACACTACCTCCCCTATTTTTCCTCAGCAAAAATCTTGTAGAAAATGTGGCAAGGTTGCAGATAAACTATAATATTATAGATGTGAAAGAGATGGAAATAAACACGGAGGGTTTAGTAATTATAAGAGGTGAGAAAAGGAGATGAGGCTGATAACAGCTCTTGATATAGGCACCAGCAAAGTGGTTGCTCTTGTGGGTGAAGTTGACAGTTATGGCGATTTACACATTATAGGTATTGGGGAGACCCAGTCTAAGGGCATAGACAGGGGGTATGTTACTCGGCTGGATTTGGCAGTAAATTCGGTGCTTGGTGCTATAAAGGAAGCTCAGGAAATGGCGGGTGTGAAACTGGCAACAGTGGTCTTGGGTATTTCAGGACCAACTCTTAAAAGCCAGAACGAGAAAGACACGGTCAGCATATCCTCACAGCCTGTGGAGATAGATTATTCTCACATAGAGAGACTTATAGACAGGGCAGTTATGCGTTCAAGAGAGGAGGGTTATGAGATACTAAGTGCAGTGCCTCGAAAGTTCATACTGGACGAACAGGAAGGGGTCATAGACCCCCTTGGACTCCTCGGCTCAAGGATATCCGCAGAGGTGCATGTGGCAAAGGTGGGTGCAAGCCTTTTGAAGAACGCGGAGAAGGTCGTCTTGAACTCGGGTATGGAGATAGGGGGTAAGTTTATATCTCCTTTGGCTTCTGCGGAAGCGGTGCTAACACTTGAAGAAAAAGAGGAGGGCGTGATAGCTATAGACCTGGGGGCGGGTCTTACAGACTTCGTGGTATTTTCTGAGGGTTCTGTTTTAGTGACCGGCTGTATACCTATGGGTGGACTCAACATAACTAAGGACATAGCCCACTTTATGAAGGTAAACAGCGAGCAGGCAGAAAGGATAAAAATAGAAAATGGTTACGCTCTGGTGGATGTGATTAACGAAGGGGATAGGATTAAGATAAAGCCGAGAGGTGAAGAGAAAGAAGTAACTGTTAGCAAGAAACAACTGGCTGAGGTTATACAGATAAGGTTGGAGGAGATAATGGAAAGGCTAACGGAGCTCCTCAATCTCCATGGTGTAGACCTTAACACCCTACACGCGGGTATAGTGGTGACCGGCGGTTCTGCCAAACTTGCAGGTATGAAGGAGTTTCTGGAGCGCTACTTTGACCTACCCGTAAGGGTAGGCTATCCTATGGGCGTTATAGGATTAAAAGAAAAAGTGCAGGACCCTTCCTACGCTACCTCCGTAGGACTTATAAAGCTTGCCCATAAGAACCTGGCATTTGATAAAAAGGGTATGTCTCAAAGGGCTCAGGAGAGAAAGAGCGATAACACCTTGAGCCTCTCAGGCATAATGGCTAAACTTAGGGCTTTTTTTAAGGATATAATGTAGACAGGAGGTAAAGGATGGACATTATAAACCCGACTAAGATAAAGGTCTTTGGAGTTGGGGGTGGTGGTTCTAACGCGGTGAATAGGATGTATCTTGAAAACATTGAGGGTGTGGAGCTTTTTGTTATAAACACGGATGTCCAGCATCTTGCCTCGCTATCTGTTCCTAACAAGATACAGATAGGCGAGAAGGTTACAAAAGGTCTGGGTGCAGGTGCAAAACCGGAGGTGGGGGAGCAGGCGGCCCTTGAGGATACGGACAAGATAAGAGAGGTTCTCAGAAACACGGACATGCTCTTTATAGCCAGCGGTCTTGGTGGTGGCACAGGAACGGGTGCAGCACCTATAATAGCGGAGATAGCCAAGGACATGGGTATACTCACAGTGGCGGTTGTCACAAAGCCCTTCAACTTTGAAGGACCAAAAAGAATGCAAGTTGCCAGTGAGGGACTTGAAAGGTTAAAGGACGTGGTGGACACCTACATAGTAGTAAACAACCAAAAGCTCGTGGAGCTGGCGGATAAGAACTTTAGCATAAGAGACGCCTTCAAGATGGTGGACGACGTGCTGGCAAAGGCGGTTATGGGCATAACCAGTATAGTGGTGACGCCCGCTCTCATAAACGTAGATTTTGCGGATGTGAAGACGGTAATGGAGAAGGGTGGTCTTGCCCTCATAGGTATGGGTGAAGGTAAGGGTGATGGTAGGAAGGACTATGCCATTGAGCAGGCTATCACAAGTCCGCTGCTGGAGGGTAACAGCATACAGGGGGCAAGGAGACTGCTGGTAACCCTCTGGGTCAGCGAGGATGTGCCTTTCAGAGAAGTGGAAGAGACCATAGGAAGAGTAAGAGAGTCCGCTCACGAGGATGCTCTCATCATATTCGGTGCCATGCTCGAGGGTAGCAGAGATAACTTTATGAGGGTGGCTGTGGTAGCCACAGACTTTGAAAATGCACAGGGGCTAAGTCAGTTTAAGGTGGTCAAAAAGCCAGAGCTAAAGGAGCCCATAAGAAAAGTGGTGCCCGAAAATACAATAGAACCAGTGCCACCAGAGGTGGAGGAGCTCCCCGCCTATCTGAGGAGAAAGAGAAAGATATAGCATGAGGAGACTAAACATAAAAGAGGATAAAGCCCTTGCCTTTATAGCAGGACTTGTATACGGCTATAGAAATACACCTATGGAACTTAAGGTGTTATCTCTGGAGGACTTCTCCGAGGAGAAGCACCGTGAGGACAGGGTTTACTATCTGAACCGCAAAGAGGGTAAGCTCTATGAATGTTTTGACAGGGAAGTGAGCCACGTGTGCGTGCTTAGAGAGGATAAAGTCAAGGGTAAAGTTTCCATTTTTATATACAAAAAAACAGTTAAGCCTTTAACCGCCAAGCCATAGCGGATGTCTTTTAAAGCAAAAGAGAACACACCATAAGGTAAACCGCAACGGATATAACATCCTGTATCACTGTGGCTATCGGTCCGCTTCCGTAGGCAGGGTCCACCTTAATGCGGTCGAGCAACTTGGGGAGGAGAGAAGCAATAAGCCCAGCCACGGAGGAGGCAAGCAGTATGCCCAAAGAAACTACAAGAGCTATACTTAAGTCTTTCCAGAAAAAGGCTATAACGAAAAGGCTGAAAAGAAATAATCCCAAACCTATAGCGGAGGCGGTTAGGGTTTCTCTGCTTATCTTTACACTTTCCCCCATCGCCAGAGCTCTGACTACGATAGCCTCCGTCTGGGTTCCCACCGCATCCGCCAGGTAGACCACCGTTGGTATAAAAAAGGCTATTGCCACGTTCTTCTCCAGCTCCTTCTCAAAGGCTGTAACTACCCCAGCCGCCACAAGACCACCCCCAAGCCCAAGAATAAGCCAGGGAAGTCTGTATAGCACTCTCGTCTTTATGGAGGCTTTGCTGTAAAAGGCGGTTTTGTCATCCGGCTCAAGGATACCCGCCATGATGGATATGTCCTCTTGGTGTTCTTCGAGCATAACCTTCAGAAGGCTCTTGGGGGGTATGAGCCCGAGAAAGTATCCGTAGTGGTCCACCACTGCCACCGCATACTCACCCCTTTGGATTGCAAGCCCTACCGCCAACTCCCTATCTGTATCCGGGCTCACCCTTGGGGGGTCGGCGTCCATGATGTCTCTTATCTTGTTCTCTGGCTTTGCACTGAAAAGGTCCTCCGCCGTAACTACGCCAACGAGCCTGTTGTTTCCTTCAAGAACAACTATGTGGGAGGCGGAGGTGTATTTCTTGCCCAAAACTCTCTCTATGGTTTCCTCCACACTGTCCTCTGGATGGGCTATAGGAACATCAACAGTAGCCAGCGCTCTGGCGGTCTCATAAGAGTTTCGCTCAGCTTCTGACCTTCTCATCTTGTTGAACTTGCGTTAAAAGATTACCCCACCAGTTTTATAGCCTTCACCAACCTCTGAAGGACCTTCTCCTTGGGAAGCACATCGCAGAGCACGTCCACACCTACACCTTCGGTCTCACCGGTAAGGGAAGCCCTTAGAGCATGCCACACATCCTTCGCCTTTAGACCAAGTTCTTTCTGTATTTCTTTAGCTATTGTCTTTACCCTTTCACCGCTAAGCTCTCCATCTCTGACCCTTTGAAGAAAGGTGGATAGCACCATTGCGGAGCTCTCGCTTTCTAACACTTGGAGGGCTTCCTCCGAGTAGATAACCTCCTCCGCAAAGAAGGGCTTTAGCCTCTCCACACCCTCCTTAAGGGTTTCAAAGGAATCCCTCGTCTTCTGAAGAACCTTCTTTACGTATTCTCTGTCCGCACTGTAGCCCGCACTCTGAAGGAAGGGTAGAAAATCCTCTACCAGTTGCTCCAGCGGGAGGATTTCTCGTATATAAACGCCGTTAAGCCAACGGAGCTTTTCCTTGCTAAAGACCGCTGGGGAAGAGTTTACATCCTCAAGCTTGAATAGGCTTACAAGTTCTTCCTTGCTGAAGACCTCCTTTTCTCCCTCGGGCAGACTCCAACCCAGAAGGCAAAGATAATTAAAGAGTGCCTCCGGAACATAACCCTCTTCTCGATAATTTCTTACCGAGACCGCACCATGCCTTTTTGAAAGCTTGCTCCTATCTTCTCCGAGTATAACCGGTAAATGGGCAAATCTGGGAAGAGGAAAGCCTAAAGCTTCGTATATTAGTATCTGTTTTGGTGTATTAGGTATGTGGTCCTCTCCCCTTATCACGTGGGTAACACCCATTAAGGCGTCATCTACCACCACCACAAAGTTGTAAGTGGGTGTTCCGTCGCTCCTGACTATGACAAAGTCTCCAAAATCATCCACGTTTATGGCTATGTGCCCTTTTATGAGGTCTTCGAACACCACCACCCTACCATCGGGAACACGGAAGCGGAGCGCATAGCCCTTTCCTCTTTTTTTTAGCTCTTTTACCTCCGCCTTGTTTAGAACTCTGCACTTGCCAGAATACCTGTAGGGTATGCCCCTTTCCTCCGCCCTTTTCTTTTCCTCTTCAAGCTCCTCCACGCTGCAAAAACATGGGTAAGCGTGCCCACTTTCTACGAGTTTATCCGCATAATCTCTGTATAGGTCGAATCTGTCCGATTGTCTGTAAAACTCATCCCACTCAAGACCAAGCCACCTCAGGTCCTCGAGGAGCATATCTTCAAACTCCTTAGTGGACCTCTCTCTGTCCGTATCCTCCACCCTAAGAATGAACTTACCTCCGTGATGTCTGGCAAAAAGGTAGCTGAAGATAGCAGTCCTTGCGTTACCTAGATGAAGGTAGCCTGTGGGGCTGGGGGCAAACCGAGAAACAACCATGAGAATATTATAGGGTTTTATTCAAGCCTTTCTATAAAGAAGTTCTGGTTAGTGTATATACATATTTCGCTCGCTATCTTTAGAGATTCTCTCACTATGTCTTCTGCGCCCATTTCAGTATTTCTGTAGAGAGCAAGGGCACAGGCTCTGGCATAGTCACCCCCAGAACCTATTGCAAGCACTGGCTCGTCTGGTTCTATAACATCTCCTTGCCCAGAAAGCAAGAGCATCTGTTCTCTGTCCGCTACAAGGAGGAGGGCTTCGAGCCTGCGAAGATTTCTGTCCATCCTCCAGTCTTTTGCAAGCTCAACGCAGGCTCTCGGAAGGCTTCCTCTGAACTCCTCCAGCTTAGCTTCGAGCCTTTCTACAAGGGCAAGCCCGTCCGCAGCAGAACCAGCAAACCCAACAAGAACACTATCTCTGTATAGCTTCCTTATCTTTTTGGCACTGTGCTTTATTACAGAAGCACCCAGCGTTACCTGACCGTCCCCACCCATAACAGTCCGACCCTTCTTTCTAACACACAGCACCGTAGTTGACCTTATTCTTAGCATGACTATAATATTATCACCCTATACTTCGGGTGAGAAATTACCCATAGCATCGTAGCTGACCTCTGAAAAAGCTATAAGCAATGGCATAGCCGTAGAGGTAAGCAAGTAAAG
>JANWWH010000029.1 GCA_025056375.1 Aquificaceae bacterium
TAGGCTTTTTCCATCAGACCGCTGAGAGTTTAGTCCTTTAGGATTTGCCAAAAGGGTATAAAGGTAGAAGGGCTCAGTATACTCTGCGGGTCAGTAATATGCTATGATATTAAGGCTATGAGAATAGCCTTCTTAAAGTATGGAAAAGAGCTCGGTATTAACAGGCATGTGCTTGCCTTCCCTGAAGCCTTTAGAGAAAAAGGGGCGGAGGTTCAAGAATTTGACCTGTCGGAGGGGGAGCTACAGGAAAGGGTGAAGGAACTTCTGGAGTTCTCCCCAACCTTTGCCCTTGACCTGAACGGTTCCTGCGTAGTGTTTGGAGAGAGAGAAGGGGAAAAGCTCCTCATATCTGACGCCTTTGGCTTCGTGCACGTGAGCCTATTTACCGACGAACCCCTCTTCCACTTTCCTACACTCCTTGACCTGCGTCAGGCAAACAACTTCCTTCCAGTAGTAACAGACCTCAAGTATGCGGACAGCCTAAAATTCCTTGGGCACGAAAGGGGCACTTTCTACATAACACCCTTTGTGGACCCTTCTCGCATGCCCCAGCCACCGGAGGAAAAGGATATAGAGATATCCTTTCTCGGTCCTGTTGTAGACCCAAACATCATAGCCCAGCAGGTAACCCAGAACTTAAAAGAAGACTTTGTGCCTTACTTTTTTGAGGTAGGTGAGTTCCTCTTCCGAAACCCAGAAGCCCATATCCTCTATGCTAAGGAATACCTCCTATCCATGTTCAACCAAAGTTTTCAGGAAGAATTTGACAAGTGGAGAAAGGAAAATACGCAGGACTACATGAAGTTTTTGAACGATATCAGTCTTTATGCTACTGCGAGGAAAAGATGGTATATCCTGAGCTTTCTTGAGGGTATAAACCTGAAGGTGGTAGGTGTCTTCGAAGGAGAGCTGAAGGAGGGGCACGAGCATGTTAGCATAAACAGTTGGGAGGAGGCTCTGGATGTTATAGGCAGGTCTTACATGACCATTCTGAGCTTTCCCCATGCGGTGCCAACAGGCATAGGCTTTGCACCCCTTGAGGTTGCCTTCATGGAAAGTGCTCCCCTCATAGACCTTAGAGCTACCCTTCCTGGCTTTTTAAACCCAGGGATTGAGATGATAGGTTACCTTCCTCTGGACAGGGCGGACATAGAGGAAAAGGTAGTTTACTACCTTGATAACCTTCAAGAAGCTAAAGATATAGGCAAAAGGGCAAGAGATAAAGTGCTCCAGAGCTACGGACCTACGGACAGAGCGGAATTCCTCTACCAGATGTTTCAGGACATACTCTCGCAGGCACAGGCTCAGCAAGACAGCTCAGTTTAATGTTTCCTACCTTTGGTAGCCTTGTGAACGCAGGGCTCGTGCTGTTAGGAAGCCTTATTGGACTGAGGTTTTCTCCTTATATACCGGAAGGGTTAAGGAACGCGGTCCTTCAGGGTATAGGGCTGTTTACCCTCCTGCTTGGCGTAAGGCTGGTGGCGGAGAACAAGCCAGAGCTTTTGAAGGTCTTTTTCCTTTTGGTGGCTGGTTCTATTATCGGGAGCTCTCTGAGGCTCGAGCAGAGGCTTGAAGGGCTTATGGGCAGTTCTTCTGGACTTTCCAGAGGTTTCGTATCCGCCTCCCTCCTCTTCACTGTCGGCCCCATGACCCTTATGGGCTGTATCCTTGAGGGGACAAGGGGTGACAGCTCTCTCATACTCTCAAAAGCCTTTATGGACGGTTTTTCCTCGCTGGTTCTCTCTTCCTCTTTGGGTAGGGGTGTTGCCTTCTCCGCCCTTTATGTCCTTTTCTTTCAGGGCTCTATAACCCTTCTTGCCTACTTTTACGGCGATTTCATAACCGAACAGTCCATGGCTAACACCCTTTTTATAGGTGGTGGTCTTATGGTGCTTATCTCTTTGAAGATACTGGGAATGTTAGGGCAAGTGAGGGTTTTAAACCTCATGCCCTCCCTTCTTCTTGCCCTCTTCCTATAGCTCAGTCTATCAGGTAGAGGAGTTCGTTCATTTGGTATATCTTCCCCACTATGGCAGGTGATAACCTCTCCTCAAGGGCTCTTGCCACCTCTTGGTCTTGCTTGAGGAGGCTATAGTTGGTGGTTATGAGCGTGCTTTTGAGAAAGTTATACCTATGGTTTATGATGTGGGAGAGGATTTCCACCCTCCAGTCGGAGAGCCTTTCACTACCGAGGTCATCTAACACTAACAAGGGTATGTTTAAAAGAAGGTTCATCAGCCGGAGATATTTTTCAGAGTTTGCGTAGCTCTGAAGCCTGTAGAAAAGGTCTTTTGTGTCAAAAAATATGCCTCTAATCCTCTTCCCTCTGTATATGTTCTTTAGGATAGCCACTGCTAAGTGCGTTTTACCCATCTGTGGTGGTCCCAAAAGGGTGATGCCCTTGCCCTCCTCCGGCTCAAAGCTATGGGCGTAGTGCATGCAGACTTCAAGGGCTACCCTTTGAGAGGGAGAAACAGGGTTGTAGTTCTCAAACTCTGCGGACAAAAAGCGGGGGGGTATGTTCAGGTATCTCTGGAGGTTTACGCCCTCATACCTACAGGAGCAGAGCTCTAGCACACCACCCCTGTCCAAAAAGCCACTTCCCCCGCATTTTGGGCAAACCATCGGGATAAAATATAGGCGATGCCTACCTTCTTGCTAACCAACGACGACGGCTACTTCTCTGAAGGTATAAGAGCTCTCAGGGAGGAGCTGAGAAATCTCGGAAGGGTTATAACTGTGGCACCGGACCGAAACCTGAGCGGTGTGGGTCACTCTCTTACCTTTACACAACCCCTAAGGATAAGGCGTGTGGAGGAAGACTTCTGGACGGTGATAGGTGGCACGCCAGCGGACTGCGTCCACTTTGGCTACTACCTCTTTCTTGAGGGTAGAAAGCCAGACCTTCTCTGCTCAGGTATAAACGAAGGACCAAACCTTGGCGAGGACATCACCTACTCGGGGACGGTCTCCGGTGCCATGGAGGGTCGTATTCTGGGCATACCTTCCGTAGCCTTCTCCGCCTTCGGGAGGGAGGAGATAGACTTCGTAGAGATGGCTAAGGTGGCGAGGGAGGTTGTCCTAAAGGTGTTGGAAGGGGGGATGCCAGAGGATACCTACCTGAACGTAAACATACCAAACCTGCGTAAGGAGGAGATAAAAGGCTTTCTGCTTACCCGTCAGGGCAGGAGGGCTTACAAGGAAAAAGTCTTAAGGCTCAATGACCCCGCGGGCAGACCCCTTTATTGGATAACCGCAGAGGAGTTTGGCTGGCATCTGGAGGAAGGAACTGACTACTGGGCAGTTTATCAGGGCTTTGTATCCATCACACCCCTACAACTTGACCTCACCAACCACAGAGCTATTGAAAGGCTAAAGGGTATATTTTAGAGAGGCTTCGCCCCATCAGACCCATCACCTCAAAGAGAGGAGAAGGCTTTAAATTGAGAGTATAATATAGACCCATGCTCGCAAAGAGGGTCTCGCACATAAAACCTGCCCCTACCCTTGCCCTCACCGCAAAGGTGAACCAGTTAAGGGCGAAGGGTGTAGATATTGTGGGTTTTGGTGCAGGCGAGCCAGACTTTGACACCCCTGAATTTATCAAGTCCGCCTGCATAAAGGCTCTTGTGGAAGGCAAAACCAAGTATGCACCCTCCGCAGGCATACCTCAGCTAAGAGAGGCACTGGCAGAAAAACTCCTGAAAGAAAGGGGTGTTGAATATAGCCCCGGAGAGATAGTGGTGACCGCAGGTGCCAAGATGGCACTTTTCCTTATAATGCTTGCGGTGTTAGAAGAGGGTGAGGAGGTGCTTCTTCCTACGCCCTACTGGGTCACCTACCCAGAGCAGATACTCCTCTGTGGAGCGAAAGTGGTGGAGGTGCCCCTTAGGGAAGAGGAGGGCTTTATCCTAAGGGCGGACGCGCTAAGAGAATACATAACACCAAAAACTAAGATGCTTATACTCAACTCGCCCTCAAACCCAACGGGTGCAGTGTTTCCTGAAGAGGAGCAGAAAAAGATAGCGGAGCTCTGCCTTGAAAGAAACATTCTTATAGTCTCTGATGAATGCTACGATGCTTTTCTTTATGACGGAGAAAAGTTCGTAAGCCCTGCCAGCTTTTCAAAGGAGATAAGAGATATAACCTTTACCGTCAACGCCTTTTCCAAGACCTACTCCATGACAGGCTGGAGAGTAGGTTACGTAGCCTGTCCAGAGAGATACGCAAAGGTCATCGCAGACCTAAACAGCCAGAGCATATCCAACGCAACTACCTTTGCACAGTATGGTGCACTGGAAGCCCTCACAAACCCCCAGTCAAAGGAGTTTGTAGAGGGTATGAGAAGAGCCTTTGAAAAACGCAGGGACCTTGCCTTTGAGCTCTTGAAAGAGATACCAAGGGTGAAGGTAGTCAAACCCAAAGGTGCCTTTTATATCTTTCCTAACCTTAACTACTACTCTCAAAAACTTGGCTCTGACCTTAAACTTGCGGACTACTTGGTGGAGGAAGGAAAGGTTGCAGGTGTGCCCGGCTCAGCCTTCGGTGCGGAGGGCTATCTAAGGCTATCCTACTGTCTTTCGGAAGAGACCATAAGAGAGGGCATACGCAGGCTCAAAGAGACTTTAATCAGGTTGGAAAGTCACAACAACACGCAGTGAGAAAAACCTACATCACCGCATATATACCCCTCAGGTTTCTTCCTTCCTCGTCCCAGTCAAGACCGTAACCAACCAAAAAGAGGTTTGGCACTTCAAAGCCCACAAAATCTGCCCTAAAGTCTACCCTCCGCCTTTCCTTCTTATCCAATAACACGCATGTCCTTACTTCCTTTGCACCCTTTAGCTCAAGAAGTCGGTAGACTTCTGCAAGGGTGTAGCCCGTATCTAGGATGTCGTCCACTAAAAGAACCCTGAGACCTTCTATGTCTCTCTCTAAGTCCTTGACCACTTTTATGTGCCCTTGGCTTTCCTGAGAAGAACCGTAACTGGAAACCCACATAAAGTCCACATGCACGGGAAGGTTAAAACACCTTATAAGGTCTGCGGTGAAGACGAAAGCACCCTTTAGGAGGCTCACCAAGAGAAAGGGTTCAGAAAAGTGTTTTTCTATGTCCTCCGCCAGCTCCTTGACCCTCTTCCTTATGCTCTTCTCCGAAAGGATTAGCTTCAGGGGTCTTCCCTTTATTTCCATGCTTCACCTCCTCCAGTTCGAGGAGCATTTGGAAGGCATCCTCGCCGTCCGAGTAGTATCTTCGCCTCTCCGAGACTATACTAAAGCCAAGGGATTGGTATAGCCTTATAGCCCTTATGTTGGACTTCCTCACGTCAAGTAGAAACCTTTTTGCCTCCTTTTTGAAGTATTCTATCAGAAAAGACATAAGCTTTCTTCCGTAGCCTTTACCCCAGTAGTCTCTACTTATGGCTATGGACATGAGGTTAACGTCCTCAAGAACCCTCCAAACTATCGCATAGCCTATCAGCTTCTCACCCTCTTCCAGCACGAAACTGTAGGAATAGTCAAGTTCAAATTCCCTCTCAAAAGCCCTTCTGTTCCATGCGTCAGAGTTAAAACACTCTTCGCTTATTCGGAGAACCTCTGGCAAGTCTTCCCTTTTCATAGGTCTTATCCTCTCCCCGCAGAGTTCCACCTCAGAACCTCCCGAACCTAACACCCCGAGAGTAAACAGCTGGCTTTTTCATTGGGTTACTCCGCAGATGGAGTTATATTAAATATTTATGATAGCGGAAGTCAAGGGAAAGCTGCAGACGCTGAAGGAAAAGTTTGAGGACATAAAGCCTACTTTTAACCCAGAGGTTCTCACGAGAGAACTGGAGGAAATAGACAAAAGCATGTCCTCCGCAGACTTCTGGAACGACCCTGAGAGGGCAAAAAGCCTCACTCAGAGGAGAAGATGGCTGGAAGAAAACATAAAGAAACTCCAAGAAATAGAGAGGTCTATCTCTGACGTGGAGGAACTGCTTGGGTCAACGGGGGAGGAAGACCTGGAGACCCTTCAGATGCTCTTTGAAGAACTTCAAAGGCTTGAAAAGCCTGTTAGGGACCTGGAGGTAAGAGCCTTCCTGTCGGAGGAAATGGACGCAAAGAACGCCTACCTTACCGTTCAGGCGGGGGCGGGTGGCACGGAAGCCTGCGACTGGGCAAACATGCTCCTGAGGATGTATAGAAGGTGGGCGGAGAAAAGGGGTTACGAACTGGAGGTGGTGGACATAAACCCAGACGATGTGGCGGGCATAAAGAGTGCCACCCTTCTTGTAAAGGGTCCTTATGCTTACGGATACCTCAAGGGCGAGCATGGCGTCCATAGGCTCGTTAGGATTTCTCCCTTTGACGCCAACGCCAGAAGACATACCTCCTTTGCCTCAGTGAGCGTGGCACCTCAGATAGACGAAACCATAAATGTAGAGATAAGGGAAGAAGATATTGAGATGGAGACCTTCAGGGCAAGCGGTGCGGGTGGTCAGTATGTAAACAAGACGGACACCGCAGTGAGGCTCAGGCACAAGCCTACGGGCATCGTGGTCTCCTGTCAGCAGGAAAGGTCTCAGCTCCAGAACAGGCTAAAAGCCCTTGAACTATTAAAGGCAAAACTCTACCAGCTTGAGCTTCAAAAGCTTGAGGAGAAGAAAAGAGCTCTTGAGGGGGAAAAGACGGAGATAGGTTGGGGCTATCAGATAAGGTCTTATGTTTTTCAGCCTTACCAGATGGTAAAAGACTTAAGGACGGGGCTGGAGGTAGGCAACGTGCAGGCGGTCATGGACGGCGACATAGACCCCTTTATAGAGGAATACTTACGATGGAGGGCAAGGGAAAGGGTAGAAGCTACCTCTTAAAATACGAGGGGCTTGAGGAGCTCTTTTGGAGGCTCAAAGAAAACTACAGGCTGATAGCCCCTAAGCTAAAGGGGGGAGTCATACTCTACTCGGAGGTGGAAAGCCTTGGAGAGCTCCCCTTCGGCTACAGAAATGTGGAAATGCCCGGCTTTTACCGTCTTGATAGGGCGGAGGGCTTTTTTACTTACACCCACCCCGTCAATAGCCTAAAGGCTTTCTTGCATCCTTCGGAGCTCACCCTTATGAAGGTGAAAATCTCCGACGGAGGTCTTGAGTTTGAAGTCTGCTACCCAGAGGGAAACTTCTGTTTTTTTGATGTGAGGGCCTGCGACCTCTTTGCCCTTGAGGTGTTGGACAGGGTCTTTGTCCACAAAAACTCTCACCCGGACTCTTACTACAGAAAACTGAGAGAAGGTGCCTTCGTGGTGGCAGTGAACTGCACCTATGCCACTTCCAACTGCTTTTGCACTACCACAGGAACAGGACCTGAGGCAAGGGAGGGCTACGACCTCCTAATAACCGAGCTAAGAGAGGGCTTTCTCCTTGAAGCTGGCTCTGAGAGAGGCGGGGTGCTTTTGGAATCTTTGGAGAACAAGAGGGAAGCAAGAGAAGAGCACTTATTGCAGAAGAGGGAAAGGTTAAGGGAGGCGGAGGCTCTCATGGAAAGGCACTTTGAAATAGAGGGTCTTCCGGATAGGCTCTACGGGCGGATGGACAGCCAGCACTGGAAACACATAGAAAAGAGATGTCTTGCCTGCACCTCCTGCACCCAATCCTGTCCTACCTGCTTTTGCTTTGACATCCTTGAGAAGAACAACCTGGAGCTGAGGGAAAGCGAGAGGGTAAGGGTCTGGGATTCTTGCTTTTCTCCTGCTTTTGCCACAGTCCACCGCTACAACATACGCCAGAGCGTTCATTCACGATACAGGCAGTGGCTCATGCACAAGTTTGCCTACTGGGTGGACCAGTTTGACCTCTCTGGATGCGTAGGCTGTGGCAGGTGCATAACTTGGTGTCCTGTGGGCATCGACATAAGGCAGGAAGTAAAAACTGTTATTAGGGAGGGGTAGATGCTGGTCTGTGGCAGTCCATACAACCTAAAGGAAGGGCTCGTGGTGAGGCTCATAAGGGAGTGTGAGAACGTCTACACTTTTCACATAGCCACGGAGGAAAGTGCCCAGCCGGGTCAATATAACATGCTCTACGCCTTTGGCATGGGCGAAGCGCCCATCACAATAGCAAGTAAGGGTGAGGGTTACATAGTCCACACGGTGAGAGCTGTGGGGGATGTGACCAGACACATAGACCAGCTCAAGGAAGGGGATAGGCTATACTGGCGAGGTCCTTACGGAAACATCTGGGAGCTTGAAAAGGCTTTCGGAAGGACCCTTCTCCTCATATCGGGCGGTCTTGGTCTTGCGGCCACCCGGTGGGTCTTTGAAGAGGCTCTAAGGAGCCCTGTCAGGAGGCTTTTACACCTCTACGGCTCAAAGGACTACGAAAACCTCCTCTACCCTTACCTATACGAAGATTGGTCTTCAAAGGCGGAGTTTCACATCATCCTTGGGAGGTCACATCCTCATTGGAAGGGTAGGGTAGGGCTCATAACGGAGCTCATAGAGGAGCTGGAGCTGGAAGAGGATACCGTGGTCTTCACCTGCGGACCCGACCCTATGGTAAAAGCTTGCGTGAAGCTACTTGAAAGGAAGGGCATACATCCGGAGAACATATATGCCTCTTTGGAAAGGCACATGAAGTGTTCTGTGGGCACCTGTGGTCACTGCATGATAGGCCCTTACTTCGTGTGTAAGGATGGACCCATCTTTAGGTATGACCTTATAAGGGAATACTTTGAGAGGGAAGAGGTATGAGGGTGGGGGTCTTTAAGTTTTCTTCTTGCGACGGCTGTCAGCTTGCCTTCTTTGACCTTGAGGAGGAGCTCCTGCTTCTTTCGGAGATG
The DNA here is from genome assembly GCA_025056375.1 of Aquificaceae bacterium. Taxonomy (GTDB): domain Bacteria; phylum Aquificota; class Aquificia; order Aquificales; family Aquificaceae; genus Pampinifervens. Next base: position 8,815 of record JANWWH010000029.1, read on the forward strand.
GTGAGCATAGATTACTTCCTCGAGGCTACCTCTTACAACCGCTGGGGTAATTTTGACCTGTCCTTTGTAGAGGGCTCGGTTTCCACGCCTGAAGAAGAGGAGAGGATAAAAAGCATAAGAGAAAGCTCAAAGTTTCTGGTGGCGATAGGTGCCTGTGCAGTCTCTGGAGGCATCCAGTCTGCGAGGAACTACGAAGACTTTTCCATGGTCTATTCCTCTGTCTACAAGGGGCACTATTGGGTAAACCCCCGCTCAAGACCCATCTCGGACTTTGTGAATGTGGACTTGGAAGTAAGGGGCTGTCCTATAAACAAGGGAGCTCTCAAGGAAGTTTTTGTGGCAGTGATGCACCAGAGGTCTCCCCAGCTCCCCACCTATCCCCTATGCCTTGAGTGCAAGAGGAAGGGCAATGTCTGTGTGGTAGTAGCCTACCAGAAACCCTGCCTTGGTCCCGTAACCGTGGCGGGCTGTGGTGCCCTTTGTCCCAGTTTTGAGAGAGGATGTTATGGCTGTTACGGTCCTGTAGGGAAGCCCGCCCTTGAAGCCCTGCAGGAGGGCTACGAAAGGCTGGGGCTTGGCAAAGAAAACCTTAAGGAGCTTTTGAGGCTCTCTTTCAACGGCTACAACAAGGAACTTAGGGAGTGGCTATGAAGGTAAAGCTTGAAGCTCTCACCAGAGTGGAAGGAGAGGGTGCCCTTGAGGTTTACCTTGAGGGGGGAAAACCCACTTGGATGAGGCTCTCCGTATACGAGCCACCCAGGTTTATCGAGGGTATCCTCAGGGGCAAGCCCTACCACGTTATACCAGACATAACCGCTCGCATATGCGGCATATGTCCGGTGGCTTACCAGATAAGTGGAGTTCAGGCGGTAGAGGATGCCTTCGGCGTTGAGGTTCCCGAAGAGCTCCAGAAGCTAAGAAGGCTCATGTATTACGGCGAGTGGATACAGAGCCATGCCCTCCATGTTTTTCTCCTCCACCTGCCTGACTTCTTCGGTGTCCCTTCCTTTCTCGAATTGGCAAAGATAGACAGAGAGTTGGCACTGGCGGGTTTAGAGGTAAAGAGGTGTGGCGGGCTCATCCTCCAAACCCTTGGGGGAAGGACTTCTCACCCAGTCTCACTGACCGTAGGTGGTTTCAGTTTTCTGCCGGAGAGCCTCTCAGAGCTCCTGCCCTCAATAGAGCTTGCCCTTGAGAAAAGTTTTTGGTCTTTGGAAAAACTCAAGGCTATTAACTTTCCGAACTTTGAGCTAAGGGACCTGGTATTCGTCTCCCTTTGGGAGGAGGAGTATCCCATACTGAAGGGAGACATATACTTTGAAGGTCAGAGGGTAAAACCTTCGGAGTTTAAGGAGGTCTTTGAGGAGTTTGAGGTGCCCTACTCCACTGCCAAGCACGCTCGCCTAAAAGAGGGCAGGGTCTATCTCGTTGGTCCTCTTGCTCGGTTTAACAACGCCTTCGAGATGCTCTCGCACACAGCAAAGGAGGTAGCCTTCCTGCTTGGGCTCGAACCGCCTGTGAAAAACCCCTACCGGAGCTTACTTGTGAGGATGGTGGAGATAATTCACGCCCTTGAAAAGGCTAAGGAGGTAATAAAAAACTATAAAAAGTTACAAAGGAGCAAGGTTGAGGTAAAAACAAGAGCTTCTGAGGGCTTTGGTGTTTCAGAAGCACCCAGGGGCATCCTTTGGCATCACTATGCCTTTGACCAAGAGGGTCGCATCCTCAGCGCGGACATAGTCCCGCCCACCTCACAAAACCAGCCCGCCATAGAGCTCTCTCTGTGGGAGTTCATCAAGGGTTTTGAAAACCCCACCGAAGAGACCCTCAAGGAATTTGCGGAGCCCATGATAAGAAACTTTGACCCCTGCATATCCTGTGCCACTCACTTTTTACGCGTAGAGGTAAAAAAGAGAGCTTGAAAAAAGGGAGATAGCTGGTATCTTTACTATCCATGATAGACACCCACTGCCATTTAGACCTTTTGAAAGAGGAAGACCTAAGAGATACTCTACAGGATAAGAGCCTTGAGTATCTCCTCACCATAGGCTACGACAGAAAGACCATAAAAAACGCCCTTAAGCTCTCTCAGGAGAACCCCCAAGTCTTCTGTGCCATAGGCTTTCACCCCCATGAGGCGGACAGGGTTAAGGAAGAGGACTTTGAGTGGTTAAAGACCCTTGCAAAGGAAAACCCAAAGGTAAAAGCCCTCGGGGAGATGGGTCTGGACTTCTACAAGGACTACTCGGACAGGAAGAAGCAGGAAGAGGTCTTCAGAAGGCAAATAGCCCTTGCCAGAGAGCTCGGACTACCCATAGTGGTGCACTCAAGGGAAGCAGAGGAAGAAACTCTCAGGGTCCTTAAAGAAGAGAAGGCTTACGAGGTAGGGGGCGTGATGCACTGCTTTACCGGCTCTTATCAATTCATGAAAGCCTGCGCGGACCTCGGCTTTTACATATCCTACTCGGGCATCATAACTTACCCCAACGCCCAAAAGCTGAGAGAGGTAGTCAAAAGAACGCCCACCTACAGGCTTCTTATAGAAACAGACGCACCCTTTCTTGCACCCCAACCCGTAAGGGGCAAGCCCAACAAACCAACATACCTGCGCTACGTGGCGGAGGCAGTGGCACAGCTCATACCCAACACCTCCTTTGATGACGTGGATAGGATGACTTCAGAGAACGCAAAGCTCCTCTTTAACTTACTATGTGACGGAAGAAAGGACACGGTCACCTACGTGATAAACAACAAGCTCTACATAAACCTCACCAACAAGTGCAACCTCCACTGCACCTTCTGCCAGAGGGAAAGGGAGAGAAACTTCATGGTAAAGGGCTACTGGGTTTGGGTATCTCGTGACCCTTCTGTGGAGGAGGTCATAAGAGAGATAGGAGACCCAAGTAGATATGAAGAGGTTGTCTTCTGCGGATACGGGGAGCCAACCCTTAGGTTTTCCGCCCTCAAGGACATTGCTCGCTGGGTAAAAGAGAGGGGTGGTAGGATAAGGGTGGACACCAACGGTCTTATGTTTACCTTCCTTCCAAAGGAAAGGCTTAAAGAGCTTAAAGGTCTTGTGGATGTGTGGTCCGTGAGCCTTAACGCACCAGACAAAGAAACTTACAACAAAGTATGCAGGCCTGCAGAAGAAGGTGCCTTTGAGAAGGTTTTGGAGTTTATCAAAGAGGCAGTTAGAGAGGGCTTTAAGGTGGTGGCAACAGCAGTGGACTACGAGGGCGTGGACATGAAGAGAACAGAAGAGCTCGCCAAGTCTCTTGGTGCAGACTTTAGGGGAAGGATATACGAGTCGGTGGGCTAAAGGGTTCTTATGGGTGTATAAGCATTACACCTCAGCTTATATTCCTATATGTGTTAAGATAAGTGTAGGGGGTGTAGAGATGATAGAAGCGGACATATTGCTTTTGGCTATAGTAAACATGGCGGAAGGGGTAAAGACCCTTATAGGAGACAAGGGGGCAAAGGCGGTTATGCGTGATGCAGGAAAGCAGGCAGGACCTAAGCTTTTGGAAAGTCTTATAGGGCACTTTCCGGAAAACCTCCCCAAGGAAGAAGCCCTGAGGAGAGCCTGCATAGTGCTTGAAAACCTGGGCTTTGCCCAGTCCATAAAGTTTGAAGAGGGGAAGATTGTGGCAGAGGAGGATGTGTTTACCGATGCCATAGTGGGCGAGGACTTGATAAATTCACCGGTGGTTTACTTCTTTGCAGGTCTTATAGAGGGTTTTGTCTCCTTTATGAGCGACCAGAAGGTGGTTCTCTTGCCCGAGGAGGTGCAAAGGGGCAAGATAGTTTACAAATGGATGTAGAGAGGTTTGGCTTAAACTACCAGATGTTTTACCTCATAAACCACCGGCGACACCCCCTTCTTGACCTTTTCTACAAGTATTTTCACCTTTTAGGTAAGGGTTGGTTTGGTTTTCTTGTGGGCTTTGTTCTCCTAATTACCGCTTACAAGGTGTTTCTTAAGTATGTGCTTGCTATGGTTCTTCAGGTTCTGGTGGTAAAGCTTCTCAAATACACCGTAAGGGCAAAGAGACCCTCTGCGGTCCTTGATGGAGTATATGTGCTTGAGAAGTTAAGGCTAAAGTCTTTTCCTTCTGGCGATACCGCTATGGCTACCACCATAGCCCTCTGCCTTCTTCATGTTTCTCCCCTTTGGTTCAAAGTCTTACTCCCGCTCTACCCTCTCCTGATAGGATACGGTAGGGTTTACATGGGCGTCCACTTTCCCCTTGATGTGGTGGCTGGGTGGACCATAGGTGTGTTATGCTTTCTCGCGGTCTATACCTTCTTTTAATCCTCTTCTTTTTTATATTCGGCAACTGGCTCCTGTCCTTTACCTCCCTGGACGAGGGGAGGAACATGGATGCGGTCCAGAACATGATAAGGACGGGAGATTTTATAAATCCCCAATACAACTGCCAGCCTCGCTTTGAAAAACCGCCCCTGCTCTACTGGCTGGTGGTGGTGAGCTCTTACCTCTTCGGTTTGAGTGAGTTCTCCGCAAGGCTGGTCTCAGGTCTGTCCGCTCTGGGTTTGGCGGGCATCACTTACCTTCTAACGAGAGACTTCTTTTCGAAAGAGAAGGCTCTGAGCTCCGCTTTGGTGCTTGCCACCTTCCCTCACCTCTGGCTGGAAGCCAGGGCGGTAGTACCGGAGATGCTAAACACCTTTTTTGCTCTGGGTGGGCTTTATGCCTTCCTTAGGGGCTGGTTTATCCTTGGATGGTTCTTCCTATCCCTTGCCTTTTTGACGAAGGGTCCTGTGGGCGTAGTGCTGGCGGTAGGCACATACACACTCTGGAAGAGAAGGCTTGACTTTCTGAAGCCTACTGGGGTGGTTATATTCTTGCTCGTAGGTGTCTCTTGGTATGTAGCCATGCTCTTCCAGCACGGCTACGAATACTTTTACAGGTTTTTTATCTACGAAAACCTTATGAGATACACAGGTCAGAGGTCCACCCACCCCGCACCCTTCTACTACTACCTGCCCGTGCTCGCCTTAGGCACGATTTGGTATGTTCCCCTCTACTTCAGGCTCATAAAGTCCTTTAGAAGAGAGTGGCTTCCCCTTCTTTTCTGGGTAGCTTTCGTCCTGCTCTTTTTTAGCCTTGCTAGTAACAAGCTACATCACTACATACTTTTTGCCTACCCACCCCTCGCCATACTTCTGGCACAGGTTTTGAGCGAAAGATATCTGAAGTTCTCTCTTCTCCTCTCTTCTCTCACCCTTATTCTTCTTATGCCCCTTCTCCATCTTTACGAGAGGGAGAGGTTCACTCCAAAAGCTCACGCACTGATAAAGACTTACGAGGGTCCTGTTTACTTCTACAAGGCTGAGGATTCCTCCCTCGTTTTTTACTCGGGTAGGTGCATAAAAAGGCTCGAAGACCCATGGGTCTTGGAGGGGCTGGTGATAACCAAAGAAAAGCATTTAAGAGAGCTACCAGCCTGTAAAACCTTAATCAAGGGCAGGGAGTTTGATGGGGTCTATCTCTTGCTGGCGTGCCAGAAAGCCTTAAAATAAAACCTATGGAGAAAAGATACGGAGAGGTAGCCATAGAGAGGGCGGAGCTCGAACCCTGGGAAAACCCCACGCCCGAGAGGGACTACCTAATTGAGATAACCTTCCCCGAGTTTTCTTGCCTCTGCCCTCGCTCCGGCTATCCCGACTACGCTACCATAAGGATAAGATACATACCGGATAGATACATAGTGGAGCTCAGGTCTCTCAAGTTGTGGCTTAACAAGTTCAGAAACCGTTACATATCTCACGAGGAGGCAACGAACCACATATACACAGCTTTAGAGAACCTTCTTAAACCCCGATTTCTTGAGGTTGTGGGTGACTTCAACCCTCGGGGTAATGTGCACACGGTCATAAGGGTCAGGAGCGACGGGAACTACGGATGATTTCTTTGAGCCTCTCTAAGGCTCTGTAGCCTTCTCTGACTTCATCAGGATATACCCTGTAGGGTGAGTATCTATATCTCTGGTATAGAGAAAGAATGAATTTGACCAGCCTGTAGTATTCCCTATCTCTGCAGGCGGACAGTATCTCTTCTGGCAGTCTTTCCTCACTAACTATGCCCTCCTTCCGGAGTATGTCTCTGGTCCTGATGTAGAGGTTCTCTGGCGTCTTTCTGAGCCTTAAAAAAAGATGAAAAGACAGATAGAGGAGGAATAAAAGCATGAGCCACTGAGCTAACTGAAAAACGCGCTTTCTCGCCTTTTCTACTCTCAGCTCCGCCTTCAGACCCTCACCTATACCTTTGAAAAGTCTTATTTGTTTATCCGAAGAGTAGCCCACTATGTTGGAATACCAAAAGCTCACTATAGAGTCTCTCAGGAGGGCAAAGCTGGATATTCTCTGAACCGCAGGTGCCACGTAAGGTGGTGTGGTATCTACCCTTAGCCATCTTCCTTCCACATAAGCCTCCACCCATACATGAGCCATGGAGTTGGTTATTACGTGGTAACCCCCGTAAGAATTCCAGAGAGCCCCCTTATAACCACCCACGACCCTTGCAGGAACGCCCATAAGCCTCAGGAGTAGTGCGGTGGCACTGGCATAGTATTCGCAGTTACCCTTCCTTGACACAAAAAGGAAGTAGTCGAGGGGGTCACCCTCATACTTTTCAAGTTTAAGTGTATACTGATAGCCCTTTGAAAAGTGGGCTATAACCTTCTCTACCTTTTCTCTTTCTCCCCGTGCACCCCGTGAGAGCTCCTCCGCCAGCCTCCGCAAGTTCGGGCTTATGTCTGGAGGTATCTGAAGGTAGGCTTCTGGGTCTTCTCTAAGGAACATGTCTCTTGAGGAGCTCACTTGAACCCTTATAGCCCTATTTATCTCCTTTTCAAGTCGCAAAACGTTGCCCGTCGTCAGGTAGGGGCTGGCGTTCATACCCTCTACCCTTAAAAGGCTGTGGGGGTAGTCCAGGGCGGGGACTACATTATCGAAGGAAGGTTCAAGCACGAGGGTGTAGACTATATCCCCTGTGCCTTTGGGCTGAGAAAACTTCTCTTCCTTTACCCTCAGCCAAGTATTCTTAGAATAAGTGCCAAAGACTATAGCCCTCCAGTAGGGTTCACTCAACGTTTTGGGTAGTCCGTAGGCTCTAAAAGCCACCGTGTTGTCTTCCTGTATTTCTCCCACTTTTCCAAGAGCTACGCTCTCCGCAAGCCCCGTCTTAATCTCTCCTTTTCTTGCAAAAAGGTCAAAAAGGGGTGTTTGGGTCCTTGGTAAGAAGAAAAAGAAGGGAAGGGTAAGTAAAGCCACGAGGAGAAAGAGCGCAGCGCCCACCAGTCCATAATTCCTGTATTCAAACCACCTGAGCTTTTTCTCTCCAGACTTTCTGTAGAGGTTAAGGAAGACGAGAGAGGATACACCAAAGAAGCTGTGAAGGAGAAAAACCATTAAAAAGCTGAGACTTAGATTGTAAACGGTGGACAAAGAGACTGCGAAGAGGCTGAGAAGAAGTATCTGATATAGGTCTCTGGGTTTCTTTTCCTCAAGGCTCTTTATGGCGAGAAGCAAGAGAACTACGTGAGAGAAGGGTTTGAGAAGGTCTTCAAGGCTAAGGAAGGAGAGAAAGTAAAGGGTAAGGGCTACGCCCAACAGGTTTAAAAAAAGCCTTCTAACGGGATAAAATCCTTTAAGGTCTAGGTAAACACCAAAAAGGTAGAGGGGTAAGAAGAGAAGGAAGTAGGAGGGCTGTGCCACATTCCAGAGAGATAGGATACCAACAAGGGAGGTAAGATGGACAAGAAGGTAGGTAATCAAAGGGGTATTAAGGAGATATCCTACGTGCATAGTCTCTTATCTCCTCTCTGTGCTTTGGATGGGCGTAAGCTCTGTAAAACTCAATGTCTTTAAGCGAGGAAACGAGCCTCGAAACTTCCATAAGACTTAAGAGCTTGTAGCCATCCCAGAGGAGTATATCCTCATCCAGAACCCTTTTGTTTACCCGGTCAAACCTCAAAAGCTCTTCCCCATACCTCTCCAGCAATCTACTCTTTACAAACTCAAAGACCTCTCTTGAGGATGTGGAAAAAACCAACCTGTAGTGTTCTCTCGCCAAAACTCTTCTGACGCTCTCTTCTTCCTTCCTTTCCATCATAAGAGAGAGTATGTGGGCGTCCGTCTTTCTGTGAAAGTCTTCAGGGCTTAGTATTCCCTCCTTAAGGAAAGCCTGCACCACTTCCTTCAGATGGATGTTGAGTATGCGCACCACCTTATGGAAGTAAACCTGCGAATACATAAAGTACCTGCCTATTATAAAGCTCTCCAGAGACCTTATGGCACTTATGTGAACGCACTTGTTACCCTCTACCAGAAGGATGTTTTCTAAAAGCCTGCTATAGTCAAAAAAGCCGTAGGAGGTCCCGCAAAAGTAGGCGTCCCTCCTGAGGTAATCCATCCTATCCGCACCAACCTCTCCAGTGATAATCTTCGGGAAGGTCCCCTCCTTTCTGAAAGCAAGCCCTATGAGGAGGTTCACATCTTCCTCTCCGTATCCGCAACCCCTTAGGATGTCTGCTATGCCTTCTTCAAAAAGGACCCTCTCACCTATGAGCTCGTGGCTCTTGTCGCCCAGAAAAACCTCTGTGGTGTGAGAAAAGGGTGTGTGCCCCAGGTCGTGTAGAAGCCCCGCCAACCTCACAATACTGTAAAGCCTTTCATCACCAAGGTTGAGGTTTCTAAATATCCTGCC
>JANWWH010000002.1 GCA_025056375.1 Aquificaceae bacterium
CTACCAAACTTTGTAGCCTTAACAAACAAAGGTACGGAAGACACAGAGAGTGCAGTTATCTCCTTGCTCCAGCGTAGCGTTCCATCTGGTCCCATCTTCATAATGATGGGTCTCTGCACTGGAGTCCCAGATACAATATCAGTTTTTACTCCGTACAAGACTATGTCTGTGCCGTCCACAAAGCTACCGTAAGCGGGAAAGGGTGTTATCTTATATACGCTCGGGGTTATGGACTTGGGTCTTAGGTTTTTTGAGCTGGGCTTCGCCTGTAAGTGATAAATAAGTCCAGAAAGTATAAGGAGAGCGGTTAAAACAAGATAGAACAAGCCGGACTTCTTCATAGCCGTCCTCCCTTTCAAGTTCTTAGAAGAATTATAATATAAACCAGCGGAGAAACTCCGGAATAGTGAAAACCATAAGCCCTATACAGGCTAAGTCTCCGGCTGACCCATACAAAGGATTTACTCAAAACTTGGAGGGTTTTACCCACCTGCTTTTTAGCTGATGGTTAAGCTTAGGGTAATTTTTTTGTCCTGCTATAATATTAGAAGCCCTTATCGGAGGTCAAAATGCCAAAAATAAGGATAGCCATAGCGGGTTTAGGTAACTGTGCCAGCAGTCTTATTCAGGGCGTCCATTACTACGCCAAGCACAGAGAGGATGTGAGCGGGCTTATGTTTGAGGACGTGGGCGGTTACAAACCCTGGGACATTGAAGTGGTCGCCGCCTGGGACATTGACGCAAGAAAGGTAGGCAAAGACCTTTCTGAAGCTATCTTCTCACCCCCTAACTGCACTGCGGTCTTTGAACAAGAAATTCCTAAGGCAGGTGTGTTGGTAAGAAAGGGTAAGGTGCTGGACGGATACGCTAGCCACATGGCTAACTACCCGCCGGAGAGGAGCTTTGTGCTTTCGGAGGAGAGAGAGGACGAGCTTGAGGATGTTGTGGCTGTTTTGAAGGAAAGCGGGGCGGACATACTAGTAAACTACGTGCCGGTTGGTTCGGAGGAGGCAGCCAGGTTCTACGCGGAGGCTTCTCTTAGGGCGGGCGTGTCTTTCATAAACGGTATGCCTACCTTCATAGTATCAGACCCACATTGGGCAAAGAGGTTTGAGCTGGAGGGTATACCGGTGGTAGGTGACGACATAAAGTCTCAAGTGGGTGCCACCATAGTGCACAGGACGCTGGTTCAGCTTTTCACTGACAGAGGTGTGAAGGTCGATAGAACCTACCAGCTTAACTTTGGAGGCAACACGGACTTCCTTAACATGCTCGAAAGAGATAGGTTAAAAACGAAGAAGCTCTCCAAAACGGAGGCGGTCTCTTCCATGATACCTTACCAGATGGACCCTATGGATATACACATAGGACCCTCCGACTGGGTGCCTTGGCTCAAGGACAGAAAGATAGCCTACATAAGGATAGAGGGCAGGCTTTTTGGCAACGTGCCCATGTATGTAGAGCTGAAGCTGGATGTAGAGGACTCACCCAACAGCGCAGGCTCTATGATTGACGCCATAAGGTGCTGTAAGCTGGCAAGGGACAGGGGTATAGGTGGACCTCTTTATTCCATAAGTGCTTACACTATGAAGCATCCGCCGATACAGTATCCTGACTGGCAGGCGAGAAAAATGGTAGAAGAATTCCTTCGTGGCGAGCGAGAAAGGTAGGCTCTGGTTCCACACTGCCAGCGTAGGAGAGTTCAACACCGCGAAGCCTCTTCTCAGAAGGCTTTTTATGGACTATCACATAACCCTAACCTACTTCTCTTTCAGGGCGAGAGAATACCTGAGGTCTCAACAAGGCTTAGGTTACTTTCATGACCTTTACAGGCTACCACCCGACCTTCCACCCTTGGTCAGCTCCTTTGAGAGGAGGGTAAAACCGGACGCCATCTTCATAATGGAAAGAGAGCTCTGGCCCTCTCTTCTTCTGTTTACAAAGGCTCCAAAGGTATGGCTCAACGCCTACGCAAAGGGTGGGCTTCTTGAGCGGTGGCTGTCCAGAAAATTTTCTCTAATAGTGGCGAGAGAAGAAAAAAGTGCGAGGGTATTAAGTTCTTACGGATGCAATGGCGTGCTTTCCTGTGGAAACCTAAAGTTCGTCCTTGAAGAACCACCACCCCTAAAACTTAGGGTTGAGGAGCATGAACTTTTAATTGCAGGTAGCACCCACAGGGGTGAGGAGGTGCTTATAGGAGAAGCTTTCAGGAAGTTAAAGAGAGAATTTAAAAACCTCAGGCTGGTTGTAGCACCGAGACACGTAAGCAGAGCCAGAGAGGTTGGGGAGCTCTTTAAGGACTTCAGGGTTTCCTTCAGGAGCGAAGAAGAGGAAGGCTGGGAGGTGCTGGTGGTAGATACGCTGGGCGAGCTCTTTTCTCTCTACGCACTTGCAAGGGTTGCCTTCGTGGGGGGAACTTTACTGCCAGTTGGGGGGCATAACCTCCTTGAGCCTGCCTACTTCGGAAAACCCGTCCTTTACGGACCTTATACCCACAAGGTGGAGGACATCAGAGGGTTTCTTGAGGAGAGGTCTCTTGGCTTTTGCGTAAAGGACGCGGAGGAGCTCTACCAGAAAGCCCGTAGCCTACTGCGAGGAGAAGTAAGGGTAGAACCCTTTTCTATGAGAGAGTATTCAGAAAGAACTCTGAACTGCTACCTTTCCATACTTAGGAGTAAGTTGCCTTCCTTTGGACTTTAGGTGTAAGATAATAAGGGTAGATGAGAGACTTAAAGTGGAACCTTTTCCTCCTGCTCCTGCTTTTTGTGCTCTCTGTGACGGTTGTTTCTCTAAAGCCCATAAACTTGGGGCTTGACCTCAAAGGTGGTATATCCTTGGTCCTACAACCAGATATAAACTACAGCCTTGAGCAGGAATACGACAGATATGTAAAGGACATAGAGGAGAAGATAAGGCAGGGGGGGTTAAAGGTCCTTGAGGTAGTAGTTATAAAGGAGGGCATAAGGGTCGAGCTTCTGGAGGAAGGAGACTACCCTAAACTTTCTGAGCTCCTGGCAAAGGAATTTCCCAGGTTTACGGTGGCAAGGAGGGAGAAGGAAGGAGTGGTTCTGAAGCTAAAGGAGCAAGAAATAGAACAGTTCAGGGTTGGAGTCCTCACGCAAACCATAGAAGTGCTCAGAAAGAGAATTGACGAGCTGGGCGTAGTTCAGCCCGTTATAACCCGCATAGGCACCGACCGCATACTGGTGGAACTGCCCGGTCTTCTAGACCTACAGAGGGCAAAGTCTCTTGTTGGCAGGACCGCCCTTCTAGAACTAAAGCTTGTAGTAGAAAGCGGTCCAAAGGAAGCCCTTCAGGACAAGGTTACCAGAGACAGAGAGTTGCTTCCTGACAGGTTAGGTGGTGAGTGGTTTCTCGTAGAGAAGGTGCCCGTGGTAACAGGTGCGGACCTGAAAACAGCTTACACCGCCAGTGATGAGTTTGGTATGCCCGCAGTGGGTTTCGAGCTCACCGACAGGGGTTCAAAGGTCTTTGCGGAGGCAACGGGGCAAAACATAGGCAGAAGGCTCGCCATAGTGCTGGACAAAAAGGTTATATCCGCACCAGTCATAAGGAGCAGGATAAGCGACAGGGGTCAGATAAGTGGAAACTTTACGCTGGAAGAAGCAAAGGAACTCGCCATAGTCCTGAGGGCTGGTGCTCTACCTACCAGAGTGGAGTTCCTGCAGGAGACGGTGGTGGGTCCTTCTCTTGGGAAAGACGCCATAGAGCAGGGTATAAAGGCAGGTGTAGCAGGCTTTTTACTCCTCCTAATGCTTCTTTTGGCGCGCTACAAAACCGCCGGTCTTACTGCCACTCTCTCCATAATTCTGAACGCCCTCATGCTTTGGGCAGGGCTTGTCCTTCTCGGTGGAACGCTCACGCTACCGGGCATAGCGGGTATCATCCTGAACATGGGTATAGCGGTAGACTCCAACGTGCTCATTTTTGAAAGGGTAAAGGAAGAGCTCAGGTTGGGCAACAGCCAAAGAAAGTCCATAGAGCTCGGCTACAGGAGAACGCTCAGCGCTGTCTGGGATACACATATAACCCTTCTGGTAGCTGCTCTAATACTCTTTCAGTTTGGTAGCGGACCAGTAAAAGGCTTCGCCACAACGCTAACCATAGGCACCATAGCCTCCTTCGTATCTAACGTATACTTTGCAAAGGTTCTCTTAGAGCTACTGAGCAAGTTGAGGCTTTTCAGGGTTTAGAGATAAAGGCTGAAGCTCTCGTTTCTATACTCTGAGGCTTCTGAGAGGTTCTTCAAGAGGTCGGGGTTACCCTTTTCTCTTTCTTCTCTTTTACCACCCTGCCTTCCCTCAGAGATGTAGAGATTGCTTCCGTTTAACTTGAGAACCTCAAGGGTGTATCCTAGGCTCTGCAAAGATTGAACCAGTTTCTGCACTTCAAAGGTGCTCGGTTGCACGTAGGCTTCCTCTTTTAGATTTATGAAGAGCTTAAGCCTTTCACCAAGAAGGTTCAACTTTACGTTAGCCTCCTCAACACGCAAGTTTATGTGCTTTGATTCTTGGCTAGGCACGGGGCGTTTTTCTGTAGCTTCCACTCTGGTCTCCTCGTAGTCTTTAGAGAGTATCACCTCCTTGTAGCCTTGACCGTAAAAGAAGGATGTGTCACCGCCCTCTTCCTCCTTTTTAACCTTACCCATGTCCTCTCTTACTTTGGGCTCCAAGGCATCTTCTAAAAGACTTATAGGCTCTACAGGTTTTTGAAACCCTTGCCCCGAGTTACCCGCAGTCAGCTTCCCTCCACTTAAAACATTTTCTTCCTTCCGCTCAAATGTGAGAAATTTATCTGCAGATTCTGCGTAGGGTTTTGGAGTTAGTTCTACCTCCCAACCCTCTTCCAAGAGCTCACCCTCCTGCACTCCGCTGGAGGTCTTCCGTAAGAGTTGATAAATCTCGAGGGGGTTTATATTTTCCTTCAAAGTATAACTGAGAAAACTTCTCTCTTCTTTTCCTTCTCCTCTGAGAATAAAAGTCAAGGGTTCTTCTATTTGAGAGGTAGAGTTCAGGTTGAGAGGGATTATACCTCCAAGGGCTTCTAAGATGGAGGGTTGAAGGAGCGCAGTTTTCTCATGAGCTTCTCCTTCTTTTCCTTCATCGAGCTCCTCCATAACTTCAAAAAGTAGAGAGATAAAGTCTGAGCCCTTTGTATGCGTAACTCTTAAAACTCCGAAGGCTCTGGGCTCAAGTTCTGCGTCAACCCTTTCACTTTTCATTACACCCCCCGCTCTTTATATAATTATAGACCCAAGATGGAAAATTTCAAGCACCCCACTCCGAAAATTCTTGAAAGGGAAACCCACCTCCTTCTTACCCTAAAGTTTTGCGCGTTAGAAGTCCTCTCCTTTAACTATCCCAGCCCGAACCGGAAGAAGTCCAGCTATCGTAATGGCTGTATGTATCCCAGCTTGAGGAACTCCAGTCATCACTACCACTCAAACTCTCTTCATGGAGGCCATGGTAAAGAGGACAGGAAGGGTCCCATAGAGCTCTGGACAGGTTGCAATCGTCACTCCAGCCTGAAATACCATCTTCCAATAGAGAAGAGGAGGAACCTGCTTTGTGCTTTTCCTCAGAGGAAAAGACATTGCTCTGGCTGGTTCCTTCATAGCAATGCATAGGACTATCCTCTTGAAAAGGCTTATCCTCAGCCTTCCGCTCGTTGTTTTGAGGGAAAGCCTCCTTGTTGGCAAGGTTTATCTTCCATATAAGGAACAGGACCACAACCAGAAGGAGCACATACTCCATCTTCCTACCTCCTTACCCATATAATAACGGGCAAAAAGTCAAAAAACTGACAGGACTGTCTTATGCTCCTTTGTATGTAGCTCTTTCTCTTACTTCATAGCATAGAGCATAACAACAGGTCATATAAACATACCTAACTGAGCCATGGGCATCCTTTTTGGATTACCTTTTCAAAAGGCTTAGCAGTAAGGTAAAAAGAGCTGACAGAAGAAGGCTGAGTATGAGAGAGGTAGCCAGAGGAAAGTAAAGGGTAAAACCCTCCTTCCTTATGACTATGTCTCCCGGTAGTCTTCCAAGCCCGAAGGGCAGTTTCTCAAAGAAGGTAAGCAAGAGACCAAGAACTACGAGGAAAAACCCTATCAGAAGAAGAACCTTTCCTAATTCGTTCATACCGCCACCTGCCTTTTTCTGAACATGATAAAGGCTATAATCTCCGCTACCGCCTTGTAGAACTTGGGTGGTATCTCTTCACCGATTTCCACGACAGGATACATAGCCCTTGCCAGTTCCTCCTTCCTTATTATAGGCACACCCTCTTCCTTCGCTATTTGCATTATCCTCTCCGCTACAGAGCCCTTACCCTTTGCCAGCACCTTTGGTGCTCTGTCTCCCTTCTCGGGATCGTAACGGAGGGCTATAGCTATGTGAGTGGGGTTGGTTATTACCACGCTTGCCTTTGGCACTTCCTGCATCATCCTTCCGCGAGCAAGCTGTCTCATCCTCCTCCTTATCGCACCTTTCACCTGAGGGTTTCCTTCCTGTTGTTTGTATTCCTCCTTAACCTCCTCTCTACTCATCCTTATTCTTTTTTCGTAATCCCACCTCTTGTAGGCGTAGTCAAACAAGGCTATGAGTATGGCAAATATGCTTAGAACTACTACTACCTTAAAAAGGAGTTTAAGAAGGAAGAGCGCAAAGCTGAAAGCGTCCTCGGATGGTGCCCTGAGAAGATACTCTACATCCCCCTTTATCAGAAAATAGGAAACTAACATAAATAGAGAGACCTTAAGGAGGTTTTTCGTTAATTCAAAGGCGGTGGTGAGAGAAAATATCCTCTTCATGCCCTCAAAAGGGTTAATCCTTTCCCACTTAAATTGGAGCGGCTTTAGTGTGAATATAAAGCCAAACTGACCCACATGGGTAAGCACCACCGTAAGCATAGCCACGAGGAAAAGGGGAAGAAGAAGCTTGGGGAAGTGCTCGCTTATGTAGGCGATGGCAAGGGTAGGGCTTGCAGAGGGGTTAAGGGCTACAAACCTTAAAAAAACCACAACCTCGTAGAAGAGGTAACCACCAGTGAAGAAGAGAAGCAAAGAGGAAAGGAAAACGGTAATGGAGGAGGATAGCTCAGGGCTTTTGGCTACGTTTCCCTCTTCTCTGAGTTTCTTCCGTCGATAGGGCGTTGCTCTCTCCGTTTTATTTTCCTGAGCCATATCAACCCCCCATCAAGCTTACGAACTTAATTATATATTCCTTAAGGTGGGAGGAAAAAACCCAAAGGGTCACGGGCAAAGAAAGGAAAAGCACGAGAAGTCCTATAAAGAGCTGTATGGGCAAGCCTACTATAAAGACATTAATCTGAGGTATGAACCTGTTTATGAGAGCAAGCACCAGATTGAAAACAAGCATAACCACTATCACTGGAAGGGCAACCTTGAAAGCAAGAAGAAAGCTTTCGTAAAAAAAACCCAGAAAAACCTCAGGGTTAAGCCCGTAAAGGTTGAAAGCCCCTGGAGGAATCCTTTCAAAACTCCTCCCAAGGGCAAGAAGGGTTATCTCCGCACCACCCAGAGAGAGAAAGAGAAGATTAGCTATCAGTGAAAAGATGAAAGCCATAACCGTCGTCTGAGGCTGTTGAGGGTTAAAGACGGTGGCAAGACCAAGACCAATGTTCACGCTTATGAGCTCGCCTGCCATCTGCAAGGCGTCAAAGAGAAGCCTGAGCATGAGACCTGCGGTAAAGCCAAAAAGAAACTCCTTTAAAACCGCCATAAAAAAGTGAGCTGTAGTGGGGAACTCTATTGGCTTTACATCCACGTACAAAAAAAGGGCAAAGCCGACGGCGGTGGCAAGAAAAGCCTTAAAAGTGCCCGGTAGGAACTCTCTTCCAAAGACTGGCACCAGTATGAGAAAGCTCAGAACTCTGGTGTATACGAGGAAGAGGGTAAGAAGGGCGTTTATGTCAAGGCTCATCGGAGCCAGCTGGGTATGTTTATGATAAGCTCCTTAGTGTAGTCAAGGAGCTTACCAAGCATCCAAGCACCAAGGATAAGAACCGTCAGATAGGCAGCGATTATCTTGGGTATGTAGCTGAGGGTCATTTCCTGTATCTGAGTGGCGGACTGAAGGATGCTTATGACCAACCCAACCAGAAAGGTAGCTATTAGAACGGGGGCGGAGAGCATAAGAGCCATCTCCAAAGCCTTCTGCCCAAGGGATATGACCATATCCGGGCTCATTGGTAACTCCTCACAAGGGATAATACTACAAGCTCCCAGCCGTTGGCAAGCACGAAGAGCATCACCTTAAAGGGTAGAGATATTATCTGGGGCGGTATCATCAGAATACCCATGGATATAAGTATGGAAGCCACCACCAAGTCTATAATCAGAAAGGGTAGGTAGAGGAGAAAAACAATCTGAAAGGCGGTGGCTATTTCACTGACCATGAAAGCGGGTATTACCACGCTTAGAGGTATGTCTTGGGGCTTTTGGATGCGCTCCTTTTCCTCCTTTGGTAGGTTTGCCAAATCAAGAAAAACCTTGAGGCTTTCCTTTCGCGTATTTTTTACCATAAACTCCTTCATGAGAGATGAGGTCCTCTCAAAGAAGACTTGGTCTGTTATTTGGTTCTTAAAAAGGGGCTGGAGAGCCTGCTGATTTATGGCATCAAAGACGGGCTTCATGATGAAGAAGGTAAGAAAGAGAGCGAGAGAGACGATTACTTGGTTGGGTGGGACGGTAGGAACACCCAGTGCCTGTCTTAGAAGTGAAAGAACTATCACAATCCTTATAAAAGAAGTGGTCATAATCAGTATGGAAGGGGCGAGAGAGAGAACGGTCAGAAGTATCAAAAGCCTTATGGAGGTATCCAGTTGTCCTGTGCCTACCCTCAGGTCTATGTTGGGTATTATCTGTTGGGAAAGGGCGGGGCTAAGAAAAAGAAGGCTAAGGACTACCAGCTTCATCCCTGTATACCACCTCCACCGAGCCCTCCGTCATAGCCACCACAAAAAGCCTACCCCTTATCTCTATCTCAAGAAGGAGCATGTTTCTTCCAAGGGGTATGACCCTCTTCAACCTTATCTGGGTATCTCTTTCCTCTCTGCTCCACTTTAGCCTTTGGAGAAGGGGGAGAAGGTAGGGCAGTGTCAGGAAGATGAGCACTATCACTATACCGAGAGCTACAAGAAGGCGCAAAAGATTGAAGAAGAGGTCAGTCATGTGGTCTGCACCACGAACTCGGTAAAGTATATGTTTCTTACGCCACCCTCAAAAAGTATGGTGTTTATCCTCCTTATGAGCTCCAGCCTCAGGTTTTCTCTTCCCTCTGGTGTCCTTACAAAGGAGGAGGTCTTACTGCTTATCACGTCTATGATAGCATCTTTTATAATGGGCAGTCTTCTCTCCACTTCCTGACGGGCTTTCTCATTGGAAAGCTCAAGAGTTACCGCAACCCTTGCAAAGGCGTCCACGTTCCTGTCCGCCAAGTTCACCGTAAAGACGCCAAGCTCCATCATAACACCCACCTGAGTGGGTGGTGGGGCGGATTCTTCCTTCTTACCCTTCTTAGCAAAGAGAAAAAAGTAAGCACCTCCTCCACCCGCCACGAATAGCAGAAGTAGGGGTATAATAAACAGGAACTTTTTAGAACCGCCCTTCTTCTCTTCCCTTGCCTCCTCTGCCATGCGTTAAATTATAGCCTACCTTCTGAGGTTGGCGGTCTGCCCGAGCATTTCGTCTGCGGCAGTTATACCCTTTGTATTGAACTCAAAAGCCCTCTGGGCTATAATCAGGCTCACCATCTCCTCTACTATGTTCACATTGGAGGACTCTAAATACCCCTGAAGGAGGGTGCCTATGCCCTGGTTGCCCGGGTTGTCAACCACTGGCTCGCCGGAGGCATCCGTCTGTATGAAGAGGTTGTTGCCCAGCCTCCTAAGACCAGCAGGGTTTACGAACTTAGCAAGCTCAAGCCTTCCTACCTCTTCCACCGTTGTAGCTCCCTGTCTTAGGACTGTCACCGTTCCGTCAGGACCTATCCCCACGCTTATGGCGTCCGGTGGTATGGTTATCTCCGGGTCAAGGGGGTAGCCATCGGGGTTCACCAGTCTCCCTTCCGCATCCAGCCTAAACTGACCGTTTCTGGTGTAGGCTATGTTGCCATCTGGCAGAACCACTTTAAAAAAGCCTTCTCCCTGAATGGCTATGTCCAGCTGGTTGCCCGTCTGGAATATATTCCCCTGAGTGAATATGCCGTAAGTGTCCGATACAAAAGTGCCAAGACCTACCTGAAAACCAGAAGGGTTGCGAGTTGCGGGCGATGTGGGTGCTCCAGGGTCTCTTATGGTCTGGTATACCAGGTCCTGAAAGGTCGCCCTCATCTTTTTAAAGCCCACCGTGTTGACGTTTGCCATGTTGTTGGATATCACATCCAAGTTGGTTTGCTGGGCGGTCATACCAGAAGCGGAAGTCCATAAAGCTCTAAACATGTTACCCCTCCTCTTAGGTTTATTTTAACACACAGGCTTCCTCAAGGGTTGGGTCTGGTCTTTTGCCCACGAGTATCTCTATGAGCTCCTTAACACTTATTATGCCCTGCCTTTTTAGGAGGTGTCCGTTTGCACCGCTTATGAATATACCCTCCTCGTAGTTTCCAAGCCAAGCGGAGCCAAGCCTGTCCGCTATACAAAAGCCCACCTTTCTGGCTTCTTCGCCCTTGTTACAGGGGGTTATGCAGTGAGATACACAGCCGTTCCAGCCGTTGTAGCCAGCCAGCACCCTTTCTACGAAGGGCGTCCTTATGACCCTCAGAGGATATCCTACGGGGGACTTGAAAAGGATGATGTCTTCCTCCTCCGCCCTCAGAAGCGTTTCCTTGTATATGGGGGGAGCATCGCACTCGTGGGTGGCTATGAACCGCGTGGCTATCTGAACTCCGCTCGCACCCCTTTCCATGTAGTAAAGTATATCCCTGTAGCTCCATACGCCACCCGCCACTATCACGGGTATGTTACCCCACTTCTTTGCTTCCTCAAGGACTGAGGGAAAAAGGTTTTCCAGCTGATACTCAGACATAAAGCATTCTTCATACTTAAAACCTTGATGTCCACCGGACTTAGGACCCTCAAGAACCACCGCATCAGGAAGCCTTTTATACTTCTTTTCCCAGGTCCTGCATATGAGATTAAGAGCTCTTGCGGAGGAAACTATGGGGATAAGAGCCACATCCGCGTCGCCCACAAACTCGGGAAGCCTGAGGGGTAGCCCTGCACCGGATATGATTGCGTCCGCACCTGCTTCCACCGCATCTGCCGCCACCCTCCCGTAGTCCGTTATGGCACAGAGTATGTTGACCCCTATAGCTCCTCTTCCTTCGGAGAACCTCTTTGCTTCCCGAACCATTCGTGTCAGTGCTTCTTTGCTGTGGGTGTGGAAAGAACCTATGGGTCTTCCAAACTTGTCTCTTTTTACAAACTCGGGATACCTGTAGCCCGTGCCCACCGCGGAAACCACACCTACCGCACCTTCTCTGGCAACCGCACCCGCAAGCCTTTCCCAGGATATACCTACCCCCATACCTCCTTGAATGATGGGTATAGGGACGACTTTATTTTTCAACCTCAGGGGTTTCAGAGACATAATAAACCTCCTATCTTTATTTTTTAAAATATAGTTCTGTAAATCCAAGGAGCAAGCTTATTTTCATCTATAAAAAAGCCTTGCCTTTTGATAAGATACTTTTATTGAGCCTTTCAAAAACCTTATGTATATTTAAACTCAAGGAGGTGAGAAACATGATAGAGGCGCTTCTAAGCAAAGAAAACCTCTCTAAGAGGGAGAAGTTAGCTTTCTTTAGAAGCCTATTGAGGTCGGAGATGGAGGTGCTGAACGAGTATTGCGGTGCGGAGAACATGCCCAGTAGGTATGCAGTGGAACTGTGCCACCTTCAAAACATAAAGAAGGTGAACGTAGCAAGGCTTCTTAGCGTCATTGAGTTTTACGACCCCGATTTCATAAAGACCCTCGCCGTAACAGACCCAAGGGTGAGAAAGTTTATAGGCTACTACTTTGACTTTTTAAAAACTAACCCTTACGGATACGAAGCCCTTGAACCACAAAACCTCTTTGGCAACTGGGATTTCATCAAATACAAGCTAAAGGTGCTATTCCCAGAGCTGAGCCTTGATGAGATAGAAAGGTTTAAGTTCAAAAGAAAGGAATTCGTGGAGTATGTGAGAAAGAGGCTCGGTGAGAAGGAAGAAGTTATAGAATCCAAGCTCAACAAGGCAACTTGGTATGAGAGTGTCCCCTACCTTGAACTTGAGGAGGAAATGTCAAAGCAGTGGCATCCTGAGCCTATAATGACCGATGAGGACTGGAAGTTTATAAAGAGGCATGTAAGGGGCAGAAAGAACGTGGTCATAATCCAGAACGGGAAGGAAATGCTCGTCTATGTGGAGGTAGACCTTTCGGAGGAGGAGCTCGATAAATACAGGAAGGATAGAGAGGGACTTAAGAAACTTCTGGTGCAGAAGTATAACCTTACGGAGGACGGTGCGGAGCAGATACTCAGGAAGGCTGGATGGGAATCGGAAACCTACCACATAATACCACCTCTGCACACAGACGTGGTCCTTGACTACGGTGAGGGGGAGAAAAGGGGAGAAAAGCTGATGGAAGAAAGAGAAGGCGTGAGCTACCACGAGCTTGCCAACTTTATAAGGTATCTTGGGGGTCTTGAGCTTGAGGAGCTGAATTACCTTGAGCTTTTTTACGAGAAAGTAGAACCTGAAGTTCAGGAAGTTATGGACCAGCTCATAAGGACACAGAGAAGGATACTGGGTAAACTTTTTGGCATCTTCTACACCGTTGACCCCCTTATGGCGGAAGCCATACTCACCATAAAGCCCGAGAGGTTTGAGTTTTTGCAGTCTCTTGCGGTAAAGGAGACGGTAAGGAGCAAGGAGTTCGTTCTCTACTCCAACCTGGCGGCTTGGAACATAGTGAAGGATAGAATAGTCTCAAGGTTTCCGGAGGTAAACTACGAGAACATAGAGGACTTTAAAGGAAGGAGGGAAGAATTCGTAAAGTTTCTGATGGAGAAGACGGGCAGGTCAAGGGAGTCCGTAGAAAAGGGTCTTGAGGAATGCGGATGGCTGAAAACGGAGGAGATACCACCCTTCCTACGGCAGATAGGACCCTGAAGGTGCTAAAATCTTTGTATGCTGGAGAGCTTAGTTCAAAAAAACGACAGGAAGATAGTTCTCCTGGTCCTTGATGGTATAGGTGGCCTCCCTGTAAAGGATGGAAGAACGGAGCTGGAGCTCGCAAAGACGCCCAATCTGGACACCCTCGCCAAAAGGTCCGCCCTTGGTTTACACCTACCAGTGGACCAGGGCATAACGCCGGGTAGCGGACCGGGTCATCTGGGTATCTTTGGATACAACCCCCTTAGCCATCAGATAGGGAGGGGCATACTGGAAGCTCTGGGTCTTGGTCTTGAGGTGAGCGATAGAGACATAGCCATAAGGGGCAACTACGCCACGGTAGAAAGGGTAGGTGGAAGGCTTATAGTAAAAGATAGAAGGGCGGGGAGAATACCAACGGAGGAGAACAAAAGGATAACCTCAAAACTTTCAGAGGCTATAAGGGAAGTGGATGGCGTAGAGGTCTTTTTCTCGCCTGGCATGGAACATAGGGTAACCCTCCTTCTGAGGTTTCCTGAGGAGCTCCCCGAGGGCAGTGACAGAATAAGGGACACGGACCCACAAAAGGAAGGGCTTGAGCCCCTCTTGCCAGAGGGTGAGAACGAAGCTTCTGAGAGAGTGGCGAGTGTTGTAAAAAAGCTCCTCCAAAGAGTAGAAGAGCTCCTCTCAGAAGAGCCAAGGGCTAACTACCTGCTTCTTAGGGGCTTTTCTCAAAAGCCAAAAATGGAGAGTTTTGAAAAGAGGTTTGGGCTTAAAGCCTGTGCCATAGCGGTCTATCCTATGTATAGAGGGCTTGCCAGCCTTGTAGGTATGGAGCTCATAAGCTTTGAGGGTCAGTCCATAAAAGACCAAATAAGCACCCTCAAGAGGGTCTGGGAAGATTACCACTTTTTCTTCCTTCACATAAAGAAGACGGATTCCTACGGTGAGGATGGAAACTACGAAGGAAAAATAAGGGTTATAGAAGAGTTTGACGCCCACCTACCCAATATACTGGAACTGAACCCACAGGTGCTTGTGATAACTGGCGACCATTCCACCCCCTCGGTCCTTAAAGGTCACTCTTGGCACCCAGTGCCAGTTCTCCTGCACTCTCCTTATGTGCTTGGCGGCACTTCTGAAAGGTTTACCGAGAGAGAGTGCCTGAAGGGTGAGCTTGGCATCTTCCCTGCGGAGAAGCTTATAAACCTGATGCTTGCCCACTCCCTTAGGCTTGCGAAGTTCGGGGCATGAGTTAAATTACTCTCTCATGAATACGCAGGTGGAGCTCTACGACAAGGTTCTCGAAGGAGAGAGGTTAACGCCCGAGGAAGCCCTCAGCCTTTTTGAAGAAGACCTACTTACCCTCGGATACCTTGCCAACGAAGCAAGGAAAAGACTACATCCGGAAAATGTGGTCACCTTCGTCATAGACAGAAATGTGAACTACACCAATGTTTGCGTAGCGGGTTGCAAGTTCTGTGCCTTCCAGAGAAAGATAGGGTCTCCCGAAGGTTACGTGCTCTCTAAGGAGGTGGTTCTCCAAAAGGTGGAAGAGCTCCTGAGCTGGGGGGGCACTACGCTCCTCATGCAAGGCGGACTGAACCCAGACCTACCCCTTTCCTACTACGAAGAGCTCATAAGCTCCATAAAGGAAAACTTCCCTCAGGTGCAGGTTCATTCCTTCTCCGCACCAGAGGTGGTCTATCTGGCAAAGATAGAAAGGCTTAGCATAAGGGAGGTTCTTAAGAGGCTAAAAGACGCAGGTCTTGACTCTCTTCCCGGTGGAGGTGCGGAGATACTCTCTGAGGAGGTAAGGGACTTTTTAAGCCCGGGCAAGTGTGGGGTGGAGGAGTGGGAGCTGGTTCACAAAACCGCCCACGAGCTCGGTATGACCTCCACCGCCACCATGATGTTCGGTCACATAGAAAGACCAGAGCATATAGTGGAGCATCTGGAAAGGGTTAGAAGAATTCAAGATGAGACGGGTGGATTTACCGCCTTCATACCCTGGACCTTCAAGAAGGGAAACACCCAACTGGACACCTTGGAGGAGAGCCCTCCAACCTACTACCTTAAGGTGCTTGCCCTCTCAAGGCTTTATCTTGACAACTTCAAAAACCTTCAGAGTTCTCATGTTACACAGACTATGCAGGTGGGTGTAGTGGGCCTCCACTTTGGTGCCAATGACTTGGGCAGTGTAATGATGGAAGAGAACGTTATATCTTCCACTTCCTACAGGGTTAGTATTCCGAAAGTGGAAGATATGGTGGAGAATATAAGGTCTGCGGGTTTCATACCAGCCCAAAGGGACACCTACTACAGGATACTGAAGCTATTTAACTGATCGTAGGCTTTTTCCATCAGACCGCTGAGAGTTTAGTCCTTTAGGATTTGCCAAAAGGGTATAAAGGTAGAAGGGCTCAGGATAGTTCCTATTTCTATAGTCATTTATTCAACTATAGAAACAGGTCTTGCAGGTAGAGGGACTATAGGCTCCTCTATGAGCTTGAGGTAACTCAAGCTCAATACACTCCTCAATTTAAGGAGTGTATCCTGCCTTGCCCTTACAGCTATACGGCATTGGACGCCAACTACTCCGTATAGCTATTTAACTATTATATGCAGAATTCTAAAAAATGTCAATTGGATGAACATCTATATTTGTCCAAAAACAACTATTTTACTGGAGACTAGTAACCTATACTTTTTTCCTATCCTAAGGGTCTATATTAGACACAGCGCCTTCCACATAGTTCCTTCCTTCGGTTATGGTTCAGGACCCTTTCCTGCACTTTCATTGAATGAAAGGACTGGCTAAATTCAGAGAGATACTATATTAAAATATTCAGCCATTTAACCTTTAGAGGTGAAGAGGATGGAGCTTTTTGAACATGACTCCTGCGGTGTAGGTTTCCTATGCAACATAAGGGGGGAAAGAAGCCATCAGATAGTCCGCTGGGGTATTCAGGCGGTTAAAAACCTCACTCACAGAGGTGCGGTAGGTGGTGACGGAAAGACGGGTGACGGTGCGGGCGTTCTCATAGAGATACCCAGGAGGTTCTTCGGGGATTACATACAAGAAAAGGGGCTTGAGGTCTCCTCCCTCCAAAACCTTGCGGTGGGCTGTGTGTTTCTTTACGAGGAGGTGCGGTCCGCAGTAGAAGAGCACATAAGGAAAAGCCCTTTTAAGCTGGTGGGCTGGCGTGAGGTGCCCTTAGACACCTCCGCAGTGGGCGAGTCAGCCCTCAAGGTCATGCCAAAAATATTCCATCTTCTTCTTGACTGCGAGAGGGTCACACAGGAGAGGAGAGAGATAGAGCTATACCTGCTTAGGAGAAGGCTTGAGACGGACAGGAAGCTAAAAGATAAGCTCTACTTTGCCTCTCTTTCCACGAGGTTGCTGGTATACAAGGGTATGCTTGTTGCCCCACAGCTGGACATCTTCTACCCAGAGCTCAAGGACGAGAGGCTCGAATCCGCCTTCTGTCTTTTCCACCAGAGGTATTCTACGAACACCTTTCCAAACTGGAAGCTGGCTCAGCCCTTTAGGCACTTGGCTCACAACGGCGAGATAAACACCATACTGGGCAACAGGAACTGGATGAAAGCTCTAGAGCACGAGCTATCTCACGAGCTTTTTGGAGAGAACATAAAACTCATAAGACCACTGGTCTCTTACGAAGAGAGCGATTCAGCTTCGCTTGACAGGGTCTTTGAGCTCTTGCTCCTCGTAGGCTACAGCCCAGAACATGCCATAAACCTACTCATACCCCCTGCCTGGGAAGGCGTGCCCTGGCTTAGCAAAGAGGTAAAGGACTTTTTTGAGTTTCAGTCCCTTCTGATGAAACCCTGGGACGGTCCTGCAAGCATAGCTTTCACAGACGGCGAAAAGATAGGTGCTCACCTTGACAGGAACGGTCTAAGACCTGCCCGTTATGTGCTTACGGAGGATGGCACTCTCGTGCTTGGCTCAGAAGTGGGCATGGTGGAGCTGGAAGATAGAAAAATTCTAAAGAAGGGAAGGCTCGGACCCGGAGACACGCTGGTGGTGGACCTGAAAGAGGGTAGGGTAAAGGAAACGGAGGAGATACTCAAAGAGCTCTCCTCTTGCAAGCCTTACGGTGAATGGCTCCAAAAACATCTGGTAAGACTCTCTCAGATAGTAAGGGACTACAGCCTTCCCCATCCCCACGAGGACCCTGACAGGCTTAGAAAGCTGGTTGCCTTTGGCTACACGCAGGAGGAAATAAAGAATGTGCTCACCCCTATGGCGGAGGAGGGCAAGGAGATTACCTTCTCCATGGGTGACGACACACCCATACCCCCCCTCTCGGAGAAGCCAGTCCTCCTCTTCAGATACTTCAAGCAGAGGTTCGCACAGGTTACCAACCCCCCCATAGACCCCATCAGGGAGAGGGCGGTTATGTCTCTTAAGATGAACTTAGGGCACAAGAGAAATTTTTTAAAGGAAGAAGAAGAGCACGCCAAAAGGCTTCAGATAGAAAGCCCTATACTCCTTCCCTACCAGTTTAAGGCTCTTCTCGAGCAGGAGCACTTCAAGGTAGCCTGGGTGCCCATGACCTACCCAAAGGAGAGGAGCTATTGCGTAGTGGAGCTTCAGGACCTGGCGGGCGAAAGAAGGATTACGGACATCCTCTACGATGCCATGTATGAGGGTATCACCATATGTGACCTGAGGCTGGGAGTGGAGGTAGTATGCAGGAGGGTGGAGGAGGTGGTTCGTGAGGGGGCTCAGATAGTGGTGCTGTCTGACAGGAACATGTCCAAACACAGGCTTGCCGTCCCTAGCCTGCTGGCGGTTTCTGCGGTCTTTAAGTGGCTCTCAGATAGGGGTTTATCTAACAAGGTTTCGCTGGTGGTGGAGACGGGAGAAGCCAGAGACACCCACCACATGGCATGCCTTATAGGCTACGGAGCTTCCGCAGTATATCCCTATCTTATGTATGAGCTGATATACGAGCTATGTCAAAAGGGAGAAATAAATATACCCTACGAGCAAGCCCTTCTCAATTACAAGAAAGCCCTGGAAGACGGTCTTTTAAAGATAATGTCCAAGATGGGCATATCCACCCTAAATTCCTATCAAGGTGCAAGAATCTTTGACACGGTCTGCCTAAACAAGGAGTTTGTGGAGGAATACTTCCCAGGCACGCCCGCCACCTTGGAGTCCGACGGCATCTTTGAGGTTCAGGAGAGCCTTCTTATAAGACACGACGCGGGTTTTGAAAGGGAGAAGCCCGAGCTGGACTACGGCGGAGATATGAAGTTCAGGAAGGGGGGGCAGTGGCATGCCTGGTCCCCCTTCGTGGTCAGAGCTCTTCACAAGTTTTTGGAAACAGGGGACTACGAGGACTACAGAGAATTTTCCCGTCTTGCCAACGGGGAGCATCCTACCTTCATAAGACATCTTTTAGACTATAAAAGGGCGGAGGAGCCTGTTCCTCTTGAGGAAGTGGAGCCCGTAGAGAGCATACTCAAAAGGTTTGTCACTGGTGGTATGTCCTTAGGAGCTCTCTCGCCGGAAGCCCACGAGGTGCTGGCGGAAGCCTGCAACAGGCTTGGCATGAAGAGTAACTCGGGAGAGGGTGGTGAAGACCCTGCAAGATACTGGACCCTAAAGAACTCAGCCATAAAGCAGGTAGCATCAGGGCGCTTTGGTGTCACGCCAACCTACCTTGCCTCCGCTCAGGACATTGAGATAAAGATAGCTCAAGGGGCAAAGCCTGGTGAGGGCGGACAGCTCCCAGGCAAAAAGGTAAACGAATACATAGCAAGGCTCAGACACGCCCAACCGGGCGTCACCCTCATATCCCCCCCACCCCATCACGACATATACTCCATAGAAGACCTCGCCCAGCTCATAAACGACCTAAAAGAAGCCAACCCTACCGCCAAGGTCTGCGTAAAGCTGGTGGCTGAAACGGGCGTTGGGACTGTGGCTGCAGGGGTGGCAAAGGCTTATGCGGACATCGTTCAAGTGAGCGGTGCGGAGGGTGGAACGGGTGCAAGCCCCTACTCTTCCATAAAGAACGCAGGTAACTACTGGGAGATAGGTCTTTCTGAGACCCAGAGAATCTTGATGGAAAACAACCTAAGGGACAAGGTAAGGCTCAGGGTGGATGGGGGCATGAGGACTGGTAAGGATGTGGTCATCGGGGCCCTTTTGGGTGCGGAGGAGTTCGGCTTTGGCACTGTCTCTATGATTGCGGAGGGTTGCGTGATGGCAAGGGTTTGCCATACAAACCAGTGCCCTACGGGCGTGGCGACCCAAGACCCGAAATACAGGGAAAAGTTTAAGGGCAAGGTAGAAAAGGTGATGAGCTACTTTCTGGCGGTAGCCCAGGAAGTGAGAGAAATCCTATCTCAGATGGGCTTTAGGTCCTTGGAGGAAGTCATAGGAAGGAGAGACCTCATTGAGGTCAAGACCTACGACCACATACCCGGTTCCAAAAGGGTGAGGCTTGAGGAGTTTCTTAAAGAAGGATACCCAGAGGGCAAACCCCTCAGATGCCTACAGGAGCGCAACGACAACCCAAGAAGGAGCTCTCTGGCAAGAGAGTTAGAGGAGCGGGTGCTCCCCTACATAGAAAGGGGTGAGAAGTTCTGCGGAGAATACACCATAAGAAACATAGATAGGAGTGTCCCCACGAGACTTGCCTACCACGTAGCGGTAAGGTACAGGGACGAGGGTCTTCCCGAGGATACCATAAGTCTCACCTTTAGGGGGACTGCGGGGCAGAGCTTTGGAGCCTTCAACCACAGGGGTATGTCCCTAACGCTCATCGGAGACACCAACGACTATGTGGGTAAGGGCATGTTCGGTGGAAGGATAGTCATAAAACCACCAGATGTGGAAGACACCCAGAACCACGTAATAATGGGCAACACTTGCCTCTACGGTGCTATTGGAGGTGAGTTGTTCGCAGCAGGAAAGGCGGGGGAGAGGTTTGCGGTCAGAAACAGCGGAGCTCTGGCGGTGGTGGAAGGTGCGGGTATGCACTGCTGTGAATACATGACGGGTGGTCTCGTGGTGGTGCTAGGTAAGGTAGGGGTCAACTTTGGTGCGGGTATGACGGGCGGTTTTGCCTACGTGTTAGATGAGGACATAGACAGAAAGATAAACGCAGGCTATGTGATGACCAGAAACCTCAGGGAGAGAGAAAAGGAAGAGCTAAGGAGCCTTATAGAAAAACACCAGAGCTACACCCAGAGCAAGTGGGCAAGGCACATACTGGAACACTGGGAAGAATACGCTGGAATGTTTCGGAAGGTAGTCCCCCTTGAGATGTGTAAAAGAGACGAGATGGGCATATCCGACGAGTGTGAGGTAGAACTGAAGGGCTAAAGTTGCTCAGCAGACCTCTAAAAACTTATCAAACAGGGGACATTATACTTTTTTCTTATGTTCGTTGACAGGGTTAAGTTGTATGTTAAAGCGGGTGACGGTGGCGATGGTGCGGTAGCCTTCCTCAGAGAGAAGTACAGACCCCACGGAGGTCCTGCAGGCGGGGACGGGGGAAAGGGCGGAGATGTGGTGCTGGTGGCTACCAGAAGGAAGCACACCCTCTACGACTTTAAGTTTCGCGCCCACTTTAAGGCTCAGAGGGGTGAACAGGGAAGGGGCAAAAACCAACAGGGTAAGGATGGAGAAGACCTCCTGATAGAGGTGCCCCTTGGCACTGTGGTGCGGGATGGGGAAAAGGGTCATGTTCTCTGTGACCTTATAGAGGAAGGGCAGAGGTGCGTTGTGGCAAGGGGTGGAAGGGGTGGAAGGGGGAACGCCCGCTTCGCTACCCCCACCAATCAGTTGCCAAGGTATGCGGAGAAGGGACAGAAGGGAGAAGAAAGGTGGCTTATACTTGAGCTGAAGCTGATAGCGGATGTGGGTCTTGTGGGTCTACCAAACGCGGGAAAGTCTACCCTTCTTTCAAGGCTCACCAGGGCAAGACCAAAGATAGCGGACTACCCCTTCACTACCCTTTCGCCGGTGCTGGGTGTGATGGAGTTAGAAGAGGGGACACAGCTTGTCCTTGCGGACATACCCGGGCTCATAGAAGGTGCCAGTCAGGGCAAGGGGCTGGGTTACGAGTTCCTGAGACACATAGAGAGGACAAAGCTTATACTGCACCTCTTGGATGTATCAGAGGGCAGGTCTGAAGACCCCCTTAGAGCTTTTGAGATAATAAACAGGGAGATGAAGAGCTACAGCCCAGAGCTTACGAAGAAGCCTCAGGTAGTTGTTGGCACCAAGATAGACAACCTAACTGACAGGTCTTACCTTGAAAGACTGAGGAGAGAGTTTAAGGTGAGAGGTTACCTTTTCCTTGCGGTTTCTGCGGTGACTGGCGAAGGTCTTGAAGAGTTAAAATACCACATAGTTAGGAAGTTTAAGGAGATAGAGAATGAAAAGCCTAGGGAGATACAGGGTGTCGCTGAGCCCTCAACTGCCTGCAGAAGTGGAAGCAGTTGAGCTGGAGGAGTCGGAGCAGTTCGTGGACTTTCTGGAAGAGCCCGGTGTTTACGAAGGTTACCTTCCCAAAGGGGGTTTTAGCCTGGTTTTTGTGGACGGCGTTAGACGCACCGAATGCCTTGCCTACATAAGAGACGAGGAGACCGGAGAGAGCTTCGAAGGAGCTTTTGTCTCTCTTGGGGCGGGGGCTCTCAAAGTAGACTACGGAAGGATTAACCTTCTTGAGGGGTCTCTCCTCCTGAAAAGGGTCGAGAGGCTTCTGTTTTTCAGAGGGAAGGCAGCGCTCGGAAGCCTTTTAGGTTTTAGACCTCAGGGTGTAGAGGGTGAGCTCTCGGCGGAGGTAAACAGATACATGAAGGAAGAGCTGGAGGCTAAGGTTGCCCTTGAAGTCTCCAGAAAGTTCCCTTCCACCCTTCTCCTGTGCGACGGGACGCTGAGCCACAGGCTAAGAAACACTCCCTGCCTTGGCTTCGTAAAGAGCATAAAAAGGCTATATCTGGACCTTTCCCATGTAAACCTTCTCTATTCCCTTCGCGTGGGTCAGAGAAGTCCCATACTTAAGCTTCACTACCAGCGCAGACAGGAGGAAAGGGAGAAAACGGATAAATACACTTGGTATGTAAGGCTCTCCAATCACGAAGGGCTACACGGTCTTGCTAGAGTTGAAGTCTTCCCCCAGAGGGACCTACACACTTTGAAGGAAATGGCTGACCTCTCCGCGGGTATCCTTCCTCTCTTCGCCAGTCAATCCTTTCAGGATAGGAGGTCTCCTCAGAACCTTCTCCCTATCGGCAGGCTTGAGAAGTTTCTCAGACTTCACTTGGGTGCTTACGGGCTCATAAGGAGGAAAATAGAAGACTTCTTCCATGCTTGAGGTTTTTCTCACCGTAAGCCTGGCTTACCTTCTAAAAAGGGCTGGACTTTTCTCGGAGGAGCATTCTAAGGTGCTGGTCAACTATGTGCTCTACTTTGCCCTTCCTATACTTAGCTTCAAGACCGCTCACGGTCTTGGGTTTTCCCTTGGTGTCCTGGGGGTTGCCTTAGGTGCCTGGTTGGTGATAATACTTTCTCTGCTTACCGCCTATCTTGTAGGCACATTCCTGAGGCTCAACCCCTCCGACCTTAAAACCCTTACCCTTATCTCCGCCTTTGGCAATACCGCCTTTTTGGGCTACCCTTACAGCTTCAACTACTTTGGTGAAGAGGGGCTCATGTATGCGGTTATATACGACAGCATAGGTTCTTTTCTTGCGGTGTCTTCTATAGGTTTTCTAATACTTAGCGGAAGGTTTGACCTTAAGCCTCTCCTCTCCTTTCCTCCCTTTCTCGGTCTTGTCCTTGGATTTCTCCTCAGAGGTTATCAGCTTCCCGAAGCCTTTTGGAAGTTCGTAGACTTCTCCTTAGCTTCTCTCCTGCCCGTTGTTCTCTTCTCTTTGGGGCTTTCTCTTGAGTTTTCCCGCATGCTAAAGGAGGGTAAGCTCCTCTTAGTTGCCCTGACCCTCAAGATGTTTATCTCTCCCCTTTTTGCCCTTTTTTTACTCAAGCTGTTACCCATAAACGCCCTTGCCTACAAGGTCTCGGTGGTAGAATCCGCCATGCCTACCATGGTAACTGTTAGCGTGCTCGTTTTGAAGTTTGGGCTGAACCATAACCTCGCCTTTGGTAGCGCAGGGCTTGGTATAGTGGTGAGTTTTTTCAGCGTGCCCCTTTGGCTTTATCTCCTCGAAAGACTTCCGATGTAAGGTAGTCCAAGCGCCTTTCTGAGTTTCCTCAGTTCCTCCTCCGTCAGCTCTCTCCACTGACCCGGCTTAAGGTTTCCAAGGTTTAGAGGACCTATGGCAACCCTCTTAAGCTTAAGCACTCTATGCCCAAAGTGGGAAAGGAACCTCTTAACTATGTGTTTTCTACCTTCGTGAAAGACTATTTCAAGAAAGCTCCTGTCCCTTTCGTGCCTGAGGAGCCTAACACTGTCAGGCTTTGCGAAGCCATCCTCAAGCTTGGCACCTTTACCCATTTTCCAAAGGGTTTCCTCGCTCACCTCTCCCGAAGCCCATACAAGATAGGTTTTAGGCAGTTTGTATCTTGGATGCATTATCCTGTTAGCGAGCTCTCCGTCGTTAGTAAGGAGCAAAAGACCCTCCGCATTGTAATCGAGCCTGCCTGCAGGATAAACCCTTTCTCGCACCTTTTCTATAAGCTCCTGAAGGGTCTTCTTTCCCTCCTTTGGCTCTCCAAGTGCGGTAAGGTAACAGCAAGGCTTGTAGAGAAGTATATACTTGTAAGGGGAAGGTCTTACCTCTCTGCCTTCCACCTCCACCACATCCTTCTCCAGGTCAACCCTCCAACCCAGCTCTCTTACCGGAAGTCCATTTACCTTTACCCTCCCTTCCAATATGAGCTCCTCTGCCTTTCTCCTTGAGGCAACACCACACATAGACAAGTATCGGTTAAGCCTTACCAATATCTTTCCTCCTTCCATGGGTCTCCTCTCATGTTGTATCCCCTCTGCTCCCAAAAGCCCGGCGCATCCTCCTCCCTAAGTTCTATACCCCAAACATACTTGGCGCTTTTCCAGGCGTAGAGTTTTGGAAGGACAAGCCTTAGGGGGTATCCGTGCCTTAGGGGTATGGGCTTCCCATACATCTTGTAAGCTATTATGCTGTCTTCTTCGTAGAGGTATTGGAGGGGGAGGTTAGTGCTGTATCCTTCAAGGCAATGAACCATAACATAACCCGCGGAGGGTTTTGGCTTTGCCAGATTTAAAAGATAAGAGGTTTGCACGCCTTCCCACTCTATTTCTTTTACGCTCCACCTCGTAACACAGTGAAAATCCGCAACCACTTCTACGGAGGGAAGCGAGACAAACTCCTCGTAAGTAAACTCCAGAGGTTCTTCCACAAGCCCAAACACTCTAAACCTGTAGTTTTCCATATCCCACTGGGGTATGTGGTCTACTATGTCGTAGACGATAGGTGCGGATATCCACCTCTGTCCAGGCGGTAGGCGGTCTTCTCTCAAGTTTACGGAGCTGACTATCCTCTTTTTCATGCTTATAAATATAGTGCGGGCTGGCAAGCCCTGGGAGAATGTTATAATAAAAATCCCATGGAGGAAAAGTTAAGAAAGCACCACAGAAATATAGATATCAGGGAGCTCGGATTACTTCTTGAGGAGAAGTTGAGAAGCGTCCCACCCACGATGGAATACGTGAGAAACCTTATCTTGGATGTAAAAATGCTCTTTAGGGTGCTCTCCGACTTGGAGTTTGACCTAAAGGAGGAGGCAAGGAAGGATTTTATATCCGCACTTCTTTACTTCATAGAGGTTAGAGATGCCATCCGTGACCGCATACCCCTCATAGGTTACTGGGATGACTACAGGCTGGTCAGATATGTGAAGGATAAGCACAGAGAGGAGATAAACCGCTACTTCTCTCAGGTCAAGCACTTTATAGCCAACTACTTCTGATGCTTCGCTTCCTGCTTTACAGGTTGCTTCAAGCTTTCCTTACGCTGGTGGGCGTAACCTTTCTCTCCTTTTTTATAATAAAGCTGGCACCGGGAGACTATCTTGACCAGCTCAAACTCAACCCACAGATATCACCAGAAACCATAGAAGCTCTCAAAAAACAATACGGACTTGACCAGAACCTCCTCCTGCAGTATCTTAGGTGGCTTCTATCAGCCCTTAGCTTTGACCTCGGCTACAGCTTTCAGTATCACGCACCCGTATCACAGCTGATAGGTGAAAGGGTCTGGAACACGCTCCTGCTTACCCTTAGCTCCACACTGCTCTCTTGGCTTTTGGCTATACCCCTTGGTCTTCTGGCGGGTCTAAAGGAAAACACCCTCACCGACAGGGTAATAAGAGCCTACTGTTACCTTTTCATGTCCTTACCCTCCTTTTTTCTTGCCTTTCTGATGCTTCTGCTCCTTTCCAAGATAGGACATCTACCCGTGGGGGGCATACACAGCCCCGACTTTCACAAGTTGAGCCTTTGGGGCAAGCTCCTTGACCTACTCGCCCACATGCTCGTGCCGGTGCTTACCCTTACCCTCGTATCCTCCGCAGGTCTCATAAGGCTTATGAGGAGCAGTGTTATAGAGATAAAGAACAGCCCCATAGTGCTTATGCTAAGGGCAAAGGGTGCACCCCAGCGGGTTATAATAAAGCATATATTCAAAAACGCCATGAACCCCTTTACCACGCTCATAGGTTACGAGATAGCGGGGCTTCTTTCTGGTGCAGCCCTGATAGAGATTATAGTGGGTTGGCCCGGACTGGGAACTCTCATGCTTGATGCGGTGCTCTCTCAAGACCTTTTTTTGGTTATGGGTGGTCTATACATAGGCACTATAATGCTTCTCGTGGGTAACCTTATGGCGGATATACTCTTGGCTCTCATAGACCCAAGGGTAAGAGAGAAGGAAGTGATAAGTTAAGGAGGTGAACCATGCCAAAGGTAGCTATCCTACTTGCGGAGGGCTTTGAGGAAGTAGAGGCGGTGGCACCCATCGATGTATTGAGGCGTGCGGGCGTGGAGGTGTTGGTGGTAGGGCTCTCCTCAGAACCGGTTGCAAGTGCAAGAAATATGAAAATCGTGCCCGACGTAACCCTTGACCAACTTGACCCGGAGGAGCTTGACATGGTCATACTCCCTGGTGGTGCGGGTGGGGTGGAAAGGTTGAAACAGGACCCGAGAGTGGAAAGGCTCGTAAAAGCCTTACAGGAAAAGAAGAGGTTCATAGGTGCCATATGCGCCGCACCCACCGCCCTTGCTAAGTTTGGTCTACTTGAGGGCAAAAGGGCTACCGTTTATCCTTCTCTGGTGGAGGAGATAAAACCTGCGCTCTTCGTAGACCAGCCGGTGGTGGAGGACCAGAACCTTCTTACCAGTCAAGGTCCGGGCACAGCCCTTGAGTTCAGCCTAAAGTTGGCGGAGAAGCTCGTGGGTAAGGAGAAGGCGGAGGAAGTGGCAAGGCGGATGTTGGTAAAGTAGGAATGCTTCAAGTGAGGGTTAAGCCCGGCGTAGAGGACAAGATAAGGGGCTTTTTCCCTTGGGTTTACAAACCCGAAGTAACTGGCTATTCTAAGCAACCCAAGAAGGGTGACCTCGTGGTAGTCAGAGACGCAAAGGGTGGGTTTCTGGGATACGGTTACATAAACCCTCATGCAAACATAAGCATAAGGATACTCTCTTTCAAAAAGGAGGAAGAGATAAACATAGAGCTCATAAGGAGAAGGCTCAAAGAAGCCATTGAATACAGAAAAAGGCTCAACCTTGATAGCGACGCCTACAGACTGGTTCACTCGGAGGGTGACTTCCTGCCTGGCCTTATAGTAGACCTTTACGGTGATTACGTTGTGGTGGAGTTTACTACTTACGGCATGAACAGACTAAGAGAATGGGTCTTGCCAGCCCTCGTAGAGTTCCTGAAGCCAAAGGGTGTATACGAAAAGGTGAGCGAATACGCCTCTTCTGTGGAGGGTCTTGAACAAAGGGGGGAAGTGGTCTACGGTCATGTGCCAGAAGAGGTGGTTATACGAGAAGGAGACCTCAGGTTTTACGTGAACATTCTTGAAGGGCAGAAGACGGGTTTTTTTCTTGACCAGAGAAGGGCAAGAAGGCTCCTAAGAGATATGGTTAAACCCGGAGATGAATGTCTTGACCTTTTCTGTCATACGGGAGCTTTTGCACTCCACATGAAAAAGGCGGGTGCAGGAAGGGTTACAGCTGTTGACACCTCTAAGGGAGCTCTAAGGGTAGGTAAGAAAAACGCGGAGCTTAACCATATAAGGGGTATAGAGTGGGTGGAGGAGGATGTCTTTGATTTCCTGAGAGTGCTCCGCAGGGCAAGGAAGAGTTTTGATATTGTGGTCATCGACCCTCCATCCTTTGCCAAGAACAGGTTTGCTGTAGAGGGTGCCCTCAGGGGTTACAAGGAACTCCTCCTCACGAGCCTAAAAGTGACGAAACCCGGAGGATACCTTGCGGTTTACTCCTGCTCCTTTCATGTGACGAGAGAGCACCTTTTGCAGGTTCTTCTGGAAGCTTCCAAAGATGTGAAAAGACAGGTGAGGATTGTGGCGGAGAGCTTCCAGGACCTTGACCATCCCTGGGTTCTCCAAATGCCAAATACCCTTTACCTGAAAGGTATATACGCGGAGGTGCGGTAGTGGAAATAAAGCATGCCTTACTCCTCGGAGCGGTAGAGGGTATAACCGAGTTCCTGCCCGTATCTTCCACAGGGCATCTTATACTTACCGCCCACGTGCTGGGAATACCCCATGATAGTTTTACCAAAAGCTTTGAGATAGCCATACAGCTCGGTGCCATACTGGCGGTGGCTTTCCTTTACTGGAGAAGGTTGACCAGGGACATAGAGCTGTGGAAGAGGATACTGGTGGCTTTCCTTCCTACTGGTCTCTTAGGCTTTACCCTATACAGGTTCATAAAGAGCTATCTCATAGGTAACGACTTGGTAGTAGTTCTTGCCCTCGTGTTAGGTGGTATTTTCCTCCTCTTTGCGGACAGGGTTTGTGAGAGGTTCTGTTACATAAGTGATGCAAGGGAACTGAGCTACCCCAGAGCCTTTGCGGTAGGGCTATTCCAGAGCTTGGCTATGGTGCCAGGCGTATCCCGCTCCGGTGCCACTATCATAGGTGGTATGCTTCTTGGTCTTAACAGAAAAACCTCCGCAGAGTTTTCCTTCCTGTTGGCAGTGCCTACCATGCTGATAGCTACGTCCTACGACCTTTATAAGTCCCACGGTGAGTTTCAAGCTACCGACTGGCAAGTGTTAGGCGTGGGGTTTCTTACCGCCTTTTTCTTTGCAATGCTCAGCATAAAAACCCTCCTCCGCTTCCTCTCAAGTTATTCTTTCTTGACCTTTGGTATCTACAGGGTTTTGGTAGGGCTTGTTTACGCTTACTTTTTCCTCCTACCAAAGTAGGCGACATGTTAAGAACTCCTTCAAAGCAAAGCACTTTTGATATAATACATGTGATGAAGCTCATATCCGCCAACTGGAAGATGAACTTGACGCCCGCTCAGACAAGAGAATACCTCCAAAAATTCCTTCCCCTCGTAGAGGACATAAAGGATAGAGAAATACTTATATGTCCACCTTTTACATCTTTGTGCGTGGCAGGAGAGATGCTTGCAGGCAGTGGAATAAGGCTCGGAGCTCAGAACTGCTATCACGAGCCAAGGGGAGCTTTCACCGGAGAGGTCTCTCTTGACATGCTTAAGGAGTTTGGTGTTTCCTATGCCATAGTAGGGCATTCGGAAAGGCGGTGGATATTCGGAGAGTCTGACGAGCTCATAAACAAGAAGGTGACCGCCTGCTTAAAGGCTGGCGTAAGACCTATAATATGCGTAGGTGAAAGGCTTGAAGAGAGGGAAGCGGGTCTGACCTTCAAGGTGGTAGAGACCCAGATAAGACTTGCCCTCTCTGGAGTTGAGGAATACACGAGTAGCGTGGATATAGCTTATGAACCCGTATGGGCAATAGGGACGGGCAACCCAGCCACGCCCGAGGATGCCCAGCTGGTTCACGCCTACATAAAAGACCTCCTCCATCAGATTAACCCGGGACACAGAGGAGAAACGCGCGTCCTCTACGGCGGTAGCGTAAGCCCCAAAAACGCCAGTGAATTCATGCGTATGAAGGATGTAGATGGGCTCTTGGTAGGTGGTGCCAGCTTAGACCCTGAATCCTTTAGCCAAATCGTAAAGTCCTTTTAGGGCTATAAGGGGTATAGGTAAATAAAGCAGGAAGATTAGATAAAGCTCGAGGTTTGTATTTTCCACGAGAGACTTCATAAGATTGAGCAAAAGCCAGTGTAAAAAAAAGAGAGAAGGGAGGGCAAGAACCGTTAAGTTAAAGCGTCTCCACCTGAGATAGAGCCAGCTAAGGGTAAGGCTTAGATAAAAGGGGAGGGTTGATATAAAAACCCTTCTGACTATCTCATAAAGGTAATACCTGTTGTTGACCCCCATTTTCTCTCCAAGAAGACCAAGCATGAGCGCGTCCTTCATGGAAAGGTGCTCTGGTTTCTCCGCAAGGGGTTTTATCTGCCCAAGTTCTAAATATGGGAACTCCAAATCCTTTATCTCTGTCTCGCCCGTAATTAGGTTTTTTATGCCTGCCCCCCTAACTTCAATCCTGTTCTCTCTCCATTTCCCCCCCTCTGCGGTTATCAACTCTCTAATAGAACCTTCTCTTACCTTCAAAAGGAAAAAGCCGTGAAACCTACCCGTAGATACATCCACCAGTTCAAAGCTGTAAAACCTCGTCTCTTCTCCTGTTTCCTCCTTGAGCCACAGGTTTCGGACAACACCGCTTTCGCTTCCCTTTGCCCTTTTGTATTCTCTCTCTATCCTGTATAACCTTTTCTGGCTCTTTGCATAAAGGTCATAACTCCCAAAAAGGTTCACAAGGGACAAGAACAAGGAAAAAAGTAGGATGTAAGAGGAAAGCCTTAGAGGAGAAAGCCCGAAGCTTTGGAACAAAAGGTCAAGTTTTTTGTTTATCAATCTTCTAAAGACCAGAATGAGGGCAAGACCCGCCGTAAAAGCACTCATGTAAAAGAAAGCTATAGGTAGGAAGTTTATAGTATAAGAAAGGAAGATGGAAAGGTTTTTGTCTTTGAAAAGAAAAAAAAGCTCACCTAAAAGGTATAAATAGAATATACCAAAAAGAACCAAAAGCACGAGCAAAAAGGTTTTTATGTAATTCGTGATAAGGTATAAACCGAGCATGGGCTAAAATTTTAATATGAGGACACCTCTTTACGAAGTTCACGAAAGGCTTGGTGCAAAGTTTACCCAGTTTGCAGGATGGATTATGCCCCTCGAATACTCCTCTCTGGTAAGAGAAACCCTTGAGGTGAGGAGTTCCTGCGGGCTCTTTGACATATCTCACATGGGGAGGCTTTTAATAAAGGGTGAGTTGAATAAGCTTGAGTATGTTACCTCAAGGGTTGTAGAAAAGCTAAAAAAGGGGAAGGTCCAGTATAACCTCCTAATGAACCAAAAGGGCGGTGTAAAAGATGACATAACCCTTTACAGGTTGTCCGAGGAGGAATTCTTTCTTTGTGTTAACGCAATAAACAAGGAAAAGGTGGTTGGTTGGCTTAAGTCCTGGGGTCTTCAGGTGAAAGACCTTGGTAAGAAAACCCTTCAGTTCGCCCTTCAGGGTCCCCGCTCTGTGGAAGTGCTACAGAATTACCTTCCTGTAAAGGATATGGGCTATTACCACTTTGAGTTTTTTGATAAAACCCTGGTATCTCGCACAGGATACACGGGCGAGGACGGTTTTGAGATTTACGCACCCCTGCAGGAAGGTATGGAGCTTTTCAGTAAACTGCTAAAGGATTGCGCGCCCTGCGGGCTCGGTGCCAGAGATGTGCTTAGGATTGAGGCAGGTATGCCCCTCTACGGGCATGAGCTTTCGGAGGATGTGAGCCCTTTCGAGGCGGGTCTTGAAAAGTATGTAAGCCTTGAAAAGGACTTTCTTGGTAAGGGGGAACTTATGGAGAGACCCTTAGAAAGAAAGCTCTTCGGTCTTGAGCTCCTCCAAAGAGGCGTGCCCAGAGAGGGCTACGAGCTTTTCCACGAAGGTGAGCCCGTAGGCTATGTAAGCAGTGGAACCTTTTCTCCAAACCTTCAGAAGGGCATAGCTCTATGCTTCGTGAAGCCCTCTTTGAGGGTTGAAGGGCTTGAGGTAGAACTGGATGTAAGGGGCAAGAAGCTACCTGCAAAGCTCAGGAACTTCCCTTTCCTTAAGAAGACGCGCATATAACTCCTTTAGGCTTTCAAGGCAGGCTTCAAAGTCCGAACAGTCAAGCCTAAAGAGAGGCTTTTTCTGAAGTTTGTAAGTTCTGTCGTAGTATTCGGTCATCAGAAGTAGAGCAAGCTCCTCCGCCCTGTTTTCTTCCAGCAGGTGGAGAATTTTTCTGTAACTTTCCTCACCCAGATACTTTCTTATCTTAAGAAGGGATTTTCTAAACTCTTCTTGCCAACCGTCAAAAGAGGCGTAATCCTCTATCAAGTTTTTGAGCCTGCTCTCGTAGTTTGCCTCCACCTCCAAAAACATACCCTCTTCCTTCTTCTGCCAAAAGACCCACGGCAGGTGCACCCTACCTATTAACCTGCTCTCGTCCTCCACGAGCAAGAGGTTACCCTCTAGTTTTCTGAGCTCTTCGTAGAGCAACGCGTCAAAGAGCTTCTGGCTTATGCCCTTGCCCATACCCAGCTTGCCAAATACAGAACCCCTGTCCCTTGCAAGCCCTTCAAGGTCTATGACAGGATAACCCTCCTCCCTCAGCTTCCTAAGTAACTTCGTTTTTCCAACGCCAGTTTTACCAGTAAGAACAAGAAACCTCTTATTCTCTATCAAACTCTCCATGTCCTTTAGGATAAACTCTCTGTAAGCTCTGTAGCCACCCTCCAACCTAAGCACCTCTAAACCTACCGAACGGAGCACCCTGCAAAGCTCCTGACTTCTAAGCCCACCCCTCCAGCAATAGAGAACCACATGCCTGTGCCTTTCCTTCAGTTCCTTAAATTTCTCAAGAAGGTGCTCGAACTTTTTCCAAGCTATTTCGTAGCCAAGCTCCTTAGCTTTCTCCAGACCCTCGCCCCTGTAGAGCACGCCTATGAGCCTTTTCTCTTCGTCTTCAAAAAGGGGAAGGTTTATAGCTCCGGGTATGTGAAACTCTTCATACTCCGACGGGCTTCTTATGTCCACGAGCACTTTGTCTTCAAGCAGGTATAAGTCCTCCGGTTTTATGTCCATGTTTTAAAACTCTAAGCCTTCCTGCTACCGCAGAGATACTTTACACCCTTCTCCGTCCTTGCCCAGTGGCGGGTCCCTGCCTTTATCTCAAGAAGGTCTCCTGCTTTCAGATGATAAACCTCGTCCTCCGTTCCTATGGTCACCTCACCTTCAAGGACAAGACGCGCCTCGTCCTCTGGATGGGTATGCCAGGGATATT
Organism: Aquificaceae bacterium; assembly: GCA_025056375.1. Classification (GTDB taxonomy): domain Bacteria; phylum Aquificota; class Aquificia; order Aquificales; family Aquificaceae; genus Pampinifervens. The sequence continues at coordinate 32,678 of JANWWH010000002.1, forward strand.
GGGTGTGGGGCGGGTCCTGCCAAAGGTATAGCTCGCGGTAACCAAGAGAGCTCAGCCTTTCTTCCGCTTCCCTTAGTTCCATGGAAACATTTTAACAGCTTGGACGTTACCTATAATAACTACTTTCTCTTCGGGAGGAGGGCAAATACGAGAAAGTTACCCTCTTTTTTTACTGGAGCCTCCAGCTGTCCTGCGTCGGAGAGCTCCTCAATTATCCTGTTTGCCAGCTTTTCACCCAGCTCCGGGTGGAGGTGTTCTCTACCCCTGAAACGTATCCTTATCCTTACCTTGTCTCCATCCGCCAGAAACTCTCTCATATGCTTTAGCTTGACCTTTAGGTCATGCTCGTCTATCCTCAAAGAGAGCATCATATCCTTTACCTCTATCGCGTGCTCTCTCTGCTTCTTCTTGGCTTCCTTTTCCTTCTTTTTGAGCTCGTATAGAAACTTCCCGTAGTCCAGTATCTTACAGACGGGTGGGTTTGCCTGGGGTGCCACCTCCACCAGGTCAAGCCCTTTCTCACCTGCTATCCTTAAAGCGTCCTGAAGGGGGACTATACCTATCTGCTTACCCCCTTCGTCGATGAGCCTTACCTCCTTCGCCCTTATCTGTCGGTTTACCCTATAATCCTGCAAGACCACCTCCTTTAAGTTCTTTTTGTAAAAGGTAGAGAGAAAGAAGAAAGTTCATAAAAAGCAAAAAAGTAGAGAGCAGAGAAACCCTTCTGAAAAGAACCCTCCTCGGGTCTTCGTAAGGGACCAAGTCTATATCCCCCAGCACCCTCTTGTAGTTTTTAAGCCAGTAGGAGGCACCTACGTTCAAACTGAGACCAAGCATAAGGAGCAGTGCGTGAAGCTTCTCATCGTTCAATATAAGATAAAGCAAGAGGAGGAAAAAGGCAACTTTGTAAAACCTCCACAGAATGCGCCCGTAAAACCTACCCGCAAGGTTTTTGTTTTCCTTTACTCTCAGAAGAAGGGGTGCTACGAGGAACACCATTGCAAAGAGAGAACCAGAGTAAAGGGCAAGTAAGAGCTGGGCGGTCATGACCTTTGCCTTCTACCCATTCCTCTTTCCTTTCCTTTGTTAATTAGCAGTAAAGCCATCCTCCCCTTTTTATTATACTATTATCCTGTGAAAGCTTGGATAGAAAAAATTGCCCTTGAGGGCTTTAAATCTTACGGTAAGGAGAGGGTGGAGGTGCCCCTTGGGCAGGGTTTTATAGCGGTGGTTGGACCTAATGGTGCAGGTAAGTCCAACATCGGAGATGCCATATCCTTCACCCTTGGTATAGCCACCGCCAAAACTCTTAGAGCAAAGAACCTATCCTATCTCATATACACCAGAAACTCCGAGAGAGCTGATTATGCTTCTGTGGAGGTGCACTTCAAAAACCAAGGGCTTTTCCCGATGCAGGAGGAAGATATAGTCCTCTCACGGAAGGTATATCAGGACGGTAGGAGTGTGTTCCGTATAAACGGTGCGGTGGTCAGAGAAAGAGACCTTTTGGACTTTCTCTCAAAGGCGGGTATATACGAAACCGCCTACAATGTGGTTCTCCAGGGGGATATAGTAAGGTTTTTGAAAATGACCCCCGTAGAGAGGAGGAAGCTCCTTGAGGAAATAGCGGGCATAGAGGAATACGAAGAGAAAAAGCAAAAGGCTCTTCTGGACCTGGGGGAAGTGGAGCTCAAAATCAGAGAGCTCAGGCTCCTGATGGATGAAATGGAAGTGCAGATGGAAAAACTTTTGGAGGAGCTCAAAAGGCTCAGGCTTTACAAACAGTTAGAAGAGGAAAGAAGAAAAGTAGAGATAAAACTTAACCTGAAAGCCCTTTACGAGCTTATAAAGTCCTCCGAAGAGCTTCAGAGACAGATAAACATAAGGGTGGAAGAGCTGGAAAAGCTGAAGGAGAAGCTAAAAAGCCAGGAGGAGGGGCTCAACAAAGCGGAGGAGGAACTCAGGAGGGTAAACGAGGAACTTCTGCCTTTCAGAGAAAGGGTAGGGAGACTATCCCAATCCATAGAGGGCATAGGACATAGTCTTCAGGAACAGGAAAAGAGGTTGGAAAAGCTCCAAAGAGAAATCTACGCTGTTCAAGAACAGCTCAAGTCTTTGGAGGCTCAAAAGGACCATACGCTTAAGGAAGAGGAAGAACTTCTCGTGCTTATACAGCAGGAGGAGGTGGAGCTCCTGTCTCTCGAAGAGTCCACAGGTCTTATATGGAAGGGCATAAAGGAGAGGGAAGAGAGGCTGAAGGTATCCCTTGAGGAGCTGGAGAAAACGGAGGAAAAGTTAAGAGAGGTGAACAACCTTCTCGAAAAGGGCAAAAAAGAGCTCTCGGAGCTGGAGTTAAAGGTAAGAGAGTTTGACATAAAAAAAGAAAGGGTAAGGGAAGACAAGGAAAGGTTAGAGGAAGAGGAAAGAAGGGTAAAGAGCCTGATGGGTGAATCGCTCCTGAAGAGAGAAAACTATCAAAGGATGTTGAAGGAAGAGGAAAAGTCCATAAGACAAAAAAAGGAAAACTATCAGAGGGTGGAGGAGAAGCTTAGGAAGATAAGACAGGAAAGAGAGGAAGTGCTCAAGGAGATATCCATGATAAGGGGCAGGCTTCAGGGACTGCCTCCGGAGGAGCTCCCCTTTGAAAACATAGAGGGCGTATATGGTAGAATGTCAGGTCTCATAAGGATAAAGGACTTGGAGTATCTCAGGGCGGTGGAAACTGCAGGCGGTGGAAGGTTGTCCTATGTGGTGGTAGAGGACGAAGATACCGCAAAGAAATGCATCCAGAGGCTCAAGGAACTGAGGTGGGGGAGGCTAAACTTCATCCCCCTTAGCAAAATAAGGGATACAAAGCTACCTCCTTCACCACCCCGGATGAAGGGTGTTATAGACTTTGTGGTTAACCTTTTGGAATACGACAAGAGGTTTGAAAGGGCGGTAAGGTTTGTCTTTGGCGACACCCTTCTTGTGGACGATTTTGAAACCGCCAGAAACCTCGGTGTGGGTCTCTACCGGGTTGTGACCCTTGAGGGAGAACTTTTTGAAAAGAGCGGTGTTATAAGCGGGGGCTACGGTGAGGAAAGGGGAGAGCTGGGAAGAGGCTTTTACATGGAGGAGCTAAACAGGTTGAACCAGTTACAGGAAAGGCTTAGAGAGGAAGAGGAAAAGGAGGAAAGGCTACTGAAAACCCTCAGGGAAGAGCTTGTGGAGAAGGAAGGTGTCTTAGCCATACTGCGCAGGAGGCTTGAAGAGTTAGAAGAGAAGGACAGAAGCGGTCTTGAGAAAATAAGGGAGATAGGAGAAAAGCTCGCGAAGGCGGAGGACTATATGAAAGTTCTTGAAGAGGAAAAGGAAAAAGCAAGAGATAGGATGAAGCTCCTCAAGGAAGAGCTCCAATACCTTGAAGAGAAGCGAGAAAACCTGAGCCTAAAAAGGCAGTCCGTCCTGCTTCACTACAGAGAGTCTGGAGTGGAAGACCTCAGGAACGAGCACGAAAAACTCCGTCAGAGGTTGGAAAAACTGAGAGAATCCCTACACAAGAAACAGCTCAAGCTTAGAGAGGTTCAACTTGAGAGAACAAGCCTTCAGAAGGAGATAGAAAGAAAACTTGCTTTTATAGATACCACCCTTCAGGAGGTAGAGAAGCTGAAGCTGGAGGAAGAGGGGTTAAAGAAGAGAAGACAGGAGATGGAAGAGGAGCTTCAGAGGATAAACTTTCAGGCTTACGAACTCTACAGAAGGAAAGACAGACTGGAAGAGGAGCAGAGAAGGTTTCAGTCGGAGCTCGGTAGGCTGAGGTTTCAGGAGGAAAAGCTCAAGGAAGAGCTTCACAGATTAAGCCTTGAAAAGGCAAAGTTAGAAGAAAGAGCCCTTGAAGTCAGAGAAAAACTGAAAGAGCTGGGGTATGAGGGTGAAGTGGTGGAGGTCAAAGAGGGCGTAGGTAAACTGCGGGAGGAAATTTCAAGGGTTTTAAGGGAGCTCTCCGCTCTGGGGAGCGTAAACTTCAGGGCGGAGGAGGAGTATGGTCACTATGAGGAAAGGTATAGAGACTATCAGGAAAGATACAGAAAGCTCAAAGAGGAAAAGGAATCCATAAAGGAGCTCATAGAGGAGATAGAGGGGAAGAAGCTGAAGGCTTTTATGGAAACCTTTCAGGTGGTAAACAAAAACTTAAAAAACATCTTCTCCGAGCTCTCACCGGGTGGCAAGGCTTACATGCTGTTGGAGAAGGAAGAGGACCCCCTCTCCGGTGGCGTGAGCCTCGTGGTAAAACCCAGAGGTAAGGAGGTGCAGTATCTCGAAGCCATCTCCGGTGGCGAGAAGACGCTGGCAGCACTATCACTCATATTTGCCATTCAGGACTACAGACCTTCTCCCTTTTACTACTTTGATGAGGTGGATGCCCATCTGGATGAGGCTAACGCCAGAAGGGTGGGCGAGCTCATAAAGGAAAGGTCAAAAAGGGCACAGTTTATCGTGGTTACCCTTAGAGAAGTGCTTGCAAGTTTTGCGGACAAAGTTATAGGTGTAAGCGGAAGGGGGGGGCTCTCCAGGGTATTTACCTTGGAAAACCCCACGGAGCTTATCCCTGGTTGAAGATAGCCTCTAACTTTTCCCTCTTCTTGATGGGTTTTATGTAGGGCTTGTCCTCCTTCACCCTTACCTCCACCACCTCCGTGTCCGTAAGGGTGCCTTTGAGGAGCTCCTCCGCCAGCAGGTCCTCCACGTGGTGCTGAAGAGCTCTTTTGAGGCTTCTTGCTCCATATTCGGGTTTGTATTCCTTTTCTATTATCCAGTCCACAAAACTCTTGTGTAGCCTTACCTTCACGCTCCACTCCTCAAGGCTCTTGTTTACTTGCTGGAGCTGGAGGTCAAGTATCCTTACCACATCCTCCTTCTCAAGGGGTCTGTAGACGATAACCTCGTCCAGCCTGTTGAGAAACTCAGGACTAAAGGTCTTTTTAACCTGGTCCATGACATTCTTCTTCATCTGCTCGTAATCTATCATGCCGAACTTTTTCTCAAAACCCATCTGTGAGCCGTGGGCTATCAGCCTTGCACCCAAGTTGGAGGTCATAATGATTATGGTGTTGGAGAAGTCCACCGTCCTGCCCATAGCGTCGGTGAGCCTTCCGTCGTCAAATATCTGCAGGAAGATGTTGAACACATCAGGGTGAGCCTTCTCTATTTCATCAAAGAGGAGCACGGAGTAAGGTCTCCTGCGCACCCTTTCGGTAAGCTGTCCACCTTCCTCGTAGCCTACATAGCCCGGCGGTGCACCCACCAACCTCGATACCGTGTGCTTTTCCATGTATTCGGACATGTCAAACCTTACGAGGGCTTCTTCGGAGCCGAAAAGATACTCCGCCAGAGCCTTTGCGGTCTCCGTCTTACCAACGCCGGTGGGTCCAAGGAAGAGGAAAACACCTATGGGTCTGTGCCTACCCTTCAAACCTACTCTTGACCTCCTTATAGCTCTGGCAATAGACTTTATGGCATCTTCCTGACCCACAACCCTTTTGTGGAGCTCCTCTTCTATGTGAAGGAGCTTTTCCATGTCGCTCTCGTGTATCCTCTTGACGGGTATACCCGTCCAACGGGCGACCACCTCCGCCACGTCCTCCTCCGTAACCTTTGGTCTGTTGGCGGACATCTCCTGCTTCCATCTGGCTTTTAGGTTTTCCAGTTTTGCCCTGAGCCTTAGCTCTTCATCTCTGAGCCTTGCTGCCTTTTCGTAGTCCTGCTCGTTGGCAGCCTCTTCCTTTTTGCTCTCTATTTCTCTTATCTTTTCCTCAAGCTCCTTGAGCTCGGGGGGTAGCTGGTAGGCTTTTAGCTTTACAAGAGAACCAGCCTCGTCTATAACATCTATGGCTTTGTCCGGAAGGTTTCTCTCTGTTATGTATCGTTCAGACAGGATGACAGCCTTTTCAACGGACTCAGGCGTGTATTCCACATTGTGAAACTCTTCAAACTTTGCCTTCAACCCGTAGAGTATCCTTACCGTGTCCTCCTGAGAGGGTTGGTCTACTATTATGGGCTGGAACCTTCTCTCAAGAGCTCCATCCTTTTCTATGTATTTCCTATATTCGTCAAGGGTGGTGGCGCCTATCACCTGTATTTCACCCCTTGCCAAGGCAGGTTTTAGCATGTTGCTAGCATCTATGGAGCCCTCCGCAGAACCTGCCCCCACGAGGGTGTGTATTTCGTCTATAAAAAGTATGACATTTGGAGCCTTTTCCAGCTCCTTGAGTATGTTCTTTAACCTCTCCTCAAACTGACCTCTGTATTTTGTCCCGGCTACGAGAGCGGCCAGGTCAAGAGCAACCACCCTCTTGTTGAGAAGGGGGTCTGGCACCTGTTTGTGAGCTATCCTCTGGGCTAAGCCCTCTACGATGGCGGTTTTACCCACGCCCGGGTCTCCCAGTAGGACGGGGTTGTTCTTCCTGCGCCTCACCAGTATCTGTATGACCCTCTCTATCTCCTTCTCCCTTCCTATGACCGGGTCCAGCTTTCCTTCCCTTGCCATCTGGGTCAGGTCACGGGAAAAGCGGTCAAGATTGGGGGTGGGCGCGTACTTGGTGGTTTCTTGAGGGGGTAGTTCACCCAGTATTTGGAGCACCTCTCTCCTTACCGAATACTCATCCAGCCCAAAACCTCTGAGTATCCTTCCACCAAGACCCGTCTTCTCTCTAACCACACCTATGAGCAGGTGCTCGGGTCCCACAAACTGGTGATGAAGTATTCGAGCTTCCTCCACCGCAAACTCTAAAACCCTTTTGGCATCTGGGGCAAAGAGTATCTCTCCCGAGTGGCTACCCCGGGTTATCTGTCCCATGATGGCTTTGCGCACCTTCTCCTGAGTAAGACCAAAGCGTGAAAGCACTAAGGAAGGAAGGTCATCTTCCCTTATGAGGGATAGGAGTATGTGCTCACTACCCAGATAGGTATGCCCAAGCTCTATGGCTTCCTCTCTTGCTTGGAGGATAACTTGTCTTGCCTTCTCAGTAAACTTTTCAAACATCTTTTTCACCTCTCCTATAGATAAAGATAGAGGAGCTTTGGAGTTTGGCAACAAGGAACGCTACCTCTTGAGCCAAAGGTTTTATAATCTTACCCTATGCGGATAGGCATACTGGGCGGTGGTCAATTGGGTTGGATGACGGTGCTGGAAGGAAAAAAAATGGGCTTTGAGTTCTTCGTGCTGGATGCTGACCCCAATTCACCTGCCAGTAGGGTTGCAGACCGCTGGTTTCCTCCAGAGAAGGTGGATGAGTTTGTGAGGTTGTCCGAGGTCATAACCTACGAATTTGAACACCTGCAAGAGGAGGTTCTTGAGAAGGTATACGACTTGACCACACCTTCCTTGAACATACTTGAGCTAAAGAGGAGCAGAGTAAGGGAGAAGGAGTTTTACAGAAGAGAAGGCTATCCTACCCCTGAGTTTGTCTCTGCGGAGGGCAAAGACCTGAAAGAGAAAGTAGAAAAATTTGGGTTTCCTTGCGTAATTAAGGCGGAAAAGCTTGGTTACGATGGCAAAGGTCAATACAGGGTTTACTATGCGGAGGATGTGGAAAGGGTGCTTAAGAACCATCATCCAGAGGAAAGGTTTCTGGTGGAGAGGCTGATAGATTATAACTTTGAGTTTTCTATCATAGGCGTCAGGGATGCAAGGGGAAACAGAAAGCTCTACCCCTTGACGGTGAACCATCACGAAGGGGGTATACTTCTATATAACTCTACCAGAGGTTTTCAGATAAGGGAAGCGGAGGATATAGTCCTGTCTCTTATGGAAGGGCTCAACCTGGTGGGTCTCCTTGCGGTGGAATTCTTCTACACCTGGGATGGTAAGGTGCTCGTAAACGAGCTGGCACCCAGACCTCACAATACAGGTCATTACAGCCTTGATGGCTGTTATACCTCTCAGTTTGAGAACCTCTTAAGAGCTCTGTGTGGATTGCCCCTCGGGTCCACGAGGCTAAAGTCACCCTCCGGTATGGTGAACATACTGGGTTTGTCTCTTGAAGAGATAGACCTACCCAGTCTTCTGTCGGTGGAGGGTGCCAAGCTTTACTGGTATGGTAAGGAAAAGAGAGCAAAGAGGAAGATGGGGCATATAAACCTTACCGCAAGCACGGACCAGGAGCTGGAAGAGAGACTGGAAAAGCTAATAAGCCTCATCTATTCTCATGAGCCTTCTTAAGGAGTTCCTCAGTCAGGTAGGTGAGGGCTACCTTCTCATAGATAGGGAAAACAGGGTAGTCTTCGGCAACGACTTTCTCATAAGAAGGGCGCTCCTGAAAAAGGATTTTGAAAGTAGACCTTACTATGAGTGTGTAAACAACCTTACGGTGGTCAGCTGTCTTGCGGAGGCTATGTCGGAAAAAAAAGACAAGCTGTGTCACTTTGACCATGAGGAAAGAGAGTATGCCCTTTACATCTTTGTGGGCACGGAGCTATTGGTAGCGCGTTTTTCAGACATCACCGAGTTGAAGAGATACGAAAGGTCAAGGAGGGAGTTCGTAGCGAAAGTGTCCCACGAGCTCAAAACGCCCATAGAGGTCTTAAAAAGCCAGTTGGAGACCCTCTACGAGGAGGAAGAGAGAGAGGAGAAGAGAGCTTTCCTTGAAAAAGCCCTGAAGCGTGTGGAGGACATGAGGAGGTTGGTGGAGGACCTTCTCATACTTACCAGACTGGAATCCGGAGAGGAGAGGGTCAGAAGAGAAGATGTGGAGCTTAAGCTTCTTGTGGAGGAGGTTTTTGAGCTTCTTGAATCTCAGGCTCAGGAGAGCTCCGTATACATGAGAAACTTGGTGGAGGATAAACTCAAGGTTAAAGGGGACTGGGATAAGCTCTTTCTTCTCCTTAAAAACCTCGTGGACAACGCCATAAAGTATAACCGACCGGGTGGCAGTGTAGAGGTAAGAGCTCATAGAAGAGAGGGGTTCATAGTGGTGGAAGTCTCTGACACTGGTATGGGCATACCCAGAAAACACCTGCCCTTTATTTTTGAAAGGTTCTACAGGGTTGAACCCTCAAGGTCAAGAGAGATGGGCGGCACAGGTCTTGGACTTTCTATAGTGAAGCACATAGCTCTTTCTCACGGTGGAAGGGTAGAGGTGGAGAGCCAAGAGGGGAAGGGTAGCACCTTCAGGGTTTACCTCCCTTCAGATTAGATGCCCCAGCTTAAGCCTTTTTGCTTCGAGATATCTCTGGTTATGCTCGCAGGCTTGTATCTTCAAGGGCACTCTTTCTACAACCTCGAGCCCGTATCCCTCAAGGGCAACTATCTTTCTCGGATTGTTAGTGAGAAGTTTCATCTTCCTCACCCCTAAATCTAAAAGTATCTGGACCCCTATCCCGTAATCTCTAAGGTCTGCAGGGTATCCCACCTTTTCGTTAGCTTCTACCGTGTCGTATCCCATGTCCTGAAGGTGGTAAGCCTTTATCTTGTTCACTATGCCTATGCCCCTACCTTCGTGACCCATTATGTAAACCAAAACTCCCTTACCCTCCTGAGCTATGATTTCCATAGCGGATTCAAGCTGTGACCTGCAGTCGCACCGAAGAGACTTGAAAACATCCCCGGTAAGACACTCAGAGTGCACCCTTACAAGGACAGGCTCATCCTCTCTCCACTCACCCATGGTAAGGGCAACCTGTTCCTCGCCGGTCAACAGATGTTTGTAGGCGTGTATCTTGAAAAAGCCGTATCGTGTAGGAAGGTTAGCGCTCGCCTCGCGTAGAACGAGCCTTTCCCTCCTTAGTCTGTAGCGTATAAGGTCTGCAATGGTTATTATCTTTAGGTTAAACCTTCTGGCGAATTCCATAAGGTCCGGAAGCCTTGCCATAGTTCCATCGTCTTTCATTATCTCGCATATAACACCCGCAGGATAAAGACCCGCAAGTTTTGCCAGGTCTACGGAGGCTTCCGTATGCCCCGCCCTTTCAAGGACTCCCCCTGGCTTTGCCTTTAGAGGAAAGACATGCCCAGGTCTGATGAAGTCCGAAGGTTTTGCCTCCGGACTAACCGCAAGTTTTATGGTTATGGCCCTGTCAAGGGCGGATATGCCCGTGGTTGTCCCGAACTTTGGGTGGGCGTCTATGGAAACGCAGAAGTAGGTGCCCTTTGGGTCCGTGTTTCTCACCGCCATTGGGTAGAGGTCAAGCTCTTCACACCTCTGGGGTGTAAGACTGAGACATACAAGACCCCTTCCATACTTTGCCATGAAGTTTATGGCTTCCGGTGTTACCTTCTCGGCCGCCATGACCAGGTCCCCCTCGTTCTCCCTGTCTGGGTCGTCTACCACTATCACCATCCTGCCCTGAGCTATGTCCTCAAGAGCTTCCTCTATGGTGTTGAAATTAAACTCCATACCAGAACCTCCTCACTGCTTTTTTTCCTCCTTTTCTCTATTTAAAAGATTCTTCCCCTTTTCCCAGAGCTCATCGAGCAAGCTTTTCTCGTAGGCTTGTTTTACGGAGACCTCTTCCTTTTCCGTGCCCTTTTTCTTAATATCACCCCCATAGTAATCCCTAAGCCTTTCTATTGTCGGTCCTCCGTAGTGAACCCAAATATGGTCAATGAGTAAAAAGGCCAGAATGATACCCACTATCCACTTAACCATTTTGTAAATAAAATAGTCCTCTGAATGGAGCATATCAAGTGGGTCCTCCTTCGTCTGAAGGCATACTTGCATTTTATCTTCCTTAGCCTCTGCGGTTCTCTGCTCGAGGCGGGCGGGACTGCGGGCGTTAGCCTTCTCATAAAATCTCTTGTGGACAAGGTTTTTCTCCTGAGGGAAGAGGAAGAGCTCTTAAAAGTTGTTCTGAGCCTTTTGGGTTTTGTATTTATAGCTCAGCTGGGGAGGCTTACAAGTGCTTTTTTCTCCGCCCTCTACACGGAGCTGGAGATGAAAAAGCTAAGAGAAGAAGCCTTCGGTAAACTCCTCAGGGCGGATTACTCCGCCTTTCTGGGTTTCTCTCCTGGTGAGTTTGCCTCAAGGGTTATATCAGACATGAACCTATACAGGAACCTCATAGGCTCTTATGGCGTAAAGCTTATCAGAGAGCCAACGACGGTGCTCTTTTTGGTGGGCGTGCTTCTATACAGAGACTGGTTTCTCACACTGAGCCTTTTTCTGCTCCTGCCCTTGCTCGCCTTTGCGGTGAAGTATTTTGGTAAAAAGAGGGGGAAGCATCTGAAGAGGTCACAGGAGGGTTATGCGGAGGTGGCGGACAGGCTCTTCAGTTCTTTCTCCGGCTTTGAGAGTATAAGAAGCTTTAGGGCACAGCCTCTTTTTGAGAGACTTTTCAGAGAACTTAGCAGGGCGCTTTTTAGGTCTGGCTTGAGGTCTGAGGTTTACTTTGCCCTCAACTCGGTGTTTAACTTCACCTTTGGTTACTCTGTGGTTGCCTTAGTGATACTCTATGGTGGCTTCAGAATAGCGGAGGGGAGCCTAACCGCTGGCGACTTCCTTTCTTACCTTACCGCCCTTCTCTTCTTGCAAACCCCCCTCATGGAAACCCAGAAGGGTTTTATGGAGTTTAGAGCTTCTTTACCCGTGGTAGGAAGAATAAGGGAAGTGCTTTCCCTTGAGGAAGAACGGGCTGGAAGGTTTAGCTTTGAAGCTCTCGGAGAGGGTATAGAGGTGGAGAACTTAAGGGTAAGCGTAGGTGGGCGGTTGCTCCTTAAGGGCGTAAACCTAAAGATTAGGAAGGGGGAGAAGCTCGGTCTTATGGGGGATACGGGCTCTGGGAAAAGCACTCTCCTAAGGGTGTTGGCAGGTCTCTTGCCCTACGAGGGTAGCGTAAGGGTGGGAGGTTTGGAGCTCGCAGATATAAACAGAGAAGACCTCAGGGAAGCTTTCCTTTTTCTCTCTCAGGAACCTTTCATCTTCCCGGGCACTGTGAGGGAAAACCTCCTGCTGGCTGGAGAAAAAGAGGAAGAGCTTATCAGAGCTCTTCAGCTCTCGGAGTGTGACTTTGTGAAGAGCCTGGACCAGCCCCTGAACCCCAAGAGCCTCTCTGGTGGTGAAAAGCAGAGACTTGCACTGGCAAGGGTTTTTCTAAAGTCTCCACAGTTGCTTCTGTTGGACGAGGTCACCTCCGCTCTGGATGCCAGAAAGGAAGAAAGGGTGCTTGATAATCTCTTTACCCACTTCCGAGACAGCACTTTCATCCTCGTAGCCCACCGGTTTTCTAACCTGCTCAGGTGCGACAGGGTGCTGGTCATGAAGGAAGGTCTGGTGGTTTTTGAAGGAAAACCTAAAGAAGCAATAGACTTTTTTCTTCAGAGCCCGTAGATAGCTATACCATACTTTTGGGCTAACCTCTCCATCTTTTCTCTTTCCAAAAGGTAGACCTTGCCCGCTTCAACAAAAAGGGCGTCACCCCTTATCTTCCTTATGGCTTCCAGGGTCTTTGGTCCTACTGTAGGCACATCTATGCGGAAGTCCTGACCCTTTCTTGCGGTCTTTATGACCCTGCAACCCTTACCCGCAATCTCCCCAGCCCTTTCTATGGTCTTCTGCGTGCCCTCCATAGCTTCCACGCTGACCACAGTCTTGTCCTTTACTACTATGGTCTGCCCCACATCCAGCGTGGCTATCTCTCTGGCTATAGGAAACCCCCAGAGCCCATCCTCCAGAGCTTCCCGTGAGGGTTCAATGGGGGATATACAGCCTGCAGGTGCCAGGAGCTCCTCCAGAAAGGGTCTTGGGTCTGGAAACTCAAAACCCAAAGCCTCAAGCTCTTCCATAAGGGTCCTGATAAGGGTATGAGCCTTTCTATCCTTCGCCTTTTGAAGAACCTTGAGAGCTACCTCATCCAAGGTCAGAAAGTGAGAAAAAAGAAGGCTGTGTTCAAATTTACCTAAAAGGACCAGTTTTTTTATACCCTTCCTTTCAAGGCTTTTTAAAAGCCTTCCTACCTTTCCAAGGGGGAAATACTCCTCCGCAGGTAGTTCGGTAACCCCCCTCACGCCCGCCACGAAGACCTCCACACCCCTTTCTCTTGCCTTCTTAAGAAAGACCCTCGGAAGTTCTCCTGAGCCCGCTACGAGACATACACTCATAGAGAAAGCTTACCTATGAGCTTAAGGAACTCTTCCCTCGTTCTGAGGTCGCTAAGGAATAGACCCCTCAAGGCGGAAGTGACCGTAAGGTGTCCGGGAGCCATCACCCCTCTCATAGACATGCAGAGGTGCTCCATCTCGAGCACCACAGCCACGCCCTTTGCTTTTAACTGTTCCAGAAGGAAATCCGCTATCTGATTGGTCAACCTTTCTTGCACCTGAGGTCTGAGGGCAAAGGCTCGCACCGTTCTGACGAGCTTTGATAGCCCACACACTATACCGTCCGGTATGTAGGCTATGTGGGCTTTTCCGAAAAAGGGAAGGAGGTGATGTTCGCAGAGGGAATACACGCTTATATCTTTTACGAGCACCATCTCGTTGTAAGAGCCAAACTCCTCAAAAAGTTTGAAGTCGAAGTTCCTCTGGCGGTCAAACTCCTCCCACATGCGGATAACCCTGTCGGGCGTCTCCAGAAGACCTTCTCTATCCGGGTCCTCACCTATACCTTCAAGAAAAAGCCTTATTGCCTGCCTTATCTTTTCTTTATCCAAAGGCATAGGCACTATTATAAGCTTCTGGCGCAGATGCCTTTATGATATTCTCCATGAAGGACTTTGAGGAGTTAAAAAACCTTTACCGATGGACTTACGAGGATGAGAAAAACGCAAAAAAGTTAAAGGACATGGCTCTTAGGCACATGGAAGACCTTGTCCTTAACCTTCCCTACGGATTTCCCGACAGAGAAAGGGCGAGGCTATGGCTTGAAGGGCTTTTTGAGCTCAAATGCACCGAGAATATGGGTTACGGCGACCCTCTTACGCTTAGCCTAATAAGACAGTTCCTGCAGGATAGAATGGCTCAGGAAGTTACTTCCATACAGGAGAGGCACAGCCTACTCACATCACTGAACAAGCTTCTGGACCTCTGTCTCCTTAGCACCCTACCTGAGGGAAAGGTGGTGGGCGGTTTTTCTCCTTTAAGCAGATACCAGAGATGGATGATAAGGAGCATAAGGCGGGTGTCCAGAGTATTTGATGTGTTCATACTTCTCACCCTTCTGCTGGTAGGGTTCTCTATAGTGGTCTGGATTGTGTATGAGTTTTATCTTGTGCTTGTTGGTAAACTGCCCCTTGAAAGGGGTGGGCTCAGTATCCTGGGCTCCATACTTATACTCTACGCCATATCAGAGCTCCTATTGGAACAAGTGAAGACCACGAAGGGTGGTGCCGTTAGTATAAAGACTTTTTTGGGTGTTGCCCTTGCGGCGGTGATAAGAAAAGTTCTTATCCTGTCCCTATCCCCAGAGAAGTTCTATGAGCTCCTAACCCTCTCGCTCATACTCCTTTCCCTCGGATTGGTCTTTTTACTAGTTCACAAGGTGGAAAGCTCCACATGAGCCCTGTCATAAAACCTCCCCTTGAAAAAGACCGCGGGTGGCCTATCATAATACCGAGCAAAACTTTAAAGGAGGTAGTATGATGCAGAAGTTAGCTTTTAACTTTTTCGCAACAGAGAAAGCGGTTCAGGAGGTGCTCAGGATAGCACAAGAGAACAACATCGCCGAGCCCATACTTAGGGTTAGGGTTGTCCCCGGGGGATGCTCCGGTTTTCAGTATGCCATGGGCTTTGATGACACCGTAGAGGAAAGCGATAACATATTCGAGTATGGAGGTCTGAAGATAGCCATAGACCAGTTCTCCATGCCATATGTGAACAACGCGGAGCTTGACTACGTCATGGACTTTATGGGCGGTGGCTTTACCATAAAGAACCCCAACGTAAGTGGTTCCTGCGGTTGTGGTAGCTCCTTCTCCTGCGGATGAGCTTATTGCCCCCCTTCGGGGGCTTTTATAACCCTTACCTTTACATACTCGGGTTCCGTCCTCTCTACAGATACGAGAAACTTAGGCACGTTCTTGACTTCCACTTTGAGGATATGCTCGCCTTCCTTTAGACCCCTCAAGCTTACGCTTGCGGTTATTTTCTCAAGGGTTTCTTCGTGGACAAACCTTTCCATAACCCTCAGTCTTATCTTCACCCTTTTTCTCTCCAGCCTGTATTCGTAGCCTTTTTCTTGGTCCACCATCTCTATCTGCCTTTCCACGCCCAGAGGCACCCTTTCACCCATGTTTAGCACAAACCAGAGAACAACCCCCATCACGAGAGAAAGAAGTTTGTAGTGCCAGTCGTGTATGATAAGTCTTTTAAGCATTTTCCACCCTGAGCTCTTTTAAAAGTAAGGCTCTCAGCATCTCGGGGTCAAGGTTTCTTTGGAGCTTTCCACCCATGGCAAGAGATATCTCACCTGTTTCCTCCGAAACTACCACGCAAAGGGCGTCGCTCTCTTCAGATATGCCCAGAGCGGCGCGGTGCCTCGTGCCATACTTCTTGGGGAGCTCCGAGGATTTGGAAAGGGGTAAGATGCAGGAGGCGTAGACCACCCTGTCTCCCCTTACGACCACCGCACCATCGTGCAAAGGAGAGAGGGGGTTGAAGATGGTAACGAGTAGTTCCACTGACACCAGACTGTCCATTAGCACACAGCCTTCCACCAGCCCTTCTACGCTCTGAGCTCTTTCTATCACTATGAGCCCACCTATCTGTCTCTCTGATAGAAAGGAGCAGACCCTCACCACCCTATCTACAACCCTTTCACCCACGGGCTTTATGACGGATACGCCCGCCCTCTGTCCAAGCCTGCTCAGAGCCTTTCTTATCTCCGGTTGGAAGATGACCACCAGAGAGAAAAGACCTACCGTCCAAAGCTTTTCAAAGACCCAGGAGAGGGTCCTAAGATGGAGGAGTTCCGCAAAAAACCAGAAGCCAGCCAGCAAGACAACGCCCCTGAATATCTGCAGACCCTTGGTTATACGGAGAAAATAAAGAACGCCGTAGAAGAAAAGTGACACTGCAATTATGTCTATTAGGTCTTTCCAAGAGAAGATTTTTAAAAACTCTAAGTTAATATTCACCATAGGTCTTTACCGTATCGAGAAGGGCAAGAAACTCGCGGGTTTCTCTAACATCGTGAACCCTTACTATGTGAGCACCCTTCATAACCGCAGGTGCGAGAGCACCAAGGCTTCCGTAAAGCCTCTGTTGAGGCTCGCTTTTCTTCTTTAACAAACCTTCCATGACCACACCTATAAAGGACTTCCTCGATACACCCACCATCAGGGGTAAGCCGAGGGCGCGAAACTCTCCAAACCTCTTAAGTATCTCTACGTTGTGCTCTGGGAGTTTTCCAAAGCCTATGCCCGGGTCAAGTATAACCTGACCCCTATAGTCCTTCTCCTTTAGACTTTTCAACTTCTCCTCAAACCATAGGAAGACCTCCTCCACCACGTCTTCGTAGATAGGTGGGGCTTCTTTCCAGGTCTCTGGTCTCCCTTTTATGTGGGTGAGCACATAGGGGCAATTATACTTGCTTACCAACTCATGCATGTCTGGGTCAAAGGTGCCACCACTTATGTCGTTTATGATGTCCGCACCTTCCTCAAGGCACGCCCTCGCCACCTCCGCCTTGTATGTATCCACTGAAATCCAAACCTCAGGTAGCTCTCTCCTTACTTCTCTTAGCAGGGGGAGAACTCTCTGGAGCTCCTCCTCCGCAGATACCCTCCGGGAGCCAGGTCTTGTGGACTCCCCACCTATGTCTATGATGTCCGCCCCCTCCTCTACCATGCTTACCGCCCTTTTTAAACCTTCAGAAGGCTTAAGGTATAGACCTCCGTCGGAGAAGGAGTCGGGGGTTGCGTTCAAGACGCCCATCACCGCAGTTTTTATCCCCAGAGGGAGGATTTTTCTGTTGTGCTGTAGCTTGAAGGACCTTTTGTGATAAGCCTGAAGTCGGTGAAGTATCTCTACCGCTAAGCCTCTGTTTTCCTTTACAAGAAAGGTGCAAAACTCTTTTATCCTCCTCTCGGAGCCACAAAGGACAAAGCCCCCCTCTCCCTGAAAGGTGTGTAAGCATGCCCTTCTACCAAGACTGAAAAAAACCTCTGGCTTTAAGCTCTCCCCCTTCATGTAAAGAACGCAAAAAACCCCTTCGGAGCTTCTGTCGTAAGCTTCCCTAAAGAATACACCCACCTTCTCTTTGAGAAACCTGTAAAAAGCTTCTCTGCTCTCGAAGTGCTTGACCAGCATAGACAATAGGATACATTATTTAAGCATGGTTTTAAGGCTAAAAATAAGAAGGCAGGAAGCCTCGGGAAAAGCCTATTATCAGATTTTTGAAGTCCCTTACGAGGAAGGCATGACCCTGCTTAGTGCCCTCCAGAGGATAAAGGAAGACCTTGACCCAAGTCTCGGTTTTAGACAGTTCTGCAGGGCGGGCATATGCGGGACCTGCACCCTTACGGTTAACGGTTTTCCAAAGCTTGCCTGTAAGGAACAGCTCTTACCCTACGCCCTTTTTGGCGAGGAAATTCTGATAGAGCCCCTTAAAAACTTTAATGTCCTCAGAGACTTGGTGGTGGACAACGAGAGTTTTGTGGAGAAGATGAAGTCTCTAAACCTCTGGATAAAGGAAAGGTCCACAGACCCACGCATACCCCCTGAGCTCAGTAAGAGGATAGAGACCTCGGCGGACTGCATACTCTGTCTTGCCTGTCAGTCTTATTGCCCTCAGGTCCTTGAGGAGGACTACGCAGGACCCCTCTTCTTTGCCAAACTCTACCGCCTCTACGAAGACCCAAGAGAAGAGGCTAAGGCTCTAAGGATGAGACAGGCGGTAGTAGAAGGAAGGCTTTACCACTGCCTTTCCTGTAACAAGTGCAATCTGGTGTGTCCGAAGGAGGTAGAGCCTGCAACCCTTATAAGGGAACTCATGCAGGTTATGGATGTGGTTCCTTAGCCTTCTGATAATCCTTGAGCTGTCTTTTGGAAGCGTGGAGAGGCTCGTTGAGGAGGAGGTTTACAGAAGGTTTGGTGAGCTCGTTAAGGTTCAGAGGGTAAAGCTATTAGGGAAGAAAGAGGTAAAAAGTCCTGAGAGGATAGAGCTCCAGATGGAATACGGTAAGAGCAGGGCGGTGGCTTACCTCTACTTTGGTGACAAAAGAGAGCAGGTTCTCATAGATGCCCTTTGGAAGGTAAGGGTTTTTGTAGCCCTCGAGGACATACAGAAGGGAAGCGCCATAAAACCTGAAATGTTCAGGGTTGAGGAGGTTTTTATGAAAACCATACCCTCGGACCTGAGGCTCAACCCCGCAGACTTTGAAAACTATACCGCCTCCACCAATATAACCAGAGGGACAGTGCTCAGAAGGTCCTTACTCAAAGAGGTGCAGGCGGTAAAGGTAGGAGAAGTGGTGGAAGCTTTCTACAAAAGCGGTGCCCTCGAGGTGAGCTTTCGGGCTGTGGCTATAGATGGGGGGCAGGTGGGAAAGGTCATAAGGTTGAGGAAAGAGGACAGGGTGCTAAGGGGAAGGGTGCTATCAAAGGGCAAGGTGGAGGT
The DNA here is from genome assembly GCA_025056375.1 of Aquificaceae bacterium. Classification (GTDB taxonomy): domain Bacteria; phylum Aquificota; class Aquificia; order Aquificales; family Aquificaceae; genus Pampinifervens. Next base: position 51,208 of record JANWWH010000002.1, read on the forward strand.
TTTACCCTGAAGGAGGAGTTCTCCGCAGGTGGCTTGCTCTTCAAGGGAAGGGAGTTGCTACTTGTAAGAAGCCCCTCCGGTGTTTGGACTTTTCCAAAGGGTCTTGTAGAAGCGGGCGAAAACCCAGAGGAAACCGCCCTTAGAGAGGTCCTGGAAGAGACGGGGGTGAGGGGAAGGATAGTGACGCCCCTTGGTGAGATAAACTACTGGTATGTCAGAGAGGGTGAAAAGATAAAGAAAAAGGTGGTCCTATACCTTATGGATTATGTGGAAGGAGAGCCAAAGCCCTCCTGGGAAGTGAAAGAGGCTCGCTTCGTGCCAGTGGAAGAGGTGAGCGGGCTTCTTAAATACAAGGGAGACAGAGAAGTCTTTGAGAAGGCTATAAAGGTCAAAGCTCTATAGTTCTACCACCTTTCCAGGGTTGAAGAGGTTTTTGGGGTCAAAGAGCATCTTTATACCCTTTAGGAGCTCATAACCCACTTCACCAAATTGCCACTTGAGAAACTTCTTTTTCGTCAACCCTACACCGTGCTCTCCTGTTATAGAGCCCTGATACCTCAGTGCCACTTCAAATACCTCGTCCACCGCCCTCTCCGCCCTATGCTCTTCCTCAGGGTTGGACTTGTCGTAGAGGAGGTTCACGTGAAGGTTTCCGTCTCCTATGTGTCCAAAGATGACCATGAGAAGTTCATACTTTCTGGCTATCTCTCTGAACCTCGGTATTGCCTCCGACAGGTATATTCTTGGTATGACTATGTCCTCGTTTATCTTACCGCTCCTGAGGTTGCCAAGGGCTGGACCGAGGCTTTTCCTCGCAGACCAGAGCTTTTCTTCTTCTTCTTTGCTCCTTGCGGTCCGCACCTCTACGCCCATAGGTTTTAACAGTTCCTCTATACCCTTTATGTCCTCCGCCACGCCTTGGGGTGAGCCGTCCACCTCTATCAGGAGCAGTGCCTCTACCCTCGGAAGACCTACGGGCTTGTAGTCTTCTACAGCTCTTATGGCATCTGAATCCATAAACTCAAGTGCAGAGGGAAATATGCCCGAGGTAAATATCTTCGTTACCGCCCTTCCTACATCCTCGAGGTTGTTAAAGAGAGCCAAAGCTGTGGACCTCGCCTTTGGCTTTGGTATGAGTTTGAGCGTTGCGGAGGTGATGAGCCCCAAGGTGCCCTCTGAACCCACGAGGAGCTTGGTTATGTCATAGCCTGCCACATCCTTTATGACAGGGTTACCCGTCCTTAGAGTCTGCCCTTCCTTCACCACTGCGGTAAGACCCAGAACATATTCACGGGTAACGCCATACTTGAGACATCTTGGACCACCTGCGTTCTCCGCTATGTTGCCACCGAGGGTTGAATATTTGTAGGAAGAGGGGTCCGGTGGATAGAACAGTCCGAGCCTCTCCACCTGCTCCTGAAACTGAGCGGTTATAACACCCGGTTGGACCTCCGCAGTGGCATTATCCAAGTTTAGCTCAAAACGGTTCATCCTCTCAAAGGAGACCACCACGCCCTTCTCTAAGGTAGGAACTGCACCACCCGTCAGCCCTGAGCCTGCACCTCTGGGGAAGATGGGTATACCCTCCTCGTAGCATACCTTTACCAGTAGAGTTACCTCCTCGTGGCTTTCTGGAAAGACCACTGCGGAGGGTAGAGCTCTTTCTATAGGTATGGGTGTGGCGTCGTAAGCATAGAGCTTCCTCTCTACAAGAGAAGTTTTTACCCTCCCCTTTCCAAGCACTTCTATAAGTTTATCCACTGGCTTTTTCCTCAGAATTCCAAGCATGGTATAAAATATATTACGCCTACAGGTCTATGTTAAACACGACAGTTACCTGATAGCTTTCAAAACCTTCTCCACATCTTCCACTTTTTCTACGTTAAAGACCCTCACGTGGGGCACAGTTTGCTGTATGAGCTTAGAAAGCACATTTTTTGGACCTACTTCCACAAATGTATCCACGCCTTGCTCTACCATATATAGAACACTGTGAAACCATTTCACGGAGGAAAATATCTGTCTGTAGAGGTTTTCTCTTATCTCTGGTGCCATCCTATGGGCTTGGGCGGTGTAATTTTGGACTAGGGGCACGCTTATGTTTTTTATGGGTGTTTGTGCGAGCTTGAGCCTGAAGGCATCGGCGGCGGCTTTCATCAGGGAGCAGTGAGAAGGAACGGAGACCTTCAGAGGTATAACTCTACCACCCATATCCTTTGCTATCTCGCCTGCCTTTTCTACCGCAGGCTTCTCTCCAGAGATAACCGTTTGCTCCGGTGAGTTGTAGTTGGCAGGCTCCACTACACCCGCGTCCTGAGCAAGCCTGCAGGCTTCCTCCACTTTCTCCGGTGGTAGCTTTAAAACCGCAAGCATAGCACCCCTGCCTTCGGGCACTGCGGACTGCATGTATTTACCCCTCAGGTGAGCAAGCCTGACCGCCTCAAAGAGTTCCACGCCGCCAGCCACCGCAAGGGCGGTGTATTCTCCCAGCGAGTGGCCCGCCACAAAGTCTGGTTCTGGAAAGCCCTTTGACCTTAAAACCGCGTAGATTGCCAAACTGGTGGTCAGAAGGGCTGGCTGCGTGTTTAGGGTTCTGTTAAGCTCTTCTTCGGGACCATTAAAGATTATCTCAGTGAGATTATACCTAAGAGCGGTCTCCGCACTGTGGAACACATCCGCCGATTCGGAGAACTCCCTGTAGAATTCGTAACCCATACCCACATACTGAGAACCCTGCCCAGGAAACACGTAAGCCAGCTTTCCCATAAGTTCTCTATTTTAACTCAGCTCTCTAAGCTTTTCCTTCAGAAAATCCCAACTCCACCAAGTGGCTTCGTGGACTGGCATAGTTTTGCCTATGTCTTCTTCCTTGCCTTCCACCCACACAAACTTGCCATCTGTAAGAAGCTTGAAGTTCCTTGTCCTCGAAGACCATCTCCAGAAGTTATGGGGACCAATACCAAGGGCTTTTTTAAAAAGTTCAAGTTCGTTGGGCAAAAGGGGTCTTCCTTCCATACCTTAATTATATGGACTTTTTCCTTCCCGATTTTACCACTTTTTTGGAAAACTCCAGAAGCCTCCTCTTAACAAGTCTATGAAAAGCTCTGGCCCTCATGCCAGTGACAACTTCTATGGCGTCGTCCACATCATCCACTGCGTATATGTGAAACTCGCCGAGCTCCAAGCTCTTAAGGACCTCTTCGTCGAGAAGAAGGTTGTCCTGGTTCCTCTGAGGCACTATCACACCCTCAACACCCTTAAGTCCCCTCATCTTGCATAGCTTGTAGAAACCTTCCACCTTTTCCTTTATACCTCCAACGGGCTGAAGGTTACCCAACTGGTCCACAGAACCCGTTACCGCTATGTGTTGCTTCAGGGGCACACTTGCAATAGCAGACAAGATAGCAAGGAGCTCAGCCAGAGAAGCGCTGTCCCCCTCAACTTCGTCATAGCTCTGCTCAAAGGTAAGGGTGCAGGAGAGGTGCAGAGGCACTTCTCCCCCGTATTTTCTCCCCAGGTAACCGCTCAGTATAAGAACGCCCTTTGAGTGGATAGGTCCGCTCAGCTCCACTTCTCTCTCTATGTTGATTATTCCCTTGTCGCCCGCATAGACAGTGGCTGTTATCCTTGTAGCTTTTCCAAAGCTGTAATCGCCAAGTTCTATCACGCTCAGTCCGTTTACCTGACCTACCTCTTCCCCTTCCAACTTTAGGATTAGCTTACCCTCTTCTATCCACCTCCTTAACTTCTCTTCCAGAAGGTTTGACCTGAAAACCCTCTTCTTTATGGCTTCTCTTATGTGCTTGCCCTCTATTCTTTCTCCCTCTGCAAGGCTGTGAGCTTCCCTTATCACATCCACTATGTGCCCGAAGACTGCGTTAAACCTCTTTCTGCTTCCTGAAAGCTCCACACCATACTTGAAGAGCTCCGAAAGGGCGTCTGCGGATAGATACTTTAAGCCCTCTTCCTCTACAATTTTTCTGAGTATCCTTGGAAAAGAAGCGATGAGCTCTTCCCCCACATCCACCACAGGGTCAAACTCCGCCTTTACCTTAAACAGCCTTCCAAACTCAGGGTCATAGTTGTAGAGCAGGTAATAGAGGTAGGGTTCACCTATGAGGACGACCTTGAAATCGGCGGGTAAGGGCTCTGGGCTTATACCTACCACCGGCAGGAAGGTATCCTCAAAGGGGTGGAGGGGCATGTGAACCTTTTTATGCATGAGCACCTTCTTCAGTGCATCCCAGAGGAGTGGGTTCTTTAGGAGGTCGTTTGCCCTAAGAATAAGGTAACCACCCCTTGCCCTGTGAAGACTGCCCGCTGAGAGACTCATATGGTCTGCATATAGAACGCCCATCTCTACAGTGTAGAAGACCCTACCGAAGAGGCTTTGGAAGGTAGGCACCTCATCAAAGACCACCGGTGCACCTTCAAGACCTGAGTTGTCCACGAGCACATTTACCCTGAAGGCGTTTAGAGACTTCTCTAACATCCTCTGAAAGGCAAGGTTTCCTCTAGAGGTATGCCAAGAAAGAAAAAGCTCCACGTTCCGAGAGAGCTCTTTCTTTAGTCTCTCCAAGTGTTCCTTTAAACCCTGGTAGTGACCGTACTTATCATCAAACCTTGAAAAGACCTTGCCCACCACATAGCTTGCCACCTTACCCCTCAGCTCCAGTATCTGGTCTGAGAACTCGTGGTCAAGCTCTCTCATCTCCCTTAAAAAATCTCTGAACTTTTCCTCAAACTCATACAGAGCCCTTTCATAGCCTTCCTGAAGTCTCGGGTTTGAGTAGATCTCTTCCTCTGGAACCACCCTTCTGCCAACTATAGGGAGGAGCTTTATACCCGCTGGTGTAAACACGACGCCCAAGCCGTGCTTCTGGGCTTCCTCTACGAGCCTCTGGGTCACTTCCTCCTTTCTGACTTCTCTGTTCTTTGTTATCCTTGCCAGCTCTTCCTCGTATTCCTTGCTTTCAAAAGCTTTTGGAACCTCTTCCTTTAAGGCTTCTATGGCTCTGTCTATGTCTTGAGCAAAGGCTCTGCCAAGCCCCGCTGGCAGTAGAAGGTATCTGGGTCTAAGAGGATTTTCAAAGTTGTTCACACAGCAGATGTCCTCAGGCTTTTTCTTACCCTTCGAGACCTCCCTCAGCCTACTCAGGGCGTAAACGGTTCTTCCCACGCTTTCAGGACCTGAAACATATAGGTTATAACCTTCCTTCTCCGTCTTCAGAGCAAGGTCAAAGGCGGACTTTACCCTTTCCTGACCCGGGAAAAACTCACCTGGTGGAAATTTCTCCATAGGAAGGGTGTAAACATGACCGTAGTTCAAATCCTCTCTTGAAAGCTTTCTAATAGCCACCTCAGGTCGCCTTTTTTATCTCTCTTCCTATCTTCTCCTCTACAGACCTCACCTTACCCTTTAACCTCCCAGACTTACCTTCCCTGTAGTCTATCTTCATGGTTATGGATATGCGGGGGCAATCTCTTTTTAGGGCTTCAAAGCCATCCTTTATCACCCCCATAACCTCTTCCCAGCTCTCACCCTCTATGATAGTTCCCATAGGTGTAAGTATGTAATCCAACCCTGACCTGTCCACTATGTCCACCACCCTCGCCACATACTCGCTAACACTTTCCCCCTTACCCAGCGGTGTCATACTCACAAACACAAGCACGCTCATGGTTCTAATATTTTATACTATATGCTTTGTCTAATAAGGTCTGTAGGATAATATAACCTTATGAAGCGGAGCTGGAAAGATTATAACAAAGACTTAGTAAAAAGAGGAGAAATCCTCATTGACCCAGAAATACTTGAT
>JANWWH010000030.1:0-17252 GCA_025056375.1 Aquificaceae bacterium
GTAGAACCCCCTAACATCATAGGTCCGGGCGCAGGAAGACAGGTGGACCTACAATACGCCATAAGGGGTGCGTCTTTGGAAGAGCTCCAAAAGATAGCCAGCAGGCTAACCGCAGAGTTTAGAAACAGGCAGGGCTACAGAGATGTGGATACGGACCTTAGGCTAAACGAACCTCAGGTGCAGATAAGGGTAAACAGAGAAAAGCTGGGTGATGTGGGTGTTAACGTAGAGGCGGTGGCTGTAACACTTAATGTGCTTTTTGGGAAGTTTCAGATGGGCACATATGAGCTGGGTGCGGAGAGCTACGACCTTTATGTAAAAGCCGTTCCTGAGTTTGTGCAAAACGTGGAAAACCTTAATAAGGTCTTTGTGAGAAACTTTAAGGGTGAGCTCATTCCTCTTACGGAGTTAGTGGAGGTGCAAACAGCCACAGGATACAAGGCTATAAACCGCTACAACCGTCAGTATTCCTTTACATTCTTTTCAAACCTCTCTCCGCAGAAGTCCTTGGAGGAGGCTGTTGCCGAAGTAGAAAGCTGGCTCAAGAACAACCTACCACCGGGCTACACCTTCGAACCAGTGGGTCAAGCCAGAGAGTTTCAGAGAGCCTTTCAGGGTCTTGGCTTTGCCTTAATATTTGCCCTCGTGGCGGTCTACATGGTCCTTGCGAGCCTCTTTGAGAGCTATAGACATCCTTTTACCGTGCTTTTGATGGTGCCTCTTGCGGTGGCAGGCACTTTTGGTCTTCTGCTTTTGACAAACACTTCTCTCAGCGTCCCTTCCTATTTTGGCATCATACTTTTAGTAGGCATCATCGTGCGGGATGCGGTGCTCTTTATTGAACGGATAATCCAACTGAGAAAGGAGGGAGTGCCTACCAGAGAAGCCATACTCCAGGCAAGAAAGGAAAGGCTAAGACCCATACTCATGACCACCTTTACCATAGTCTCCGCCCTCACGCCAGTGGCACTTGGTCTCACTGCAGGCGCAGAACTCAGAAAGCCCCTCGCTCTTGCAGTTATAGGTGGTATATTCACGGGGTTACCCCTGAGCCTTTTCCTGCTACCGGTGCTCTACGAGTTTTTTGACAAGACAGGTCTCAGGAAGAGGGCACAGAGCTAAGGCCCGTAAACACAGTTCCTTATTAACTAAGGCTAAAAAAGTTTTAGTCTTATACACTCAATTATTTGTAAAAACCTCTTGACAAACCCTCCGCCTGTTAATATAATATCTATCCGTAAAAAATCCTTAAAAGGAGGTGAAACATGGCAAAGCTCAAGCCCCTTTATGACAAGGTGGTAGTCAAAAGGTTTGAGGAGCAGGAACAAAGGACAGCCTCCGGCATAATCATACCAGACACTGCCAAAGAAAAGCCCCAACTGGGTGAGGTAGTGGCAGTGGGCGAAGGTAAGCTCTTGCAAAGCGGTCAGCAGGTTCCACCAAAGGTAAAGCCCGGTGACAGGGTGGTCTTCAACAAGTACGCGGGCACAGAGGTGGAACTTAACGGCGAAAAGTATCTCATCATGTCCGAAGACGAAATACTTGCGGTAGTTGAGTAAAAAAACTTTAAAAGGAGGTGGTAGCATGGCAGCAAAGAAAGTCCTTTACGGAGAAGAAGCAAGGGCGAGGCTTAAGGCAGGCGTGGACAGGCTTGCCAATGCGGTCAAGGTCACCCTTGGTCCAAGGGGTAGAGAGGTAATCATTGAAAAGAAGTGGGGCACACCCCTCGTGACCAAGGACGGCGTGACAGTTGCCAAAGAAATAGAATTTAAAGACCCCTACGAAAACATGGGGGCACAGCTGGTCAAAGAAGTAGCCTCCAAGACCTCCGATGTGGCTGGCGACGGCACTACCACCGCAACCGTTCTGGCACAGGCTATCTTCACAGAAGGTCTTAAAGCCATAGCCTCTGGTGCTAACCCCATGGACCTTAAGAGGGGTATAGACAAGGCGGTGGAGAAGATTGTGGAAGAGATAAAGGCTCAATCTATACAGGTAGGTGGTAGGAAAGAGATAGAGCAAGTAGCAACCATATCCGCAAACAATGACCCAGAAATAGGAAGGATAATAGCGGACGCCATGGAAGCGGTGGGCAAAGATGGCGTTATAACCGTAGAAGAGTCCAAGTCCGCACAGACCACCCTTGAGACGGTTCAAGGTATGCAGTTTGACAGGGGTTACCTCTCACCTTACTTCGTAACCAACCCCGACAAGATGGAAGCAGTCCTCGAAGACCCCTACATACTTATCTACGAGAAGAAAATATCCAACGTAAAAGACCTCCTGCCAGTGCTCGAGCAAGTGGTAAGGGCAGGAAAGCCCATACTTATAATTGCTGAGGACGTAGAAGCGGAGGCTCTGGCAACCCTCGTGGTCAACCACATAAAGGGTGTGATAAGGGCTTGCGCAGTCAAGGCACCCGGCTTCGGTCAGAGGAGGAAGGACTACTTACAGGACATAGCTATACTCACTGGTGGCACTGCCATAACTGAGGAACTGGGTATAAAGCTCGAGAGCGTCACCATGGACATGCTGGGAAGGGCGGACAAGGTTATCGTGGACAAAGACAACACCACCATAGTGGGCGGTAAGGGTTCAAGAGACAAGATAGAAGGTAGGATAGAACAGATAAAGAAGCAGATAGTGGAGACCACCTCTGACTACGACAGAGAAAAGCTTCAGGAAAGACTTGCTAAACTGGCAGGTGGCGTAGCCATCATAAGAGTGGGTGCGGCTACTGAGGCTGAGCTTAAGGAGAAGAAGGCAAGGGTTGAGGATGCGGTGCACGCTACCAAGGCTGCGGTCGAGGAAGGTATAGTTCCAGGCGGTGGTGTGGCTCTGGTAAGGGCTTCTGAAAGCCTTGAGGACCTCAAGGTGGAGAACCCAGACCAGCAGGTGGGCGTGGACATAATCAAAAAAGCTTGCAGAACGCCTCTGAGGCAGATTGCCAGCAACGCAGGCTTTGAGGGCTATGTGGTCCTCGAGAAGGTTTTACAGCTGGGCGTGGAGAAAGGCAAGGCTTGGGGCTTTGACGCCTCTCATGGCGAATACAAGGACATGGTTGAAGCGGGTATCATAGACCCCACTAAGGTGGTAAGGATTGCCATCCAGAACGCAGCCTCCGTAGCTGGCACTATGCTGACCGCAGAAGCTCTGGTGGCAGAGATACCCGAGGAAAAGAAGGAAAAGGCACCAACCCCAGAAATGCCAGAGCTTGACTAAAAAGACAGCCCCCGTAAGGGGGCTTTTTATTTAAATATCTTCAAAAGACTTTCTGCAACTTCCTGAGTGGTTACACCCAGATAGACAAACCCGTTCTTCATGACACAATCCTTCTTAACACACAGGCTTCCAAGAGGTAGGAACTCTCCGCCAATGTTCACCACTCTGGTGGATGGGAGGAAGAGAGCTCTTCCGTCCGTGTAGAAATCCTCCGCCTTTAGCTCAAGTTCAACCCCATTCCTTTTAAGTATAAGGTTGCGGTAGGCTTTACCCGCGTATATCTCCAGCTCTTCGTAAGAAGATAGGTGTTCGTATAGGTCTTTAATGGGGCTGGGTGCCTGCTCAAACTTTACATAATCCTTCACCGTGTAGCACTCGTTAAATAGGGCGTAGGGGCAAACCTTTGCGCAGTAATCGTGGTCTATGCTTTTAAAGAGATGACCCAGTGCGTAACCCTTTGAGGGCAGTATGTGCTCCCTTCCCAACTTCTCCAGAAAGCCTGAGCGACGCATAATCTCCTCCACCGGACCCTTTACGTTAACAAATACGAGGTTTATGCCCCTCTTCCTGATGTTCTCAAGAAAGTCCGTTAGGGCGTCCAAAGCTGTGCCATCCATATAGTTCACAGATTCGCAGTCAATGACCAGATGTTTCAGGGCGGGCTTTTGCTCCGCTATCTCTCTTATCTCCTCAAGAATGTTTTCTGAATTTGCGTAGTAGAAGGAGGCTTCAGGACGCACCATTTCTATCTGCGGACAGGTGGGTATGTTGTTGCTATCTGCGTTCACAAATGTTTTGCTGAGGGGGTCTCTTGACATCCTCACTATCCTTGGATAGAGGCTTCTCCAAAGAAAGAGAGAAAGAGAGAGGAACATGCCTATGAATATGGCATAGTCCGGCTTCATGACAAAGGACATGGCAAAGGTGGTTATGGCGGATATGCCATCGTAGCGGTTGGTCTTCCAAAGGTGCACGAAGTAGCCGGGTTTTACGAGGCTTACAACCGCAGTTATAACCACCGCAGAGAGCACAGCTCGGGGAAGATAGTAGAGCAGGGGGGCTACCAGAAAGATGGTTGCCAGCACAAAACTGGCACTTATTATGTTTGCCATACCTGTCTTTGCACCCGCCTGAAAGTTGACTGCGGAACGAGAGAAAGAACCGCTGACAGGAAAACTTCTGAAAAAGGAACCCACGAGGTTTGCAAGACCTTGACCTACAAGCTCTTGGTTTACGTCTATCTTTTGCTTTGTCTGACTGGCTATGAACTTGGCTATGGCGTAAGCCTCCATAAAACCTACAAGAGCCACTATAAAAGCTTTACCCACAATGCTATCCAACAGGTCTAAGTCTATAGCAGGCAGGGAGGGGAAAGGTAGACCTCTGGGTATGTCACCCACCACCCTTATACCGTAGCTTTCAAAGGCAAAGAAATAGGAAAGGGCGGTAAAGAGCACTACCGCAAAGAGGGCAGAGGGGAAGTTTTTGTTTATCCTTTTTAAACCCACTATCAGGAGTATGGAAAGAACGCCCACCGCCAGAGTGTAGGGGTTGGTTTTGGGCAAGTTTATCAGTATCTCGTAGAGGTTCTGGAAGATGAGCTCTTTCTGCTCCACCTTTATACCCAAAATGGCAGGCACTTGGGTGGTCATTATGATTATGGCTGCCGCATTGGTAAAACCAACTATAACTGAGTGAGACACGAAGTTCACGAGAAAGCCCAGCCTAAAGACACCAAGCAGGAGTTGGATAAGACCCACAAGGAAAGCCATAAGTATGGCGAGCTCTATGAACTTCTCCTCACCCGGGCGGGCAAAGCCGGAGAGAGACACGAAGGTAAGGAAGGCCACTATAGCCACAGGACCAGTGGCAAGCTGGGCGGAGCTACCGAAGAGGGCGGCAACTATTACCGGGATTGAGGCTGCATACAGACCGTAGACGGGTGGAAGCCCTGCAATGAGAGCGTAGGCCATAGACTGGGGGACCAGAACCACAGCCACCGTAAGACCCGCTATAAGGTCTGAACTGAAAGTCTTTCCATCATAACCTCTAAACCATCTGAGGAAGGGTAAGAACCGTTCCATAAGTTTAAAATACTAACATAAATCACAAGCCTTAGCTATAGAGACTTCTCTTATAATCTTATAAAGAATGCTTAACCTTGCAGTGCTCCAGTTTCGTCCCTTCTTAGGGCAAGTGGAAAAAAACCTGTCCTATGTATTGGGGATGATAGAGCGGGTGGAGAGGGGCTCGGTGGTTGCACTGCCGGAGATGTGGCAGTGTGGCTTTGACTATGAAAAGCTGAAAGATCACGCAAGGGCTACTGAAAAGGTGCTGGAAGCCCTAAGACAAGTCTCAAAAGAAAGGGAGCTGACCCTTATAGGGAGCTATCCTTTGCAGACTGAGGGGGGCATACACAACTCTGCTGTGGTTGTAGATAAAGGAGAGGTGGTGGGCGTAAGGCACAAGATAAAGCTTTTTCCCCTCTATCAGGAGCAGAGATATTTTCTTCCCGGTTCTGAAAACCCTATCTTTGAACTTTCTGGTTTTAGACTGGGCGTCCTCCTGTGCTTTGAGCTCAGGTTTCCCCTGCTCTCCTGGGAGCTACGAGGAGCGGAGCTTCTTGTAGTGCCCTCTTTGTGGGGCGCAAGAAGAAAGGAGCATCTCCTAACCCTATCCAGAGCCAGAGCCATAGAGAACCAGTCCTTTTTAATGCTTGCCAACGGATGGGGAAAGGTGGGCGATGAGGAGTATGCAGGCTCTTCCGCCATATACAGCCCCTGGGGTGAGGTGTTGGTGTTTTCAGAAAGGGGAGATAGCCTCCTGCAGGTAAAGGTGGACTTAGGCGAGGTGGAGAGGGTTAGGAGTTTAGTCCCCATCCTATGAGATAAAATATCTACATATGGCTTATTACATTTTTGTAACAGGTGGCGTGCTATCTTCTTTGGGCAAAGGTGTAGCCTCCGCTTCTTTGGCTTCTCTCCTCGAGGAACAGGGTCTTAAGGTAAACATCCAGAAGCTGGACCCCTATCTCAACGTGGACCCGGGCACCATGAGCCCCTACCAGCATGGAGAGGTTTACGTAACGGAGGACGGTGCGGAGACGGACCTGGACCTGGGTCATTACGAAAGGTTCATTAACCGAAACATGGCAAAGAAAAACAATGTCACCGCAGGCAGGGTTTACTACAATGTTATACGCAGAGAGAGGGAGGGCGGATACCTTGGTGCCACGGTGCAGGTCATCCCCCATATAACCGACGAGATAAAAAGGCTCATAAGAGAAGTGGAGGACGGTTGCGATGTGGTTTTAGTGGAGGTGGGAGGGACGGTAGGCGATATAGAAAGTCTCCCCTTCCTCGAGGCGGTGCGTCAGCTCTCTATGGAGTTTGGAAGAGAGAGGGTGCTCTTTGTGCATACTACCTATGTTCCCTTCGTAAAGACCGCAGGAGAGCTAAAGACAAAGCCCACGCAACACTCGGTTAAGGAGCTGAGAGCCATAGGCATACAGCCAGATGTAATCCTGTGCAGGTCTGAGGTAGAAATACCTGAGGGTATCAAGGAAAAGATAGCCCTGTTCACCAGCGTGAAGAAGTCCGCAGTTATATCTGCCCCGGATGCGGAGTTTATATACGAAGTGCCCCTGCATTTCAAAGAGCAGAAGCTCGACAGGTTGGTTGTCCAGCGGTTTGGCTTTGAATACAAAGAGGTAGAAAGCAAGTGGAAAGGTATAGTTCATGTGCTTAAGTCCGCCCCCAGAGAGGTGAGGGTTGCCCTCGTGGGCAAGTATGTGTCTTTAAAGGACTCCTATAAGAGCGTGACGGAGGCTCTTCTTCACGGTGGTATAGCCAACGGCGTAAGGGTAAAGATAGAATGGATAAACTCGGAACACTACAGAGAGTCTGCATTGGATGAGGTTAACGGCATACTTGTGCCCGGGGGCTTCGGCGAGAGGGGAGTAGAGGGCAAGCTTAGAGCTCTCACCTACGGAAGAGAAAGAAAAAAACCTACCTTTGGCATATGTCTGGGTATGCAGCTCATGTGCGTGGAGTTTGCAAGAGAGGTGCTCTGCCTGAAGGAAGCCAACTCCACCGAGTTCGACCCAAACACACCCCACCCAGTTATAGACATAATGGAGGAGCAGAAGGGTATAAGAGAGTTAGGTGGCACTATGAGGCTCGGCTCCTATCCCTGCAGGCTCGTTCCAGGGACAAAAGTTAGAGAGATTTATGGACAGGAGCTCATTCAGGAAAGGCACAGACACCGCTATGAATTCAACAACCGTTATAGAGAAAGCTTTGAGAGGTTTGGTATGGTCTTTTCAGGGCTATCGCCAGAGGGTAGTTTAGTGGAGGTGCTGGAGCTCAGAGAGCACCCCTGGTATATAGGCTGTCAGTTTCATCCCGAGTTTAGGAGTAAACCCTTCCAGCCCCATCCCCTTTTTGTCTCCTTTATCTCTGCCTGTTTAGAAGGTCAATGACCGCCACATCTGGTGGTGAAAAGAGCCTCATGGGTGGACCACCAGTTCCTACGCCCTTGCTTATGTAGATGTAGGCATCGCCCAGCTTATGAAGCCCCCTGTCCCCCAAAAACATCCTGGTTAGCAGGAGCTTACCCACTGGATAGTAAACGCCGCCGTGCGTGTGTCCAGATAGCATAAGGTCAAATAGCTCCTCGCTTCCCTCCTCGAGCTCCGGTCTGTGTTTGAGGTATAGGACAAAGTTTTTCCTCTCTGTTTTCTGAAGTAGGTTTTCGTCAGATAGAGTGCCCTTACACTTGCGGAAGAACCTGCAGTCCTTGTCATCTATGCCAACCACCGCAAGGTTATACTCCCTTAGATAGATAATCTCACCCCTCAAAAGTCTAAAACCCGCCCTTTCGGTAAACTCTACCGCCTGCTCCACACCCCTGTAGTATTCGTGGTTACCAAGCACCGCATACTTTCCGAGAGGAGGGTTTATCTCAGAAAGTGCCTGGGCAAGGTAAAGCTTATCCTTCATGTTACCGTCCACCAAGTCACCGGTAGAGACCACCAGTTGGGGACTTTCCCTCTCGTAAACCTTACGCACTAGCTCTATCTTGTCCATACCCATCACCGGTCCTAAGTGGAGGTCAGAGATGTGCAGTATCCTTATCCTCTCTACGCCTGGGGGTAGCTTCTCCGTCTCAAGGGTAAACCTCTCAACTTTAAGGTTAAGGGTTTCGTAGTGGCTGTAGGCGGAGAGGAGGAGAGAAAGTAGAAGGATAAGGAAAAGGGAAGCCTTCGGAGAGGGCGTAGGCAAGGGGTTTACATTGAGTAAGCTCTTGGAGATAAGAACAAAACCTCTGTATAGCTCCAAAAGGAGCCCAAAGAGAAAAAGGTAAAAGAGGAAGCCAATCCACAGGAGCCCCAAAAGGGCGGTAAGGTAAGCAACCCAAGGGTGCATGTGGTTATCCGCATACCTCCAGATAAAGGGTAAGAAAAAACCTAAAGTAAGAACTCCAGCGGAGAAAACTCTCAAACCTGTCCCTCTCACCGCAGGTATTATGAACCTCCAGAAGATGTAAAGGTGCATGAGAGCAAAGACAAAAAAGAAAATAGGAATAAACCACCTCATAAGCTCAACTTATAACCGAAGCCCCTGACCGTATGAACCGCCCTCCCTTCCTCTCCAAGCTTTTCCCTTAGCTTTTTGATGTGCACATCCACCGTCCTGTCGTATACATCTCTCTTGAGAACCCTCTCTATGAGGTATTCTCTGCTGACGGGCTTTCCGTAATTTTCAAGAAGTGCGGACAGTATGAGAAACTCTGTAGGCGTAAGGTCTACGATTTCCTCACCCCTTTTCACCTCCTTTTTCTCAAGGTCTATCTCAAGGCTTCCTAGTTTAAAGCTGCTCTGTTTCCTTTCCTTTCCTGCCCTCCTCATGACAGCCTTGACCCTTGCCAGCATTTCCCTCACGGAGAAGGGTTTCGTTATGTAATCGTCCGCACCGAGGGAAAAGCCCTTTAGCTTGTCCTGCTCTAGGTCTCTGGCGGTTATGAAGATAACAGGGAGCTCTTTCAGTGCAGGGTTATCCCTTAAGTGCTGTGCTATCCTAAAGCCGTCGTAGTCAGGTAGCATAACATCAAGAAGCACCAGGTCTGGCTTTTCGGAGCTGAGGCTGTTTATTGCCTCTCTACCCCTTAAACACACCACCGGCTCATAACCCTCCTTCCTCAGGTTGTAGGCTATGAGCTCCGCCAGGTCTCTGTCGTCTTCTACCACCAACACCTTCAGGCTCATATTTTAGTGGGCTTTATCCTGACCGCCACTTCGTCCGGGTTTATCACATCACCCACGGATATAAAGACCTCTTCCACACTGCCGTCCAGCGGGCTGTGGACTTCGTTTTCCATCTTCATGGCTTCTACCAAGAAAAGCACCTCACCCTCTTTGACCTGCTGACCCGGTGTAACCTTTATGTTGACCACCTTTCCCGAGATAGGCGAGGTTATATCTCCAACTCCTACCGGTCTTGGTCTTTTGGGTTTCACTTCTGTGGCGGAGGTTATCTCGCCGTAGGGTGAGGGCAGGCTTTCCACTTCCTTGAGGGGTCTTAGGAGGACCTCCTCCAGCTTACCGTCAAGTCTTACGAAGAAGGGTCTGCCTTCCGCAGTGGGTTCACCCCTTCCTGCAATCTGCACGTGGTATTGCTCTCCGTGGACGGTTATGACAAACTCCACGGGTATGTTTTCCCTCTTCTCTTCCACCACTTCCTCCGGAGGTAGCTTCTCCCCCTTCGCCCTGAAGTCAAAAAACTCTTTCGCCACGAGGGGAAAGAGGGCATAAGAGAGCACATCCTCCTCGCTCTTTGCCCCCGCTTTTATAGCTTCCTCCCTCAGGAGGGGGAGCTCGGGCTGGAGAAGGTCTGCGGGTCTTATGTGGTATATGGGCTTTTCTTCACCCAGTATCTTCTTTATAATCTCTTCCCTTATGGGCGCGGGTGGTCTTCCGTAGAGACCTTTCACATAGTCCCTCGTTTCCTTTGTAACCACCTTATACCTCTCTCCTTGAACCACGTTCAAGAAAGCCTGAGAACCTACTATCTGGCTTGTAGGAGTAACAAGGGGTGGATAGCCCAAGTCTTCTCTTACCTTTACCACCTCCTCAAGAACCTGCGGAAGTTTTTCTTCCATACCCTGTTCCTTTAACTGGCTTATGAAGTTGGATATCATGCCACCGGGCACCTGATGTAGCAAGACGCCCACATCAGGATAGGGTGGTAGCACATCGTATTTTTTATACTTCTTCCTTATGCTGGCGAAGAGCTCCCCCGCCTTCTGGTATAGCTTTTCCTCCACCTTTATGGTGTATCCAAACTCCCTAAGGGCGTATATCATGGTCTCACCCGGGGGATGGGAGGTCTGGCAGGATAAGCTATAAAAGACCGTATCTATCATCTCCGCACCCGCCTCCACACCCTTGAGCTGTGCCATCTGGGCTAAGTCTGCGGTGGTCTGGGTATGCAGGTGGACGGGATAGCGAGGAAATTCGGACTTTAGAGCCTTCACGAGCTCGTAGCATACCTTGGGTGAAAGAAGACCTGCTTGGTCCTTTATGGAGATTATATCTATGCCCATATCCACCAGTTCTCTTGCAACCCCCACATAGTATTCAACCTTATGAACCGGGCTTATTGTGTAAGAAAGGACACCCTTGACCAGAGCCCCTAACTTCTTTGCGGTCTCTATGGACTTCCTCATGTTTCTCGTGTCGTTCAGGGCATCGAATATCCTGAAGACCTCTATACCCTTTTCGTAAGCCTTCTTTACGAACTCTTCCACTACATCATCTGCGTAGTGTCTGTAACCTACCACGTTCTGCCCCCTTAGGAGCATCTCAAGCTTCGTATTGGGTGCGTGTTTCTTAAAGAGCTTTAGCCTTTCCCAGGGGTCCTCCTTTAGGTATCTAAGGCATACATCAAAGGTAGCTCCCCCCCACACCTCCAGAGACCAGAAACCGCATCCATCAAGTATTTCAATAAGGGGTAAAAGGTCCTCCGTGCGGACGCGGGTGGCGAGGAGCGACTGAATACCATCCCTAAGAGATACATCAGTGATTAGTATTTCTCTCATGGAAAAAATTATAATAAGTAACCTATACTCCCCCTCACCCCTTCTTAAAGTTAAGGACATTCTTTATGCGGTTGTTTAGTCTTTGGAGGGGTGTAGGCTTAGGGCGTCTGCCTATCTTTCTCTATAAGCGCCTTAAGTTCATCCACCGCCCTATCTATGTCTAAATCTTGACGCTCGCCTCTGTGTCTGTCTTGGAGCTCCACCTTTCCTTCCTTTACCTTCTTTCCAACCACCAGCCGGTAGGGGAAACCGCACAGGTCTGCGTCCGCAAACTTGAAGCCAGGGCTTTCATCTCTGTCGTCGTAGATAGTTTCTATACCCATTTCCTCCGCAAGGAGGTATAGCTTGTCTGCCACTTCCCTCTGTTGAGGGTCTGAGGTGTTCACGCATATGAGGTCCAGCTCAAAGGGTGCCACTGGCGTGGGCCACTTTATACCTTTTTCGTCGTGATACTGCTCCACGAGGGCGGACATGCATCTTGATATGCCTATGCCATAACAGCCCATTACGATAGGCTTTTCCTGACCCTGCGGGTCTCTGTAAAAGGCTTTCATAGGCTCTGAGTATCTCGTGCCGAGCAGGAATATGTGACCAAGCTCAAGACCTTTGCTTACTCTAAGGGGCGCACCGCATTTAGGACAGGGGTCACCCTCCTCCACCTCACACACATCCACAAACTCGCCGTAAGAAAAGTCTCTTCTTGGGTTTGCGTTCACATAATGATAGTTGGGTCTGTTAAAGGCTATGACTACGTTCTTTAGTCCGTAAGTGGAGTTGTCCCAGTAAACCCTCACAGAAGGGGGTAGGTTAAAGGGACCTATAAAACCCTTCTCCGTCTTTAAAAGTTCCCTAACCTCTTTGTCCTCCGCAAGTCTAAAGTTCTCCGTGCCAAGGACCGCCTCCACCTTGTTCTCATCCACGTTCCTGTCGCCTCTTATGAGAAAGAGGATGGGTTTTGAACCGTCCACCAGATAGAGCACGGACTTTATTATCTTTCTTGAGGGCACTCTAAGGAAAGAAGAGAGTTTCTCTATGGTGTCTGTGTGGGGTGTTTCCAGTTCCATGAGGGGTTTTTCTTCCTCTTCCTCTTCTCCATTTTTTGGAAGCTTTACCACCTCCGCGTTACCTGCATAACCGCAACCTTCGCAGTAAGCAACCCGAGCTTCGCCGTAATCGGTCAGCACCACGAATTCGTGAGAGCTTATACCCCCTATGGTGCCCACGCTTGCCTCCACCATAAGGGTTTTCAACCTAAGCTTTTTGAATATCCTCTCGTAGGCAAACTTCATACTTTCGTAGGAAATCATGGCGGAGAACTGGTCCGCATCAAAGGAATAGGCATCCTTCATGATAAACTCCCTTCCCCTTATGAGACCAAAGCGGGGTCTTTTTTCGTCTCTGAACTTGACCTGTATCTGGTAGAGAACCACAGGAAGCTGACGGTAGGAACGGACAAAAGACCTTACCAGGTCCGTAACCTCCTCCTCCTGGGTAGGTCCAAGGCAGTATTCTCTTCCATTTCTGTCCTTCAGTGTGAAGAGCTCTCTACCGTATAGCTCCCATCTTCCCGTTTCCTTCCAGAGCTCCGCAGGGTTCAACACTGTCAGGAGCACCTCTTGAGCACCACTCCTGTCCATCTCCTTGCGCACTACGCCCTCTATCTTCCTTAAGACCCTCAGACCCGGGGGTGTGAGCTCGTATATGCCTGCGGAGACCTGTTTTATAAAACCACCCTTCAGAAGGAGTTTATGAGAAGGTGCCTCCGCATCTGAGGGTTCTTCCTTAGAGGTGTGCCAGAAATACCTGCTCCACCGCATCCCTTCCATTATACATCCACGTAGAGGAAAAACTGGAGATAAGTGTATAATAGAGAACCATGCTTAACGAATACAACCCACACCTTGAATACAAAGGAGGAGAGCTATACCTGGAGGGTCTCTCCTTGAAAGCCCTCGCGGAGCAGTTTGGCACGCCCCTTTACCTTTACAGTGCCAGCTACATAAGAGAAAGGTTAAGAGCTTATAAAAAAGCTTTTCCCGAAGCTCTCATATGCTATGCGGTAAAGGCAAACTTCAACCCCCATATTATAGCCCTTGCAAAGGAAGAGGGAGCAGGTGCGGACATCGTCTCCGGTGGCGAGCTCTATGCGAGCCTGAAGGCTGGCATTGAACCTTCAAAGATAGTCTACGCAGGAGTGGGCAAAACCCTTAGAGAGCTCGAGTATGCCATAAGCTCGGACATACTTATGTTCAATGTGGAGTCCTTTATGGAGTTGGATGTCCTTGACGAGCTGGCAGGTAAGCTGGGCAGAAAAGTCCGGATAGCCATAAGGGTGAACCCGGACGTGGACCCAAAGACCCACCCTTACATATCCACCGGCATGAAAAAGAGCAAGTTTGGTGTGGACATAAAGACCGCAAAAAAGGAATACGAATACGCAGGAAGGCTCAAAAACCTTCAGGTGGTGGGTATCCACTGTCACATAGGCTCTCAGATACTGGATGTTTCTCCTTACATAGAAGCCGCACAGAAAGTGGTGGAGCTCTACTACGAATTGGTAAGGTCTGGCTTTGAGATAGAGTACATAGACATGGGGGGTGGTCTGGGTATAAAATACAGTCCTGACCAGTCAAACCCTGAGCCTGCTGACCTTGCGGAGGCTATCCTGCCCGCAATAAAAGATACAAAGGCTAAGCTTATACTTGAACCGGGAAGGTCAGTGGTAGGCAATGGAGGGGTGCTCCTAACTCAGGTGCAGTTTCTAAAGGACAAGGGACACAAGCACTTCGTGATTGTGGATGCGGGTATGAACGACTTAGTGCGTCCTGCTATGTATTCCGCTTACCACCACATAGTCCCAGTGGAAAAAAAAGAAAGACCATACGTAAAGACGGATGTGGTAGGACCTGTGTGTGAGACGGGAGACTTTCTTGCCCTTGACAGAGAACTACCCTTAGTGGAAAGGGGTGAGTATCTTGCGGTGCTCTCCGCAGGTGCTTACGGTTTTGCCATGTCCTCGCACTACAACCTCAGACCGAAAGCCTGCGAGGTGCTCGTAGAGAAGGGTTCTTACAGGGTCATAAGGGAAAGAGAAAGCTACGAATACATAATAGGCTGATAAAAACTCCTACCGTTTAGAAGGGTAAACCTAAGGATTTTGTGTAGGTTTCTTATACCTTTTAGGTCAATGGGCGAGCTTATCCTCTTTTCTTTCCTTCTTCTTATGAGCTCCTTTGCGGTCTTTTTACCTATACCCGGCACCCTTATAAGGGTTTCGTAGTCCGCAGTGTTCAACTCCACAGGGAAAAGGTGCGGGTTTGCCTCCGCCCAGGCAGTCTTTGGGTCCTTGTCCAGAGGCAAGTTACCATCCCTAAGGATTTTTTCAAAGTCCTCCGCGCCAAACTGGTATTCTCTTATCAAAAAGTCTATTTGATAGAGCCTGTGTTCTCTGATGGGGTTTTCTGGAGCTCTGTTCTCAAGGGGCGTGCCTGGGACGGGGAAGAAGGCACTGAAATAGACCCTGCTAAGCTTAAAACGCCTGTTAAGAAAATCCACAGCCTTTATTATCTCCCGGTCCTTCTCCTCGCCTACGCCTACCATCATCTGGGTTATCTGGCTTTTGTCACTTCTTTCTCTTATGAGCCTATCCACGTATTCTATCTTCTGGAGCATGTCTTTGAGTATGCTTTTACCTTTTGCTATTTGCTTGAGCCTCTCTTCCTTTGAAGTCTCAAGATTTATAGAGACCCTGCTTGCTACCCTTACCGCTTCCTCCACCGTCTGAAGGGATGCACCGGGCATGAGCTTTAGGTGTATGTATCCTCTAAAGCCATACTTTTCTCTTAGTATCTTCGCACTGTCTATCATCCTTTCCATGGTAAACTCGGGGTTGCCAAAGATGCCAGAGGACAGGAATAGACCTTTTACTTTACCAGCCCTGTAGAGCTCCATGAAGCCCTTAGCTACCTCTTCAGGTTTAAGTGCCATCCTAACCGTTTCTTCTCTGTCTCTCCTGAAAGCACAGTATACGCAATTCTTATCGCACATGGTGGTCTGCATGAGCTTTAGGATGGGCACTTTACCCTTTGGCGTAGAGGCGTGGAATATGCAGCTCTCAAAGTCTGGCTCTTCCTCCCTTTCAAAGGAGGCAAGGCGGGACATGAGCCTTATCCTTTGCTGAAGGTCCATGTTATATAGAATATACTCCGAACTGCTTTTATAAAGGCTCACCTTTAAGGAGACAAAGAGAGGATTAGCCCCCTGATGGTAAAATCTTAAACCCATGAGAGCACTTATCTCAGTCTATTACAAGGAAGGTATAGAAAAGCTCCTTGAAGTGCTTTCCCGCAAGGGCTACGAGCTTATATCCACTGGTGGAACTGCCAGCTATATAAAGGCTCTTGGCTATAGGGTTAGGCTTGTGGAAGAGCTCACGGGTTTTCCTGAGATACTGGGGGGAAGGGTAAAGACCCTGCATCCTGCGTTGCACGGGGGCATACTCTTCAGAGACTGGGTGGAGAAGGATAAGCAAGAGCTCCAGAAGCTTCACATAGAACCTATAGACCTGGTGGTGGTAAACCTATACCCCTTTGAGGAAAAGCTCAGAGAAGACTTAACCGAGCAGGAGCTCATGGAGTTTGTGGACATAGGGGGTCCAACCCTTATAAGAGCCTCCGCAAAAAACTTCTACCGTGTGGCAGTAGTGGTGGACCCCTCTGACTACCACTGGGTAGCTCAGAGAATAGAGGAAGGTGGGCTCAGCCTTGAAGAGAGGAAGCTTCTGGCTGTGAAGGCTTTTTCTCTGACAGCCTACTATGACGCCCTGATTTCAGGAGCTCTGTCTCGCATCTTTGAGATAGACCAGCCACAGAAATACTCCGCACTCCCACTCAAGCTGTCTTGCCCTTTGCGATACGGAGAAAACCCCCATCAGAAGGGGTGGCTTTTCGAAAACCCACTGGAGGAACTGGGTCTGGCGCGTTCAAAGCCTCTTCAGGGTAAGGAGATGTCCTTTAACAACTATCTGGACGGAGACTCAGCCCTGAGGCTTGTAAGCGAGTTTTCTGAGCCCGCCTGCGTTATAGTCAAGCACAACAACCCCTGCGGTGTAGCTCTGGCTGGAGACCTCCTGCAAGCCTTTGAGAGAGCCTATCAGAGCGACCCAGAGTCTGCCTTTGGTGGTATAGTTGCCTTCAACGACCGAGTGGATAAGGAGCTTGCAGAGAAGTTGAGAGAGCTCTTTTTGGAGGTCGTGGTGGCACCAGAGTTTTCAGAGGAAGCCCTTGAGGTGCTCTCAAAGAAGAAGAACCTGCGCCTTTTGCAAGCTCTGGGCTTTTCCCTCTCCTTTGACATAAAGAAGGTAAGCGGTGGATATCTCCTTCAGGAAGAGGATGGGTTGGACTACGAAAGGCTACGGGTGGTATCTCGGAGAGAGCCTTCGGAGGAAGAATTAAAAGACCTACTCTTTGCTTGGAAGGTTTGCAAGCATGTTAAGTCCAACGCCATCGTAATTGCAAAAGGTAAGAGGACGGTAGGCATCGGCTCGGGTAATGTCTCAAGGGTGGATAGTCTCAGGTGTGCCATCTCCAAAGCTCAGAGGTTTGGCTTTGACCTAAAGGGTAGCGTGATGGCTTCTGAAGCCTTTTTACCCTTCAGAGATAGCGTGGACATAGCCTATCAGGCAGGCATATCCGCCATCATCCAGCCAGGAGGCTCCATAAGAGACGGAGAAGTTATTGAAGGCGTAGACCAGTATGGTATGAGTATGATTTTTACAGGCACGAGACACTTCAGACATTAGAGGCTTCCTGAAAGAGTTTTATAAAAGCCCCCAAGAGGGGGCAGAAGGCTTATTTTCTTATCCTTCTCGCAAGTGCCAGAAGGGGTGGCAGTAGCCAGAAGAGACCATTAACTGGGCTTGCTCCAGCGCCCAT
>JANWWH010000030.1:17262-17528 GCA_025056375.1 Aquificaceae bacterium
CTTGCTGTGCAGGAGGTTGCTGACCACCTTGCTGTTGCTGTGGCACTACCAGAACTATGGGGTCGCTTATCACACCAGGCTGGGCGTTAGCATCAAGCTCAGTGTTGTCTCTTATGGTCAGAATGACGGTGTTTCCACTTATCTGAACCCTGTTGGTTACATCTATGTATTGCCCTCTTACCAGCTTGTATATTCTGGCGCCCTGCGGTATGTTGGGGAAGGTTACCCTGATTGTGATACTGTCCTGACCCTGAGAGAGCTGAACT
>JANWWH010000031.1 GCA_025056375.1 Aquificaceae bacterium
TTGTCCTCCGCAGATATGAAAGCCTGTATTAAATGGTTGGGTATGTCTTTTAGCTCCACGTAATACCTTCTCTGTATAGCTACATCGCCGAGAGGTCTATCCTTGGCATCGTATACCACAGTAGCCACAGGTGGCTTCCATTCCTTTAGTATCTCCACAGGTGGAAGGTTTAGGGAAAGGACAAAAAGAAAAAGCCCAGAAAACAGGATAAAAAAAGCCAAAAAGCTGGAAACTATCAGAGTAAACCTACGCACTGTTATAATTATAAACCCCTTTAATAGAATACCCATGGAGTGCTAGGTTAAGTTAAGAGGGTTTTACCTTCATAAAAGCTCTGTCAATTGGAAGCCTATTGGAGTTCAGGAGCTTGATGCGGATTAACATTGACCAGTATCATTAAAAATCGTTACCCCGAGGCTTAAAATTTAACGACAAAAAGGAGGTAAGTATGTGGCGCGTTGTTTATACAGGGCAAAGACCCCATAAGGAAAACATAGCCCTTGACCGTATAATGCTTGACCTCATGGCGGAAGGCAGGATACCACCTACCGTCAGGTTCTTGCAGTTCAAGCCCGAATGCGCCCTCGTAGGTTTCCATCAGGCTGTGGAGCAGGAGATAAGACTTGAATACGCTCACAAAGAGGGTATAGAGGTAGGAAGGAGGATAACGGGTGGTGGTGCCATCTACTTTGACCAAACCCAGATAGGTTGGGAGGTTATAGCCACCACAGAGCATCTGGGCAACTTAAACTATGAAGAGCTGACCAGAAGGATATGCACCGGCGTTGCAAAGGGTCTTCAAAAACTTGGCATAAGGGCGGAGTTTAGACCGAGAAACGACATAGAGGTGGAAGGCAGGAAAATATCGGGCACGGGGGGTGTCTTTGAAGGAAAAGCCTTCCTCTATCAAGGCACGGTGCTTATGGACTTTAACGTGGAACGCATGCTAAAAGTCCTTCAAATACCCGTGGAAAAGCTCACCTCCAAGGGCATAAAGGCAGCGGAGGACAGGGTAGAGTGGGTCAAAAGGGCTCTGGGTTACCTACCCGAGAAGGAAGAGGTTTTTAGCTCTATCCTGGAAGGACTTAAGGAAGAATTAGGTTTTGAAGCCCTTTGGGGTGAGCTTAGTGAAGAAGAGTTGAAGCTTTTGGATGATAAAAAGGACTACTACGGAAGTGAGGAATGGGTTTACGGAGTGAAAAAGGCGCCCGCAGATAGTGAGATGCTTTTCGGTATATACAGGTGCCCTGGAGGCACCTTTAGGGTCTCTGCCAAGGTGGACCTACAAAGCAAAGTTCTCCAGCAGGTCATAATAAATGGAGATTTCTTCCTAAAACCCCAGAGGCTTATCTACGACCTTGAAGCCTACCTCAAGCACACGCCCCTTAAGGACTTAGAGAAGAGGATAAAAGATTTCTTCTCCGAAAGAGAGTGGGAAGGGCTAAACCTCAGCGTGGATGACTTTTTGGAGGCTGTGCTTTTCCCCCTTAGGAAGGTAGAGGGTCTGGAGCTGGGTATGGAAAAAAAAAGCCTGAATAACATCATCGCTTCGATAGGGGGTGGGCTTTTAGAAAACCTGCAGAAGGCTAAGGTGATGCTACTGCCTTACTGTGCCAAGCCTGCTTGGTGCGACTACAGGCATCTGGATGATTGTGGAGAATGTGGCGGTTGCACAGTGGGGGATGCTTATAGATTAGCCTATCAGAAGGGTATGATACCCATAACCATAACCTCCTTTGAGCTCTTGAGAGACACCCTCCTCTGGTGTGCTCAGGAAGGCTATACCTACATAGGACACTGCTGTTACGAGTTTTACGAGAAGAGGTATGAGATATTCAAAAAGGCTTCTGAAAAAGGAGCGGGGGGCGTGCTCTTTGACATTGTGGGGACAACCTGCTACAGCCTTGGGGTAGAAGAGGAGGAGAGGGCTTATCACGGTGAGTTTACCGTAGAGCTTGACCTGATAAAGGAAGACCTCCACAGAAGCCTATCCCTGAAAAAAGACCTGCAGAAAGAGCCTCAGAGGTCAGGCGTAAACTTTGACTTTTCTCCCCACCTTTTGGACTTTAAGCCTCCCTACTACAAAAAGCCCAAAGCTGTTCCTACGCCTCAGGAGGACAGGACGAGAACTTCCATGCAAAAAGAAGTCTTTCTCGGTGAGGCTACATTGGGTGAGGAAGTGGTAGGTTACAAGGAAGCCCTCCAAGCTCTCGCACACTGGATAAGGCAGGCGGAGAGACCTACCCTTGTTGTGGGTCCTCTTCTTTTCTGGGACTTTGGTGAAAAAGAGCTTCAGGATAAGGCAAGGGTTCTGAGGGAGCTCATAGAGAAGGTGGGTAGGTTTAATGTAAAGGTTCTGCCCGACTACAGACCAAAGCTGAAAAAATACGACCCCAGCGTGGAGATGGACCCACCCAACCCCCATCACGCGGTCCTTCACGGAGGGCACGACCTTACACTGCTCGTGGGCGTCCATTGCTACAGGACCGATTTTGTGATTAGACTTTTAAGGAAACACACGGACACGAGGGTAGTTACCCTTTGCGGGCTTTACGGACATCCCACCGCCCACCTTTCCACCAGCTTTACAGACGCAGAGAAGTTAGAGGATTTGATAAAACTCCTTTAGAGCTTTCTCCAAAGTTCTGAAAGGGTAAAACCACATTTTTGCAACTTTGCAAATAGAGAAAGCTTATACTATAACCCCCATGGTAAAGATAATTGAGCCTAAGTTTTCAGAGGAAGAGAAGGAAATAATATTGGATATACTTCGGAGCGGTCAGGTTACCCGTGGTAAGTGGACCTCTCTCTTTCAAGAGGAGTTTGCCCGATACCTCGGTGTGGAGTATGTTTTCACCCTCTGCTCTGGCACAGTAGCCCTCTTTATAGCCTTGAAGGCTTTAGGTGTGGAAGGTGAAAGGGTTGTGGTTCCTGCCATGAGTTTTATGGCTACCATAGACGCGGTCTTACTCGCAGGTGGTAATCCTCTGGTGGTGGACGTGGACCAGTATTACACTATGGACCCCAACCAGCTGGAGGACGCGGTGAAGAAGTTTAGACCCAAAGTAGTTGTCCCCGTCCACCTATACGGACAGACCGCAGACATGGATGCTCTAATGTGGCTTTCGGACAAATACGGCTTTTATGTGCTTGAGGACTCAGCCCAGGCTCACGGTGCGGAGTGGAAGGGTAAAAAGGCGGGTTCTATAGGGCATATGTCCGCCTTCAGCTTCTACGCCTCAAAGAACTTAGCCATGGGCGAGGGGGGTGCCATAGCCACGAGCGACCCAAGGCTCGCTCAGGAGGTAAGAAAGTGGATAGACTTTGGGGAGCATCCAGCCTTTAACGTAAGGATAACAGAGTTTCAGGCGGGCATAGGCTGGGCTCAGCTCAAGAAACTTGACAGTAACAACATTAAAAGACGAGAAATAGCCTTCAGATACATGAATTCTCTCAACGGAGGCTTTATCCATCCTCTGGAAAGGGAAGGTGCCTTCCATATTTACCACCTCTACACCCTCAGACATCCCCAAAGAGACACCATGCTTGAAAGCCTAAAGTCGAAAGGCATAGATGCAAGGGTTTACTATCCCTACTTGCTCCACGAACTGAGAGGAGTGGAACACCTTCCTACGCCAAACGCAGAGAGGTTTAGGAAAGAGGTTTTCTCCATACCCGTGCACCCTCACCTTGAAGAGGAGCACATAGAATTTATCGTGGAGTCTCTCCTGTCTGTGGCTGAGTTAGCTCCGCACCCCTTATGTTAAGTATGAGGATTTCCACTCTTCTGTTCTGAGCTCTTCCTTCGGGCGTGGCGTTGGAAGCTATGGGTCTCGTATCCGCATAGCCAGAAGCCTTAAGCCTTTCAGGGTCTATACCTTTCGCTATGAGGTAACGGACGATGGTGCCAGCCCTTGCAGTGGAGAGCTCCCAGTTGGAGGGAAATCTCTCTGTGGATATGGGTATGTTGTCCGTATGACCCTCCACTTCTACGGGGTTTGGCAGGTCCTTGAGTATCTCGTAGAGCTTATCCAGAACGGGTCTCGTTTCAGGCTTTATCTCCGCGCTACCCGATTCAAAAAGCAGCTTTTCCTGAAGTATAAGCCTTATACCTATGGCTTCAAAGGCTATTTTAAACTCTCCCTCAAGACCCAGCTTTTTTAGGGTTTCTTGGAGCTCTTGAAGCTGTCTTTGCAGTCTTCTTCCCCTCTCTGTGAGCTCCGCCCTCTTCAGCACCGGCTCAGGTAGTATCTGTTTTGGGAGGGTTTCCTGAAAGGGAACAAGCTTCATGCCGAAGGCCCTTGCGAAAGCCTGTGCATACTCAAGTGCCGCCTGCTTGCCTGCCTGTGCCATGGCAAATAGGGCAATGAAAAGACAGAGCAAGAGGGTAAGAAAGTCCGCGTAGGGTATAGCCCATTTCTCCGAGACTTCCTCCGGGCACTTCTTCTTTTTCATCCCTTGACCTCAACATAAGAGTTGAGCCTCTCCTCTATGAGCCTTGGGTTTTCACCCCTTACCATCATCCTACAAGCATCCAGCACCATATACATTCTGAGCATTTCCTCCTTTGACTTTATCTTTATCTTCTTTGACATAGGACCGAAGATAAGGTAAGAAAAGGTTATACCGTATACGGTTGCTACAAAGGCGGCGGATATACCTGCGGCAAGCTCTTGAGCGTTGTCAAGGCTTTTGAGAGCCTTCATAAGACCGAAAACCGCACCAACAAGTCCAAAAGTTGGGGCACTCTCCGCAGAGTTTTTCCAGTATTCCACCGCTATTTCAAAGTCTTCCTCTTTTTTCGCTATCTCCGCCTCAAGGCTTTCCACCAGCACATTTTCGTCCACACCAAGAACCATAAGGTCTATAGCCCTTTTAAGGAATGGGTCGTTTATCTCCTCCGCCTTGGTTTCAAGGGCTAACATCCCCTCCTTTCTCACCAGATTGGCAAGTTCCACAAGCTGGGTTTTAGTTTCGAGAGCTTCGTTAACACCCCCCTTGAAAGCAAGCTTTAGACCCTCTATTATCAAAGAGAACTTAGTTATGGGTATGGTGACCAAGCTGGCAAAGAGTGTAGTAGGCACCACTATCACAAAAGCAGCAGGCTGGACGAGAAAGAGTATGCTTGCACCCTTTAGAACCGCACCTATGAGTAGAGCGACAAGCCCCCCCACTATTCCTACCACTGTCAGTAGGTCCATAGCTACTATTATAATCTTCGCCTTACATTGAAAAAGTCTCAAAGGAGCTAACTACCAGCTTCTTGCAAGTGCTCTGGCAGATATATTTATTTCCTATGATATCCCTTGAAGAGCTCCAAAGGGCACCGGACAAACCCGGCGTTTACCTTTTTAAGAAGGGCAATAAACATTTATACATAGGCAAAGCAAAGAACATAAGAGAAAGGCTTGTCCAACACTACAGACTTGCGGAGAAAGAGGAAAAAGAGAGGGCAATAGTAAGCAAAGCCAACTCTGTGGAATGGGTTATAACCCGCAACACCTTTGAAGCACTCACCCTTGAGGTTGACCTTATACAGCTCCACAAGCCCAGATACAACGTCCTTCACAAATACGGCGGTGGATACCCCTTGCTCCTGATTACTCGTGAGCCATACCCTACCCTAAAGGTGGTAAGAGGCACAGAACACCAAGGACAGCTCTTTGGACCCTTCTTTACCACCTCAAAGGCAAGGAAGGTGAAAAGGCTTCTGCACAGGCTTTTCAAGTTACGCACCTGCGACCCGATGCCCCAAAGAAAAGAGCCCTGCATGGACTACCACCTTGGACTATGCTCCGCACCCTGTTGTGGTCTTGTGGACAGAGAAACTTACGACCTTTCGGTCAGGTCTGCTACCGCCCTGCTGTCGGGAGAAGTAAGCCCGGTGCTTGAGGAGCTCTACTCAAGGATAGAGAAGGAGATGCAGAAGCTAAACTTTGAACGATGCGCCCTGCTCAGAGACCAGATACAGGCTTTGGAGAACCTCTCGAAGGGTCAAAAGGTGTCAGGACTAAGCTATGTAAATGCGGACATAATCTATGCCATGGGAAGGCTCGTGGGGGTTTTCCTTATAAGGTCTGGAAGGCTTGTGGACAAGCAAATTTTAACCCTTGAAAGAGAAGAAGACTTTGAGGAGTTTCTCCTTGGCTTTTACTACACGAGCCCCCTTCCGCAGGTTCTTATCCTCAACCTTGAGCCTTCTGAAGAAGCTCTCTGGTGGCTCTCCCAAAGGGGTAACTTTATACTGCGTAGAGAGATAGAGCCAGAACTGGAGGAACTCGTAAGGGAAAACCTCGGACAGCACTTAGAACCAGCCCTTTTGGAAGACGAGTTCAGGAAGATGCTTTCTATTGCCCTTCCTCGTAGGATTGAGGGCTTTGACATATCTCACTTCTATGGGGAACACACGGTAGGTGCCTGCGTAGTTTGGGAGATGGGACGCATGGAAAAGAAAGACTATAGAAGATACAGGATAAGGAGCTTTGAGGGTATAGACGACTACAGGGCTATGGAGGAGGTCCTTTCTCGCAGAGCGAGGAGGCTGAAAGAAGGTCAGGAGAAGATGCCAGACCTATGGCTTATAGATGGTGGAAAGGGACAGCTGGGTGTAGCCCTTAGAATAAGAGAAAGGTTTTCTTTACCTGTGAAGGTCTTTGCCCTTGCCAAGGAAGAGGAGCTCCTGATTACCGAGGAGGGTAAGGAGATAAGGCTCAAGGAAAATCCCCTGCTCTACAGGGTCTTTGGTCTTATAAGGGATGAAGCCCACCGTTTTGCCCTTACTTACAACAGAAAATTGAGGCTCAAGGAGGGTCTAAGGGACGTGTTGGAGGAAATAAGGGGCGTAGGCGAGGTAAAAAAGAGGCTCATATACAGGAACTTTGAAAACCTTTACGAATTTTTGAAGGCGGACGACCAGAGGCTTAGAAGGCTGGGTATAAACCCCTCCTTAAAGCAGGAGGTGGCCAAGTATATCCTTGAGTAAAAGGCTATAATATAAGTCATCACTTTTTGGAAGGAGGCGTGTATGGCAAAGGGAACGGTAGCCTACAAAATAATTAGAGACCATCTGGTAAGCGGAAAACTGATTACCGGCGAGGAGATAGCCATAAGGATAGATCAGACCCTTACTCAGGATGCCACAGGCACTATGGCTTACCTGCAATTTGAAGCTATGGGTGTGGATAGGGTAAAAACGGAGCTCTCGGTAAGCTACATAGACCACAACATGCTCCAGACAGACTTTAAAAATCCAGATGACCATAAATACCTCATGAGCGTGGCAAAACGCTACGGCATATGGCTTTCCAAACCCGGCAACGGCATATGCCATCAGGTTCACGTGGAAAGGTTTGCAAAGCCTGGCAGGACCCTTCTTGGCTCAGACTCCCATACGCCTACCTCCGGCGGTGTGGGTATGATAGCCATAGGGGCAGGAGGGCTGGATGTAGCGGCTGCAATGGCAGGTGAGCCCTTTTATCTGAAGATGCCCAAAATAGTGGGTGTAAAGCTTTCTGGCAGACTGCCAGAGTGGGTCACCGCAAAAGACATCATACTTGAGCTCCTAAGAAGGCTGACCGTAAAGGGTGGAGTGGGTAAGATTTTTGAATACTTTGGAGAGGGGGTTAAAGAACTGTCTGTGCCTGAGCGTGCCACCATCACCAACATGGGTGCAGAACTGGGGGCTACCACTTCTGTTTTTCCCTCTGACGAAATAACCAGAGCTTACCTGAAAGCCCAAGGAAGGGAGGGTGACTGGGTAGAGCTCCTGCCCGACCCAGATGCGGAGTACGACGAAGTTGTAGAGATAAACCTCTCGGAGCTGGAGCCCCTCATCGCCTGTCCCCACTCGCCAGACAGGGTTGTCCCGGTTAGAGAGGTGGAAGGGGTGAAGGTGGACCAGGTGGTCATAGGTTCTTGCACCAATTCTTCCTTTGTGGACCTTATACGTGCGGGGAGCATGCTAAGGGGTAAGAAGGTGCATCCTGATGTAGTTTTTGCTGTGGCACCCGGCTCAAAGCAAGCCCTTGAGCTTATAACTCAGGAAGGGGTGCTTTTGAACTTTCTGAAGGCAGGAGCAAGAATACTGGAAAGTGCCTGTGGTCCCTGCATAGGTATGGGCTACGCACCGCCCAGCGGTGGCGTCTCCGTGAGGAGCTTTAACAGAAACTTTGAGGGAAGGTCGGGGACTCCGGACGCGAAGGTATATTTAGCTTCCCCGGAGGTATGCGTAGCCTCCGCCATAGCAGGAGAGATAGTTGACCCCAGAAGGCTTGCGGAGAAGGAGAACATAAACTGGATAAGCGTAAAGATGCCAGAGAGGTTTCCCTACGGTGACGAAGCCTTTATACCCCCACTTCCCGAAGAAGAAGCCAAAGGCGTGGAGATATACAGAGGTCCCAACATAAGAGCCCTGCCTGAGTTTGACGAGCTTCCGGAGGACATTCAAGGAGAGGTTAGTCTTATAGTTGGGGATAACATAACTACAGACCATATTATGCCTGCAGGCGCAAAGATACTCCCCCTAAGGTCTAACATCTACGCCATAAGCGAGTATGTCTACCACTATGTGGACCCGGAGTTCCTTTTGAGGGCAAAGAAGATAAGGGACGAGAAGGGTAAGGCAAACGTGATAATAGGTGGTGAAAACTACGGACAGGGTTCTTCGAGAGAGCATGCGGCCCTTGCGCCAAGATTTTTGGGCGTGCGTGCGGTTATAGCCAAGTCCTTTGCACGCATACACCACGCAAACCTCGTAAACTTTGGCATAGTGCCTCTGGAGTTTCTGGATAAGGAGGACTACGGGAAGTTTTCCCTGGGCGATGAGTTGGAAATTCCCGGGCTTTTAGAAAGGCTCAAAGAAGGAAAGGAAGTAGTGGTGATAAACAAGGCAACCGGCGAGGAGGTGCTTTGCAGATACAACCTTACTCCAAAACAGGTCTCCGTCCTTCTGGCAGGTGGACTTCTCAACTGGATAAAGAAAAAGCAGGGTGTGCCCCTATGAGGCTTCCAAACTGCTTTCCCTTTTAATCATGAGATTAAAATACCTTAAGGGGGTGAAAAGATGAAGTTTAGAAAGGTGGTTTCCGTCGTAGGTGCGGGTAATGTGGGGGAGCATACCGCAAGCCTCTTGGCTCTTAGAGGGCTGGTGGATGTGCGCATGTTTGACCTGCCAAGGAAGGATGGCGAGAGGCTCATAGAACCTGTCAAAGGTAAGGCTCTTGACATACAGCAGATGCTCTCAGCCCTCAACATAGAGGGAAAGGTGGAAGGTTACACCGTCACTCCAGAGGGAGAAGGCTACGAGGCTCTGAAGGGTAGTGACATAGTGGTTATAACTGCGGGTTTTCCCAGAAGACCGGGTATGTCCCGCGAAGACCTCCTTGACAGGAACATATCCATACTATCGGTTATAGCGGGCAAGATTAGAGAGTATGCACCGGAGGCCATAGTTATAGTGGTGACGAACCCGGTAGACCTCATGACCTATGCGGTTTACAGGATACTGGGCTTTGAAAGAAACAGGGTTATGGGTATGGCAGGGGTGCTGGACTCTGCGCGCTTTAAGACCTTTATATCAAAGGAGACGAGGATTTCACCTATGGACATCCACGCCTATGTAATAGGTGGGCACGGAGACGAGATGGTGCCCCTCATATCCATATCCAACGTAGGAGGCATACCTCTGAAGGACATGCTCCCCAGAGAGAGGATACAGGAGCTCATAAAGAGAACCCAGTTTGGTGGTGGCGAGATAGTGGACCTCATGGGCACCTCCGCATACCATGCACCAGCCGCCTCCATAGTGGAGATGGTGGAAGCCATAGTTACCGACAACAAAAGGATACTACCCTGCTCCGTTTACCTTGAGGGTGAGGTTGCCCGCTACTACGAGGCGGAGAGTATCTGCGTAGGCGTGCCCGTTAAACTTGGCAATAACGGGGTTGAAGAAATCATAAAAATTCCTATGATAGAAGAAGAGAGGGAAATGTGGAAAAGGTCTGTGACATCTGTTAAGAAAAACCTGACCTTCGTGGAGGAGCTTTTGAATGCGAGAAGTGCACTATGACCAGATAGTAGAAGCGGTTAAGGAGATAGCCATGAAGGCTAATTACGAGCTCCCAGAGGATGTGGAGCTTGCCTACCAAAGTGCCCTCAAAAGAGAGGAGTCTGAACTGGGCAGAGAGGTTCTCCATCAGATACTGCTCAACATAAAGTCCGCAAGGGAAGAGAGTATGGCTTACTGTCAGGATACGGGCGTGGCGGTGGTCTTTGTGGATGTGGGGCAGGAGGTTCGTGTGGTCGGTGGCCTTTTGGAGGATGCCATAAACGAGGGTGTAAGAAGGGCTTACGAGGAGGGCTACCTGAGGGCTTCTATGGTCTACGACCCGGTCTTTGAGAGGAAAAATACAAAGGACAACACGCCTGCGGTAGTTCACTACAGGTTGGTGCCGGGTGACAAACTGCGGCTTACCTTTGCACCAAAGGGTGCGGGCTCTGAAAATACCTCCCGCCTCGCCATGCTGAAGCCTGCGGATGGTTGGGAGGGCGTAAAGAGGTTTGTTCTGGAAACTGTCAAGCTCGCAGGACCAAACGCCTGTCCACCCTTCACCGTAGGAGTGGGTATAGGCGGCACCTTTGAGTATTGCGCTCTACTCGCCAAGAGAGCTCTTTTGAGACCTGTGGAAAAGAGAAGCCCCGACCCAGTGGCAAGGAGAATAGAGGAAGAACTCATAGAGGAGGTCAATAAAATAGGCTGGGGTCCTATGGGCTTTGGTGGAACTGTGACCGCCATAGATGTAAAGGTGGAACTTTATCCTTGTCATATAGCCTCCCTGCCGGTAGCTGTTAACATTCAGTGTCATGCCAGCAGGCACGCGGAGATAGAACTGTGAAATACATCCTAATTCTGTCCCTTATAGGTCTTATCACAGTGCTATTCCTTGGAGGTTTTATCTTCAGGTGGCTCAGGGCAAACCTTAGATAGCCCTATAAGTCACTTTTTCAAATTTTCCAATTCCCTCGCCGCAGCATAAAGCAGGGCGGTTGCCACCACCTCCGAGTTTACCGAGGCTGTCCCCTTCATCTTTGAAAGGCTTTTCTTTAACGATAGGACCTCCAGCTCAAAAAGGAGCTGGTCGCCCGGATAGACAGGGCGTTTGAACCTGGCTTCGTCAATACCCGCAAAAACTATTGCATACTTGCCGATTTCCAGCCCAAGGGACTTTATCATCAGTATACCCCCAACCTGAGCCATAGCTTCAAGGATGTATACGCCAGGCATAAGGGGAAAACCGGGGAAGTGTCCTTGAAAAACTGGTTCGTTAATAGACACATTCTTTATGCCCACAATCCTCCTACCCAGCTCTATCTCAAGTATCCTATCTACGAGCAGTATAGGATACCTATGGGGGAGTATCTCCATGATTTCTTTTGTGCCTAACATCCTTAGAAGATTATAAACCAGTGACGAAGTTTTAAGGAAGCTCCTTGTATAAAACTCTATAATAGATATTGAGGAGGTAGAACATGAAAAAGCGTCTTTTCCTTACTTATCCACTGGTAGCTTGTTTTCTCTTCTCCTGCCAGCAAAAGCCGGCGGAGACCCAAACAGAGCAAAAACCCGTAGAACAGCCAGCCCAAGCCACCGCTCAGACAAAAGATATGCAGTCCTTCGCCCAGCAGAAGGGCTGTTTTGCCTGTCATGATATAAGCACCAAGAAAGTGGGTCCTGCTTTTAAAGATGTAGCTAAAAAGTTTGCAGGCGAAAAGGACGCGGAGGTTCATCTTGCAGAGAGGATTAAGAAAGGTGGAGTTGGTGAGTGGGGTAATGTGCCCATGCCTCCTCAAAATGTCACAGAGCAAGAGGCAAAAGACTTAGCCAAATGGGTTCTTGGTCTTAAGTGAAGATTATACTAAGGAGTTGAAGAATGGGATACGCACTGCCCGATGAGAGGGGATACTTTGGAGTTTTCGGTGGTAAGTTTGTGCCAGAAACCCTTATGTATGCTCTCGAAGAGCTGGAAGAGATGTATTCAAGGGTAAAGGAGGACCCCTCTTTTTGGGAAGAGCTCGGTCACTACCTGAAAAACTTCGCAGGAAGACCGACGCCCCTATACTATGCCCGTAAGTTGAGCCAGCATGCAGGGGGTGCAAAGATATACATAAAGAGGGAAGACCTACTCCACACGGGTGCTCACAAGATTAACAACACACTTGGGCAGGCGCTTTTAGCAAGGAGGATAGGAAAGAGAAGGGTAATAGCTGAGACTGGAGCGGGTCAGCACGGTGTGGCAACTGCCACCGCCTGCGCCCTCCTTGGTCTTGAGTGCGTGGTCTATATGGGTGAGGAGGACGCCCAAAGGCAAAGGCTAAATGTGTTTAGGATGGAGCTCCTGGGTGCAGAGGTAAGGGTGGTAAAAAGTGGCTCGAGAACCCTTAAGGATGCCATAAACGAAGCCTTGAGAGACTGGGTTACAAACGTAGAGAGCACCCACTACATAATAGGTTCGGTGGTAGGACCCCATCCCTTCCCCATGATGGTCAGGGACTTTCAGAAGGTCATAGGTGAGGAGGCAAAAGCCCAACTCCTTGAGTTAGAGGGGAGGCTTCCTGATGTGGTGGTTGCCTGTGTGGGTGGTGGTTCCAACGCAATGGGCATCTTCTACCACTTTGTGGAACACCCAAGCGTAAGGCTCGTGGGTGTGGAAGCTGGTGGACTTGGTATAGAAACGGGTAAGCATGCCAGTTCTATTAATGGAGGTTCTCCCGGCGTGCTACACGGGATGAAGTCCTACTTTCTTCAGGACGAGGAGGGTCAGATACTTCCCACCCATTCCATATCCGCAGGGCTTGATTATCCGGGGGTTGGACCCGAACATGCCTACCTCTTTAAGAGCGGAAGGGCGGAGTATACCTATGCCACAGACCAGGAAGCCCTTGAAGGTTTTAAGCTCTTATCAAGGCTTGAGGGTATCATACCTGCCCTTGAGCCTGCCCATGCGGTCCTAAAGGTTGTAGAGCTCGCAAGAGAGCTGGGCAGGGAAGGTATTGTCCTCTTTAACCTCTCTGGCAGGGGGGACAAGGACATGGTGCATGTGATGGAACACCTGAAAGTGTGATAGAATGTTTCTATGCCAAAGCTGTCGCCCAGAGACATAAGGAGGAAGATACAGGGTATAAAGAATACTCGTAGGATAACCAATGCTATGAAAGTTGTCTCCGCCGCTAAGCTCAGGCGCGCGCAGGAACTCATCTACGCCTCAAGACCCTACTCGGAGAGGCTCTACGAAATGCTCAAGAGCCTTGCTTCACACATAGACCCCCACACTCACCCACTTTTTGAAGTAAGAGAGGAAAGAACCTGCGACTTAGTAGTGATAACTGCGGACAGAGGTCTCGCAGGAGCTTTCAACTCAAACCTTATAAAGCGTGCGGAGGACCTCATAAGAGAAAAGCAGGAAGAGGGTATAAAGGTGCACCTTACCCTCATCGGGCGCAAGGGTGTCCAGTATTTTGGAAAGAGAGCCTACTCAATCCTGAAAGCTTACGATGAAGTCTTCCGCAAGGAGATAAACTTTAACGTGGTAAAGGAAGTGGGCGAGCTTATGAGAGAAAGATACGCCCGTAAAGAAACGGACGGAGTATACCTGATAAACAACGAGATGACTACTCGAGTGAACTACAAGCCCATGGTGAGAAACTTTCTCCCCTTCCAGAGGCTCGAAGGCAACGGAGACCATGCGGTTTACGAGTTTGAAGTAGACAAGGAGCTCCTCGTAAGCAAGCTTATAGACCTATACCTCAACTATCAACTCTACAGGGCAATGCTTGAGTCCAACGCGTCTGAACACTTTGCCCGCATGGTGGCAATGGACAACGCCACCAGAAACGCAGACGAGCTTGTAAAGACCTGGACGCTTATCTTCAATAAAGCTCGTCAGGAGTCCATAACCTCGGAGCTTATAGACATAGTGAACGCAGTGGAAGCTATGAAGTAAGCCGTGGACCTGAGAGCTTTACAAACCCGCCTTTGAGAGACCGCCTTTGCTGTGTCCAATACAGGTCTGCAGGATAATATAAGTGAGTTGAGGCCATGGTCATGTAAATGGGTCTAGTGGATAGGTAGTGGGTAAAGGGTTTGGGGTGGTCTGGAGGATATTGAAGCTTTTATTGGACGCAACATATCCGTGTTATACTTTTTGCATTTTAAAATTACCTCAGGAGGTTGCCGTGGCAAACATTGTTATAACTCCTATAACCTTTAAGCCTGCTTACGAGCTGGATGCGGAGATAGTGGAGCGTAAAGGGACAGGACATCCGGATACAGTATGCGACTACCTTGCGGAGAGCCTATCTCGTGAGCTTTGCAAGTGGTATCTGAAAGAATATGGCGCGGTGATGCACCATAATGTAGACAAGGCTCTTTTGGTCGGTGGCGTGGCAAGGGCAGAGTTTGGCGGTGGCAAAGTGATAGAGCCCATAGAGATATACCTTGTGGGGAGGGCTATATTGGAAAAGGATGGGAAAAGACTGGATGCCCACGAGCTTGCGGTAGAGACCGCAAAGAGATGGCTCAGGGAAAACATAAAGAACCTAAACGTGGAAGAGCATGTGAAGATACATACAAAGATAAAGCCGGGAAGTAAGGACCTGGTGGAGCTCTTTGAAAGGTTTCAGAAGAAAGGTGAGGTGCCTCTGGCAAACGACACTTCCTTCGGTGTGGGTTACGCACCCCTTGATAGCCTTGAGAAAGCGGTTTTTGAAGCGGAGAGGTTTTTAAACTCTGAGGATACAAAAAGAGAACATCCGGAGATAGGTGAAGACATAAAGGTGATGGGCGTGCGTATAAAGGACAGGTTCAGGTTAACCATAGCCCTTGCCTTTGTGGGGAAATACATAAAAAACATAGATGAATACTTTCAGAAGAAGGAAGCCATATACAGAAAGGTAAAGGAAAGGGTTGAGAGCCTCATAGGTAGAGAAGTGGATGTATTCATAAACACTGCGGACAGCAAAGAAGAAGACTCAGTCTATATAACGGTGACGGGCACCTCCGCAGAGCAGGGTGACGACGGACAGGTGGGCAGAGGCAACCGGGTAAACGGTCTTATCACACCCTACAGACCAATGAGCTTGGAAGCAGCTGCAGGCAAGAACCCCATATCTCACATAGGTAAGATATACAACCGGGTGGCAAACCTAATCGCTCAGAGAGTGGTGCAGGAGATAGAAGAGGTAGAGGAAGCTTACTGTTACATAGTTTCCCAAATAGGAAAACCTATAAACCAGCCCCAGGTGTTGGATGTAAGCGTAAGGAGTAGAAAGGAATTTACAGCCCTTCAGGACGCTATCAAAAAGATAGCACAGGAGGAGCTTGAAGCTATGCCAGAGGTATGGAGGGGTTTTGTGGAAGGTTTATATACGGTAGCTTGATTAAAGTCATAAATTTTTGGAGGAGACCACATGGAGTATGTTGGAATTTTACTTTTCTTTTTGATAGCGGTTTTCGTAGGCTTAGCCTTCAGCTTTCTCAACGACCTTCTTGGTCCAAAGACAAAAGAAAAACTCGAGGGCTACCCCTACGAGTGTGGTGTTCCTGTTTATGACCCAGAGGCAAGGGGTGTTTTCAAGCAGGGTTACTATCTTCTGGGTATATCACTTATACTTTTTGACATTGAGGTTGCTTTTCTCTTCCCTTGGGTGGTAGTCTTTGAAGAAGTTGGTCTTTATGGACTTGTGGGTGCCCTACTCTTTATCTTTATCCTTACTTTAGGGCTTGCCTACGAATGGAAGAAGGGTGCTCTCAGGTGGCAAGTATAGGCTTAGGGGCTATAATATAAGCTCATGGCGGTTCTACCCTACGAGATTTATAAGCTTTTGGAAGAAGAGCTGGGAAAAGAGAAGGCGGAGAGAGTAGGCAATTTAATAGAGAGTTCTCTTGAACTTATAGAGAGAAAAGCCTACGAGCAAAAACCCTTGCTTAAAGCTGAGATAAAGGAAGAGCTTTCAAAGGAAATGGCTACGAGGGGGGATGTAGCTGAGGTTAAGGCAGAGGTGGAGAAAGTTAGAGCTGAAGTGGAAAAAGTTAAAGCCGAAGTGGAGAAGGTTAGGGCTGAAGTGGAAAAAGTTAGAGCTGAGCTGAAGGGAGAGATAGGGGAGCTGAGGGGAGAGCTGGCAGAGCTAAGAGCTGAACTGAGGTTTGTTAAATACATGCTTCTCGTGCTTACCTTTCTTGTGGTCTTTTTAAACAAAGAAACCCTTGGATGGCTTTTAGAACTCATTAAATTGTTACTTTAGGAGGTTTGCTATGGCTACGTTAAACTCTAACGGCTTTGTTCTTACGACGGTGGACGAGCTTTTAAGTTGGGGCAGGCGCAATGCCCTCTGGCCCCTTACCATAGGGCTTGCTTGCTGTGCCATAGAGATGATGCACGCCGCCGCTTCAAGGTTTGACCTTGACAGGCTTGGCGTTATATTCAGAGCATCACCAAGACAGGCGGACCTTCTCATAGTAGCCGGGACAGTGGTGAATAAGGTAGCCCCTATGCTTAAGCTTCTATGGGAACAGATGCCTGACCCTAAGTGGTGTATAACCATGGGTGGATGTGCCTCGGCGGGTGGTCCTTTCCCTACCTACTCCACCCTTCAGGGTATGGATAGGATAATACCTGTGGACGTATACATACCCGGTTGTCCACCCCACCCACAAGGCTTGCTCTACGGTATACTCCAGCTTCAGAAAAAGATAAAGGAAAAGGGTGTAAAAAAATACGATAGAGCCTTTGAGGAGTTCAGGAAAGATATAGAACGTCAAGGGTTTATTCCCAGAGAAGTGAGCGTGTGAGGTAAGCTATGCCCTGGATGAACAAAGTCTCGGCGGACAGATTGAAGTTTGAGTTTGGGGATGTGGAAGTAGAATTTACAAAGCACACCACAAACCTTCATGTAAAGCAGGAAAGGCTTA
Source organism: Aquificaceae bacterium (assembly GCA_025056375.1). Classification (GTDB taxonomy): domain Bacteria; phylum Aquificota; class Aquificia; order Aquificales; family Aquificaceae; genus Pampinifervens. The sequence continues at coordinate 16,964 of JANWWH010000031.1, forward strand.
TAGAATTGCTTGTGCACCTGAGAGAAAAAGAAGGTTACAGGTTCTTTATAGACCATACCTGTATAGACTTCCCCGAAAAGAGGGAAAGATTTCAGGGTGTATACATACTATACAACCCTGACAACAACGAAAGGGTCATAGTAAAAACCTGGGCAAAGGATGGAGAAATACCCTCCGTTGAAAAACTATGGGCTTGTGCCCGATGGGCGGAGAGGGAAGCTTACGACATGTTTGGCGTCCAATACAAGGGGCATGAAAACCTTAGAAGGATGTTCATGTGGGAAGGTTATCCCTACTTCCCCCTGAGAAAGGACTTTCCTATGCAGGGCATCCCGGAGGTAGAGCTCCCATCTCTGACAGAGCTTTACGCCGGAAGGACCGAACCTCCCAGCCACGACTACGAACTAGTCCATACGAGAGTGCCTACCCTTGAAGATTTGGAGAGAACGGAGAAGGCAAGGCTTCAGAAAAAAGCACAGCTTGTCCTCAATTGGGGACCCCTGCATCCTGGCACACACGGC
>JANWWH010000032.1 GCA_025056375.1 Aquificaceae bacterium
CGTCATGGCTTCTTCGTAAGTGTAGGGGCATTCTTGGGGTATGTGGAAGTCTTCGGGGTTTTGGTCCTTGTCCCTGAGCCATATGCCCAGCTCCATCCTTGCTTGCTTCCATGCTCTTTGGAGTTCCTGCGGTAGCTTACCCTTCAAGCTCGGGTAGTTTTCAAAAAGCAAGCTCAATCGGTCCCTTGCGTTTTCTACGCTCTTTATCCATCCTCTACCCGCAGTCTCACCACCCGCAAGCCTCTTGAAGTTGTCCCACTTGTAAAGATGCTCCAAGATGACCGCCAAGTAGCTTATGCAGGCGTCCAAGTGCCTCTGTGCCATGTCTCGTACTTCCTCCAGTAAGTTCTCCCAGTCCACGAGCTCGTAGGCTCTTTCTTTCAAGAGCTCTAGGTTTATCTCCGCCCAAAGAGGAAATTCTTTATCGTAGAGTTCTTTTAGTTCCTCCTTGCTTATGGTCTTCATGGCTTTAGCTCCTTCCTCAGGTCTCTTGTCATTGCTTCCTCGTAAGTGTAAGGGCAGGCTGAGGGTAGGTCTTTTTTGGTTATCCTTTTACCAAGGTCTTGGGCACTATGCAGGATTTTTGGAACTGCCATCTTCCACGCATTGTTCATATTCTGTGGAACTTTTTCCTTTAAGCTCGGGTAAATTTCCATGAGCGCTTCCAATTCACCCCTTGCAAGCTCTATACTCCTTATCCATCCAAGCCCACCCTTTTCCTTTCCACTCTTAGTAAGCTCTCTAAAGTTGTCCCACTTATACATATGTTCAAGGATAACCGCCAGATAACTAACCGCAGAATCCAGATGTCTTCTTGCCATATCCTCTATTTCCTCCAAGAGGTTCTCCCAATCCACAAGCTCGTAGGCTCTTTCTTTGAGAAGTTCGTAGTTTATCTCCGCCCAGAGAGGAAAGTCCTTATCGTAGAGCTCTTTGAGCTTTTGCCTGCTCATCGCCTTCATAGTTACAAATATAGCACTTGCCAATATAATATACTCATGAGGCTCCTCCTTCTCATTCTTTTCCTCCTGAGCGCGAGCTCTGCGCGCGTGGTGGCACGCGTAGACAAAGAGACCATAAGTCAGGAAGAGCTACGGCAAGCTTTCAGCGCCTATTGGAGAGAGATACTCCACCTGCCCATAGCAAGGGCTACCTCCAGAGACCTTCAAGAATTCCTCGTGGAATACGTAAGAAGTAGGATAATACAGATAGAAGCAAAACGGATGGGTATTTCCCTCTCCAACGCAGAGCTGGAAGCCTATCTGGAAAAGAACGTAGGAAGCAAAAGGCTTAGCGGTGTGGCAAAGGAACTGCTGGTTACGGAGGTTCTTACGCAAAAAATAATGGACAGGCTGTCAAAGGACGTGGAGGTAAAGGAGGGGCAGATAACCGCCTACTATTATCTGAACCTTCGTGACTTTAAGCTACCCGCACAGGTTCTGCTTGAAAGATACTCGGTGGAAGACCTTGACAAAGCTAACGAGGTTTACTACAACCTCTCCAGAAGTGGCACTATAAAGGAGGAGGAGCAGGTAAAAATGGGACAACCCATGTGGTATTCTATACAGACGCTACCGGAGATAGTGAAAAGACAGCTCCATCCCTACGAGGTGGGCAAGACCGCAAAGCCCATAGAAGTAGGAGGTGCTTACGTGATATTCAGGGTTGCGGACAGGAGGGGTAGCGGTATTATACCCTTAGAAGAGGCAAAGCCCATAGTTAGAGAAAAGCTCTTGAGGGAAAGAAGGCAGGAGGTGTTCCAAAAATGGTTTCAGGAAGTTTCAAAAAGATACTCGGTGGAGTTTTACTTTGGACGGCTGTGAGCTTTTCTGCGGTCCTCGTGGACAGGGTGGTTGCCTCCGTTAACTCAGAGCCCATCCTTGAGAGCGACGTGAAGATGGGTATGCTCTTCTACGGAACCGCCGACAGAAAAAGCTTGATTGAAAAGCTGGTGGAGGGTATGCTCCTCTACCAGTTTCTCACTGGCAGGGGTCTGCAAGTTTCTCAGGAGTTGATGGACGAAACCCTCCAGAACATAGCAAAAGCCAACAAGACAAACCTTGAAGGGATAGTCCGGGAGCTCTCAAGGGAAGGGCTCACCCTTCAGGACCTGAGGAGGTTTCTTGAAAGGGAACTCCTGGCAACTCAGGGGCTTACAGCTCTCCTTGAAAGAGAGGTTAAAGTGTCAGAGGCGGAGCTGGAGCTGGAGAAGTTAAAGGCTGGTGAGATAAGTCTGGTGAGGAACATAGAGCTCCTCGTTGTTGACAAGAGGGAAGGGGAAAGGCTGAAAAGGCTATTTGACCCCAAAGGGAGTCTGGAAGAGCTGGCAAAGGCTATGGGTGTCCGCCTGGAAAGGCTAAGGGTAGGAAGGGGTGAGCTGGTGGAGGTCCTTGACAAAGGGGTTTGGAAAGCTGGCGTGGGTGAGCTTCTGATGGCGGAGGATAGAGAAAACATATACTTGGCGAAGGTCTTATCTCAGGAGGAAGTCAGAGGGGGTAGGAGCTTGGAAGAGCTGAGACAGGAGCTGATGTCAAAAAAGATGGAACAGAGAAAGACCGAGCTCCTTGAAAGGCTAAGAAAGAACAGTTTTATAAAGATAGTCCAGTAGTTGACTGAGGCTGTGAAAGGTTAGGTCAGGGCTAAAGCCCGCCCTTTTTATCTCCTCTTCTCCGTATTTACCACTGGTCATAAAAAGGGTTTTCAGCCCCATCTCTCTGGCACCCATAAGGTCCGTGTAGAGGTCGTCGCTTACCAAGTATACCTCGTCCTCAGGAAGGTCTTTTAGCGCCTGCCTTATGAACTCCTCTGAAGGTTTACCAAGATTGGGAAGCTTTTCTCCGTAGTTGCAGGCGTGGGCGATGGCAAGGGCGATGGAACCTGCACCGGGGAAGTATAAACCATCGTCGTCCCTGACTATCCTACTAAGGTTTACCGGGACCAGCTTGGCACCCCGGAGGAAGACCGCAGAGGTCGCCAGCTTTAACTTCCTAAAGTCCAGCCCTCTGTCCTGACCCACAACCACTGCGTCCACGCCCTCCTCTTCAACCACTTCAAAGCCAAGCCCCTGCAAGTATTCCTTCACTGCCTGCATGCCTATAAAAAACAACCTCTTAAAACCCCTTTCCTTTAAATAGTGACCCAAAAGAGATAGGGGAGAGAGGAACTCTTCCTCCTTAAGATGGATAGACTTCTCTCTCAGCTCCCTGATTATCCTCTCCGGTGGTCTTGTGGAGTTGTTAGAGACGACGCGGAAGGGTATATCCAGACTTCTCAGGCTCTGGAGAAAGTGTAGGGCGTCCTCGAAGGGAGTGAGAGCTTTGTCTTTTACCAAAACGCCGTCTAAGTCAATTAGAAGGATGGGTTTTTTCATTGCTTGAAGGGTATGCTTATCCAGAGCTGGTCAAAATCCTCTTTATCCCTCTTTATGTCCACTTCAATCTTCTTTACTTCAAACTGCGGGTATCTGGAAAAAACGGATATAAGGTCTTCTCTTAGCCTGTCCACGAAATTAGGTGGGAGCCCCTTCCTTTCGTAGGAAAGCACCAAGGTAAGCCTTCTCTTTGCTTCATCTTTGCTCTTAACTCTATTAAAAAGTATATCCCATATCATAACTACCTCCCCAACAATCTTTCAAAGAGACTTTTTTTCTCACCATACCGGACCATCGGAAGGTCTTCACCCTCTATCCTCCTTGCCATATCCAGTATAGCCTTCGATACATTGTAGTCCTTAGACAACACTATAGGTTCTCCTCTATTGGTAAAATCCACGAGTTTTGGTTCCTCAGGCACTATACCTATGGGGCGGGCTTTGAGTATGTCCACGATATCCTCCACCGAGAGCATCTCACCCCGTCTTACGCTCTCCCACCTTATCCTGTTTATCACAAGGTAGTATTCTCTTTTGTCCATGTTTTCCAGAAGTCCGATTATCCTGTCCGCATCTCTTATGGAGGATACTTCTGGGTTCACCACTACGAGGGCGGTGTCCGCCGGGAGGGCTGCTATCTGAAAACCCTGTTCTATACCTGCGGGCGAGTCTATAAATATGTAGTCATATCCACCCGAGTTCACGATGTCTCCTATCATTTCCACCCATTTATCTTTATTTATAGCGTCCTTGTTCTTTGTTTGGTTGGCTGGCAAAAGCCAAAGGCTAAGACCCCTCTTGTCTCTTACGAGTGCCTTTTGAAACTCCACCCTGCCCTCCAACACATCCAGCACATCGTAAACTATCCTGTTTTCAAGACCAAGTATCATATCAAGGTTTCTCAGACCTATGTCCGCATCCAAAGCAAGGACCTTCTTTCCGAGGCTTGCAAGGGCAACGCAGAGATTTGCAGTTATGGTCGTTTTGCCCACACCCCCCTTTCCTGAAGTAACTACAAAAACCTTACTCATTCAAACCCTCTCAAGTATTATATTACCGTTCTCAACCCTTGCCAACTCCGGGTATCCTGGCGATGTTCTCTCTCCTTCGTCTTTTATGGCAACCTTTCTTCCTATCCTAATCTGCTGGGGCTCCATCTCAAGGGCAACTACCACCGCCCCCTCGTCTCCGAGGGCACCTGCTATTGCCACACCCCTAAGCTTCCCCATTACTATGATGTTGCCCGTGGCTATCACTTGGGCGTCCTTGTTCACATCTCCAAGAACCAGTATGTCTCCGTTGTGCTCCACCTTCTGACCAGAACGGAGGTGTTTCTGAACAATCAGCAAACGCTCTTTACCTATGTTTTTGTCCTCAAGGCTCAGCTTTTTTATGCTCTTTATGCTCTTCTCGGATAGGGCTTTTTCTATACTTTCCACTTCCTCCTTTCTCAGAAGACCCCTATCCTCTATCACCACATAGCTACCCTCGAATAGCTTGGAGGAAACCCTACGCCTTATCTCATCTATGAGAGCTGTAGGGTCTCCCTTCTCCTTAATCTCTACGAGCACTACAGGAAGAGTTATACCCTTTATGTCTATCATCTCTTTTATGGCTCCGGGGGAGGGACTCGAACCCCCAACCTGACGGTTAACAGCCGCCTGCTCTGCCCGTTGAGCTACCCCGGATGGTAAGTTTATATTATACACCTTCTCCTCCACTTTGCTATATTTTTACTTACTGTGACAAAAGTGTGGGACGGGTGGATACTCTTCAGCCTTCTTGCTCTTTTTCTACTTGGAGAGACGGTTATAGTGAGCGTCAATCTGGTCCCGCACCTCATGGATGCCTATGGCAACCTCTCTCTTTACAGAAGACCCCTCCTTCAACTTGCGGTCTTCTTGTTAGGTCTTTGGCTGGCAACCCTTTTGGCAAAAACCGATTACAGGCTTCTTGTCAGGTCCTTTCTTCCTTACTTGCTCGTAAGCCTCTCCCTCTTGAGCCTGTTTGCAGTTGTGGTAAAAAAGTTAGTTTCTGGCAAGGCGGTGGACAGATGGCTTCTGGGTTCCAGCCTTCAACCCCTTGAGTTTGCAAAGATAAGCCTCGTGTTGTTCCTATCTTACTATATAGTTCGTAAGGGAAGCCTCAGAAGGTGGAAGCACTTCGTCTGGGCTTTTCTTCCTCCCTTCTCTATGGCTTTTCTGCTCCTCCTACAGCCAGACAAGGGTGGTGCGGTTTTCCTACTGCTCCTTACCGCCCTTATGGTTTACGTAGGGGGTGTTCCAAAGAAGGTTTATATGATGGTGTTTCCCCTCATAATTCTTGTGGTTTATTACATCCTTACTTCAAAGGGTTATGTGGCGGAGAGGCTATCCGCCTGGAAGGACCCTTTCCTTGACCCTGAAGACAGTGGATACCAGATTATACAGTCGCTCTACGCGCTTGCCATGGGTGGTTTTCTCGGTGTAGGGATAGGGCAGGGGCTTCAGAAGATGGGACCTCTACCCGCCGCCGATACGGACTATGTGGTTGCCATAGTGGGGGAGGAGATGGGCTTCTCTGGAGTGCTTTTGGTCATACTCCTTTACTCCTTGCTCGTGGGTAGGCTCCTGTGGCACTCTTTGAAGACATCCGAGCCTATGGGCAGGCTCATACTCTTTGGCACTGCTGCGAACTTTGCCCTTTCCTTTTTATGGAACATGGCGATGGTCTCCAACCTTATACCCCCCAAAGGTATAGCCCTGCCCTTTATCAGCTACGGCACCTCAAACCTTTTTGCCTCTCTTATCTTTCTTGGCATGGCTCAGTCGGTGGTGAATCACAGAGAGAGCACTAACTTTAGTCCTTCTAAGACCTCCTCCGCCTCTATACCGCTCAAACAGGCTTGAGTGCCCTTTTTACACCTTTTTGGGTTGGGTGAACAGGGCGAGCAGGACAGCTTTGGCGTAAGGTAGTGTCCTTTCAGAGGGTAAAAACCGTAGTATGGTGATGTGGAGGTGTAGAGGCTCAGGGCAGGGACGCCAACCGCATTAGCTATGTGGACGGGTGAGGAGTCGCAAGAAAGGACAGCCTTTGAAAGGCTTATGAGGGCTATGAGCTCTCTCAAACCCGTCTTGCCTACGAGGTTTATAGCCTTTCCCTCAAAAACCTTTGACCTTTCTCTGTCTTTTTGCGTGCCCACAACCACCGCAGGTAGGGGGAGCTTAGAGACTAACTTTAGCCAGCCTTGTAGGTGCCACTCCTTTAGTGGAAAGTTGGAAAAGGGGGAGAGCAGGAAAAACTCCTCTGGCAGGTTAAACCTCTCCATTACCGCTTTTTTTTCCTCTTCCTCAACAAAGAGAAGGGGCATTATGTCTCTTTCTCTTATATGTAGAGGCTCTAATAGTTGCAAGTTTCTCTCCACCTCGTGCAGGTTCCAGCGGTGCCTTACCCTGTGGGTAAAGAGCCAGGGGAGCTCGGACCTGTCAAAGCCTATCCTCGTTGGTATGCCCGCCAGAAAAAGTATGAGGGCGCTCCTTGCGGACACATGAGGACAAAGGGCGACTTGAAAGTCTCTTATCTTCTCTAATATTTGGAAGCTCTCCTTCAAACCTTTGTCAAAGGGTATGAGTTCTATTTGAAAGCCCTTGAGAAGCTCCACTATAAAACTCCTGCCCACGAAGGCTATGTGAGCTCCTGGGAAGTTTTTCTTCAGTGATTTTATAAGGGGGGTGGTGAGGACCACGTCCCCCAGATAGGCGGTCTGCCAGAGGAGTATTTTCATTTAATGCCCGATATGCTGGCTATCTTCCACCGTTTTTCGTCCCTTATGACTATAAAGGTAAATATCTTCTCCACACCCTCTCTGTCTGTGACCTTTAATGTAACTTCTACGTGTTTGTCGTCTATCCTGCTCGTATCGAGGACTTTCACCTTTTTTATGTTCTCACCCATAGAGGAAAGGGTACAGGCAAGGACTTCTGAAGGCTTCATCTCCGTCAGCTGTATGGGTAGTTTAAGCTCCTGAGACAGAGCATCTCTCAGGGGTGGGTAAAGTAGCTTGAGAGCTTCCTTACCTTCGCCGTCCCTTATGTTTTCAATGAATTCTTTTACCGTATCTCTGCCAGACTCTTCGGGGCTATCGCCACAGGCTCTGAATAGGAAAAAGGCTAAGAGAAGCACTCCAAGGGCTATCGCCGCCTTTTTCATAATCTTACCTCCTCTATAAGGAATTTATGGATTGACTTCGCGGCTTTCCTACCCTCTGCGAGGGCTCGCACCACCGTATCCCCACCGCTCACCACATCACCCCCTGCAAAAAGACCTCTCACAGAGGTTCTGAATTCATCGTCCACCTTTACAGTTCCCCACTCCGTAACTTGGAGCTCCTGTAGGTCTTCGTAAGCTATGGGGTTCGCCTTTTGACCTATGGCAAAGATGACGGAGTCACATTCTATAAGATGCTCCGAGCCTTCCAAGGGGACGGGTCTTGGTCTTCCGCTCCTGTCCGGCTCACCAAGGGTCATCTTTACACACTCAAGAGCTCTGACCCTTCCCTTTTCGTCTCCTAATATGCGCACCGGCTGGGTAAGCCAGTGGATAAGGGCTCCCTCTTCCTTTATGTGGTCCCATTCCTCCTGCCGTGCGGAGGAGGTCTCCCGAGTTCTCCTGTAAACCACATGGGTTTCCACACCCAGCCTCAGGGCGGTTATGGCACAGTCCACCGCGGTAAATCCACCGCCTATTATGGCTGTCCTTTTTCCAAGGTCTACGGGCGTTCCCCTTTGAGGGAAACCATCCGCCCCCATAAGACCAACCCTCGTAAGCACCTCTATGGCGGAGTATACGCCCTTGAGCTGGTCTCCTTCTATGCCTAGACTTCCCCTTCCTGCACCCACTCCTAAAAAGACCGCATGGTATCTTTCAAGGAGTTCTCGCAGTTTTACTGTCCTACCTACCACTTGACCGAAAAAAAACTCAACACCGAGATTTTTCAACCTTTCTATCTCCCAGTCTAATATCTCTCTAGGGAGTCTTGAACGGGGTATGCCATAAGTCATCACACCGCCTGCTTTTGGTAGGGCTTCAAAAAGGTGCACCTTATGACCCCATCTTGCAAGGTCGTAGGCACAGGCAAGCCCCGCAGGTCCTGCACCCACCACCGCCACGCGGTAGCCCGTGGGCTCAGCCCTCTCCTCTTCTAAGCCTATTCCTGAAATCCTCACAAAGTCTCCTACGAACTTCTCCAGCGCACCTATGGCTACAGGCAATCCCTTGTTTCTCTTATCCCTTACCGTGTCGTAATAGAGAATGCAGGAGCCTTCGCACTGCCTTTCCTGAGGACATATCCTCCCGCAGACGGAGGGAAAGGGGTCGGTTTCCACTATCTTCTTGTAAGCTCCGAGCAGGTCACCCTCTCTGAGCTTTTTTATGAAGCCCGGCACATCCACACCCACAGGACAACCTTTTATACATCTTTTGTCCGCATCTTTACATAAGAGACACCTTTGAGCCTCGTCGAGGGCGAGGCTTACTGAGTAGCCAAGGGTGTATTCTCTGAAAGTCTTTACCCTCTGCTCAGGTGGTATGAGGGGTTCTGGGTTTCTATCCTCATACCTTATGCTCTTTGCCATGATTAGATAATTATAAGCTTAAAAATTAATAACCGACACGTTGAGTGTGTTGTGTCTAATATAGACCTGTTTGGATAATATAACCTTATGGAGAGGGACTGGAAAGATTACTCTTTGTCCAGAAAATCTTATTTCTCACCCGAGGTGTATGGCATAGTATAATTTTTAAGGATGGGTGAGGGTAAAAAAATAGTCCACTCCGTGCCAAGTATGACACCCTTAGAGCTCCTGAAAAAGGATAAGAAGGGGGTAGCCCTTGAGTTTGAAGCTCTGCTTATTAAAGAGGTGCTAAAAGAGGCTTTTAAGCCTATGCTCGAGGGAAAGTCCTTCGATGCCAGGCTTTACTATGATACTTTTCTGGAGAAACTGGGCAGGAAGATGGCTGAAGCAGGAGGTATAGGTATAGCCAGATTCATCTTAGAGAACCTCAAGGATGGGAAGGCTTGACAGGATAAGTCCCTTTCTCGTAATGGACATACTTCAAGAAGCCCTAAGGACAGAAGATGTGGTTCATATGGAGATAGGGGAGCCGGACCTTGAGCCGCCTCCCGGCGTAACAGAGGCTATGGAGAGGGCGGTAAGAGAGAGGAGATATTTCTACACGCCAAGCCTCGGTCTTTGGGAGCTAAGAGAAAGGATAGCGGAGCACTACTACGCCTATTACGGGGTTGAGGTCTCTCCTTCAAGGGTAGTCGTAACAACGGGGACATCCTCCGCTTTTCTGCTGGTATATGCCCTACTCCTGAGTGCGGGTGAGAGGGTTGTGCTTTCAGACCCTTCCTATCCCTGCTACAAAAACTTTGCCTATCTCTTAGACTTAGAACCTATCATGCTTAAGGTAGATAGAAGCACCAACTATCAGATAACCCCCGAGCATCTTGAAGGTTTGGAGGGCTACTCGGTGGTGCACATATCTACACCCGCAAACCCCACAGGTAGCCTCTACGAAGAAGACAACCTAAGAGCCCTCGCATCCTTCTGCGAGGGCAGAGGCTTATACCTGATATGCGACGAGATATATCACGGGCTTGTTTACGAAAAAAGGGAAAGGACAGCTATTGAGTTTAGTCAAAGGGCTATCGTCATAAATGGTTTTTCCAAAGCTTTCTGTATGCCGGGCTTTAGACTTGGCTGGGTTATACTCCCTGATGAAAGCCTTGTCAGGAAAGCGGAGCTCATCCTCCAAAACCTATACATATCAGCTCCAACCCTGAGCCAGTATGCCGCTTTGGAAGCCTTTGATTACAACCATCTTTCAAGGGTCAGAGACACCTACAAAAAGAGAAGAGACTTACTCCTGAAAGAACTTGAAGGCGTCGGCAGGCTTGAGATAGTTCCGGAGGGTGCTTTCTATGTGTGGTTGGATATAAGCCAGTATGGGCTGCACAGCTACGAGCTATCTTTGAAGCTTTTAAGAGAGGCAAAGGTAGCTACTACGCCCGGCGTGGACTTTGGAAAGAACAAAACGGAGAAATATATAAGGATATCCTTCGCAAAGGATGGGGGCACCCTACGAGAGGGTGCCAAAAGGATAAGAGATTATTTGATAAGGTAAACCCTTACCACCCTTTGCTGGGCATGCTCTGGTCCTATGAGCTCCGCCACCTCCTTACCATAAGAAGCTACCCTTATTCTGCCTATGTCCACGCCCTTCTTAGCCAAATAACTGGCTACCATCTGGGCACGCCACATGGATAGGTTAAAGTTATACCTGCTCGAACCCCTTTTATCCGCAAAACCTACCACCAACACTTCTTTGCTCTCTCCTTTAAGTTTTCCTGCCATGTCGTCCAGCTTTTTTGCCTCCGAAGGTTTTACATTAAACCGGTCAAAGTCAAAGTAGACGACACCTACTTCCTCCAACTGCCACTTGTAGGGCCTATGCCCTCTTCTCTTTTGGGCGCGGTAGGTGCGGGTCTACCCTCAAGCGCCCTTATCCTTCTTTCCTGGTCCTCCGCCCTGCCTTCTAACCTCTTCAGCCTACCATCCAGGTCACTCACCTTTCTGTTTGCCTCCTCTGCCCTTTTTTGGGCTTCCTCCGCAAGCCTTTTGCTTTCCACTATGGCATCAAAATACCCCTTGTAGCACTTGTCCAGCATATACTTAGAATAGAACTCCTTTGGGCTACCACAGGGGTCAAGGGGCTTTTTCTCCTGAGCCATCGCAAGTCCTGAGAGAACTGCCAAAGCAAGCGTGAACCTTTTCATGTTACCACCTCCTTATCTGAAAGATATTATACCCAAAACTCTAAAGATTGGATGAAAAATGTTGCTTAACCTATCCATCACTTTGAGCTTTGCCGTCCAAAAAGCTTTGGTTTAGGGGCGAAGGCACCTTTATATCATCTCACTTTAAAATGCTCCGTATAAAAAACTTGACAGAGTTTTACTAAAGTTTTATATTACTTCAAACCAAAGGCAAGGAGGTAGAAGATGGCGGAGAAGATAATAGGCATAGACCTAGGGACCACAAACTCGGTAGTGGCTGTGATGATAGGTGATGAGCCGGTGGTGATAGCCAATCAGGAGGGTTCAAGGCTTACACCCTCTGTTGTCTCTTGGACGAAGGAAAAGGAAATCCTCGTAGGAGACCCTGCCAAAAGGCGTGCCATACTTGACCCTGAGAACACCGTCTACGAATCCAAAAGATTTATAGGGAGAAAATACGAGGAAGTTGTAGAAGAGGGTAAGAGGGTATCTTACAGGGTCGTGGCGGATGAGAAAGGAGACGCCAGCTTTGATATCGTAAACCTGGGCAGGAAGGTGCGTCCTGAGGAGGTGGGAGCTCAGGTGCTCAAAAAGCTGAAAGAAGCGGCAGAGGCTTACCTTGGTGAGAAGATAAGTAAGGCGGTAATCACGGTACCCGCCTACTTTAACGAAAGGCAGAGGCAGGCTACGAAGGATGCGGGGAAGCTGGCAGGTCTTGAGGTTTTAAGGATACTTAACGAGCCTACCGCCGCAGCCCTTGCTTACGGGCTTGACAAGAAGAGCGATGTGAAGATACTGGTCTACGACTTTGGTGGTGGCACCTTTGACGTCTCCATTCTGGAAGGTGGAGAGGGCGTCATAGAGGTAAAGGCTACCGCAGGGGACACACATCTGGGTGGTGCTAACATTGACGAGAGGATAATGGAGTGGCTTATCGAAGAGTTCAGGAGGGAGACGGGTGTGGACCTCAAAAGGGACAGAACCGCCCTGCAAAGGCTCAAAGAAGCCAGCGAGCAGGCAAAAAAGGAACTCTCCTTCAAGCTTGAGACAGAGATAAACCTTCCCTTCATTACCATAGACCCATCTACGAACCAGCCCCTTCACCTCCAGAAAAGGCTCACCCGTGCAAGGTTGGAGGAGATGATAAGGGACCTGGTGGACAGAACTATGGACATAGTAAAGAAGGCTTTGGAAGATGCCAGGCTTAGACCTCAGGAAATAGATGACGTGGTTTTGGTTGGTGGCTCTACGAGGATACCGCTGGTTCAGCAAAAGATAAGGGATTTCTTTGGGAAGGAAGCTCACAAGGGGGTGAACCCAGACGAGGTGGTGGCTGTGGGTGCAGCCATACAGGCTGGCGTTCTGTCTGGCGAGGTGAAGGAGATACTCCTTGTAGACGTCACGCCCCTATCTCTGGGCGTGGAGACTTATGGGGGCGTTATGACAGTGCTCATACCGAGAAACACACCTATACCTTACAGGAAGTGCGAGACCTTCACCACTGCAAGCGACTACCAGACGGAGGTAGAGGTTCACGTGCTTCAGGGGGAGCGTCCTATGGCAAGGGATAACAAGTCTCTCGGCAAGTTCTACCTTACGGGTATACCCCCAGCCCCCAGAGGCGTTCCAAAGATAGAGGTCTGTTTTGACATAGACGTGGACGGCATCCTTCATGTTACCGCAAGAGATACGGGCACGGGCAAGGAACAGTCCATAAGAGTTCAAGCTTCCTCTGGTCTAACGCAGGAAGAGATAGAAAAGATGTTGAAAGAAGCACAGCTTCATGAGCAAGAGGACAAGAAGAAAAAGGAGCTGGTGGAAGCCAAAAACCAGCTTGACCAGCACATTTACAACCTTGAGAAGGTCCTCAAGGAGAGCAGAGACAAAATCCCTGGAGATGTGGTCTCCGAAGGGGAGAAGGTGCTGGAAGAGGCTAAAAAGGTATTTGCAAGCTCTCAGGATGTTCAGGAAGTTAGAAGGGTTACGGAGAAGGTGCTGGAGACCGCAGGCAAGGTGGGAGGCTATCTATATCAGCACACATCGCAAAAGCCCGGTGAGGGCGGAGATGTAGTGGAAGGGAAACCTATGTGATATAATAGAGACCGCCTATGGCGGTCGCCCTTCCTCTGCTGTTCCTTCTTCTTGGTCTTGCATACGCCCAAAGCCTTGAAAAGAGCATAAGGCAGAGTTGGAACAGACTTTACTACCCGCAGAAGGTTCAACAGCTCTACAAACTTTTGGGCTACAGATGTCTTTGGTTCTGCGAAGGTAAGCCTACAGAAAATTTCTACAAACTTCAGGAACTTCTGGAAGAAGGCGTCCACCACGGGCTAAAGCAGGAGGACTACAAACCCCTCGAGGGTCTTGAGCCAGAGATAGCCCTTACGGACATTCTTATTAAGTTCTCTCACCACTTATACTACGGTAAGGTGGACCCCTCAAAGCTCTACGATAGCTGGAGCCTTCCTAAAAAGCCTGAACTCTTGGTGGAGACGCTCCATAGGCTCCTTGTGGAGGGAAGACTTAATGAACTTATAAAGGAGCTCGCCCCAAAGGGTAGAGAATACTGGTTTCTCGTAGAGCAGGCAAGGTCTTTGAAGGACCTATCCTCTATTGACTGGAGACCTCTGGGGTTGTCAAAGGTTTTAAGATACGGCGATAAGAGCCCCTGTCTAACAGAGGTAAGATACAGGCTATTCTTGCTGGGTGACCTGCAGGAGTTCACCACCTCTGAACTCTTTGACGAGGAGCTCTTAGGGGCTGTTAGGAGTTTTCAGTCAAGGCATGGACTTAAGGTGACAGGGGAAATAGATAGAAAAACGCTTGCGGAGCTAAACGTAAGTCCTGCGGACAGGCTCAGACAGTTGCACCTGAACCTGGAAAAACACCGCTGGCTTTCTAAACCTCTTACGCGCGCTGTGGTGGTAAACATACCCTCCTTTGAACTTTTTCTCCTTGACGGAGGTTCACCCGTACTTCACTCAAAGGTTATAGTAGGTAGAAACTACAAGGAAGACTTTAGACCCACGCCTATGCTCTACAGCAGGATAAACAGTCTAACCCTAAACCCCAAGTGGTATGTGCCCCTTTCCATATCCACGAAGGACATACTTCCAAAGGTGAAAAAAGACCCTGAATACCTCAGGAGGAAGGGCTTTAGGGTTTTCCACATGGGTATGGAGGTGGACCCTCAACAAGTGGACTGGAGTCTGTATGGTGAAAAAAATTTTCCCTTTAGGCTGGTGCAGGAGTCAGGACCAAAAAACTCCTTAGGACGGATAAAGTTTAACTTTCCCAACCACTTTGCAGTATACCTGCACGATACGCCCGACAAAGGACTCTTCAAACACACCAAAAGAGCCTTTAGTTCTGGATGTATAAGAGTGGAAAGGGCTAAAGAGCTTGCCCTCTATCTTTTGGGCGAAGGTTGGACTTCTGCGAAGCTTGACCTCCTTATAAAGGAAGGAAGAACCCAGACCTTAACTCTCAGAGAGAGCGCTCCCATATATCTTTTCTACTTTACAGCCTTCGAAAGGGAAGGAAAGCTCCACTTTAGAGAAGACCTTTACGGATATGATAAAATGTTGGCAAGGGTTTACTTCCCCGCAGGAGGTGGAAGATGACGAGAAGAGAACTTTTAAAGTCTTTGGGCTACGTGGGTTTTGTGCTTATGGGTAGTTCTTTTTCCTACGCCCATCTCCTGAGCTCGGGTGGTATCAGAGAAGGGGCAAGAATGCTTAACCTCTACGCTCTAAACACCGGTGAGAGCCTCAGGATGGTTTATTGGATGGACGGTGTATACATAGAGGGTGCCCTTCGTGAGATAAACCACCTCCTTAGAGACCACAGAAGCGGTGAGGTTACACACATAGACCTTAAGCTTCTTGACCTTCTCTATCTTATAACTCGGCTTTCGGAGAGAGAGAGGATAGTGGTTATTTCAGGATACAGGTCGCCAGAAACAAACGCCTACCTTCATAGCAAGAAGAGGGGGGTTGCCAAGGAAAGCTATCACAGCCTTGGAAAGGCTGTGGATGTGAGGATAGAGGGTATGTCACTTCAAAGTCTTAGAGATATTGCCCTTAGTCTAAGGGCTGGTGGTGTGGGATACTATCCAAGGTCTGGCTTTGTTCATCTGGATACGGGGGCTTTCAGATACTGGTAATGGTAAGGGTTTTCGTGGGTTTTTTTGTTACCAAAAGGATACAAGAGACCGTGGAAAAACTGCAGGCGCAGAGCGAGGGGTTCATAAAGGGCAAATGGGTAGAGCCCCAAAACTTTCACATGACCTTCCAGTTTATAGGTGAGATAGAACAGGCAAGGCTTATGGACCTTCTAAAAAGCCTTCAGGAAGTAGCTCAGAAGTTAAAGCCCCTCAGGGTAAAATACAAGGGTCTTGGCGTCTTCCCTAGCCTTGATAGGGCAAGGGTTTTGTGGATAGGGGTAGCGGAGGGTCACAGACCACTCATAGATATCGCTCGAGCCATAATAAAGGCAAACAGACAGGTAGGCATAAAAGATGAGGGCAAACCCTTCCAACCCCATGTGACCGTATGCAGGATAAAGGAGTTTGAAAGGAGAGCTCTCAAGGACTTTTTGCGTCAGCACGAAAACACCACCTTCGGTGAAGATTTAGTGGACAGGGTTACCCTCGTAAAGAGTTCCCTTACCTCCGTAGGACCCATATACACCATCATAGAGGAGTTTTACTTCCATGGCTGAGTGGACTTACGAAAGGGCAGGGGTGAGCCTTGAACGTGCGGAGGCTTTCGTAGAATACATAAAGGAAAAGGTTCGCCTTCTGCGGAAGCAGGTTATTCTCTTTGGTGGCTTTGCCAGCGGTGTGGAACTAAAGGGTTACAAAAACCCAGTGCTCATGCTCGCTACCGACGGCGTGGGAACAAAGCTCAAGGTTGCTCAGAAGGTAGGCGTGCACCATACGGTGGGTATAGACCTGGTTGCCATGAACGTGAACGACCTGCTTACCAGTGGGGCTGAACCCGTAGCTTTCCTTGACTACATAGCCACCGGCAGGATAGACCTTCAGGTGCTCGGTAGCGTGATGGACGGTATAGTGGAAGGATGCAGGATTGCGGATATACCCCTTGTGGGGGGAGAGACCGCCGAGATGCCGGACTTTTACCCCGAAGGTGTTTACGACCTTGCGGGTTTTTGCGTAGGAGTATGCGAGAGAGAAGAGTTGATAAGCGGAAAGGACATAAAGCCAGGTCATGTGATAGTGGGTCTTCCCTCCAGCGGTTTTCATAGCAACGGCTACAGCCTCGTGAGAAAAATACTCGAGGAAAAGGGTATATCCTACGATGACCCTGTGGAAGGGCTTGGAAAGCGGGTTTGGGAGCTCCTGCTTGAGCCTACACGAATATACGCGCAGGAGGTGAAAAGGCTAAAAAGCTCAGGGCTTAAAATAAGGGGCATGGCACACATAACGGGGGGTGGTATACCCGGTAATTTGGTAAGAATACTGCCGGAGGGTTGCAGGGCTGTGGTGGACACCTCCTGCATACCCAAGAACCCCCTCTTTGAGTGGATTGGAGAGCTGGGAAGGGTGCGGGTGGAAGAGATGTATAGAACCTTTAACATGGGTGTGGGTTTTCTCTTTGTTCTTGAAAAAGAGGAAGGGGAAGGGGTTCTTAGTATTTTGGAGGAGGCTTTCGTGTGCGGTCGCGTTGAGGAGGGCAACAGGGATGTTGTTATTCTTTAGATTTCTTACCTTGCTCCTCTGCCTTGTGAGCTTCTCCAAGGGGCAGGTCATAGACCAGATAAAGGTGGAAGGGGCAAGGTTTGTGCCAGAGGATGTGATAATGGGCATAATAAACCTCCGGCAGGGAAGCCTCTACAGCCCCGACTTGGTGAGGGAGAGTATAAGGCGGATGCACAGAACGGGCTTTTTTGATGAGATAGAA